>JBBQUN010000275.1:0-6101 GCA_038212405.1 Acidimicrobiales bacterium | reverse complement strand
GCGGCACCGGCCCAGCCATACTCGCCATCTGATCCGGTCCCGGCGCTGGCGGCGGTGTCGATCATGACCCGGGAACCGAGTCCGAATCCGTAGCCGGGTGTGGTTCGGCCGAGGAGTTCGAACGGCAGGAGGTCATCGCTGAGGTGGTTGCGGTGCATGAGTTCGAGGGTCTTGCGCCCCATCAGTTGGGTGTCGCCGCTCCGCCCGTTTTGCAACAGCATGGTGGCGAAGCTGAGGTAGTCGCTACCGGTCGAGAACAGTCCGAGTCCACCCCGTTGGAACACCGCTGGCGTACCGGTCGGATAGGTCGCCGACACATCGATGCGTTCGTTGAAACCGCTGAGCGCAGCGGTGACCAGTTGCATGGCGTCGTAGTTCTCACCCACCAAGTCGGGGAGCCCATACATGGCGGCCAAGCGGTCGAGCTTGTCGTCGGGAACGCCGAAGCCGGTGTCGCTCATGCCGAGCGGAGCGAAGAGTCGTTCTTCGAGGAAGTCGCCAAGTGGCTGATCGGCCAGAACCTCGACCAGTCGGGCCGCCACGTCGATCCCAACGCTGTAGTGCCACCGAGCACCGGGCTGTGACGCCAACGGGATTTCGGCCAGCGCGTCGACGAGCTCACCAAGGGGGCGGGCGGCGTCGTTCATGATGCGAGCGTCGCGATAGAGCTGGGCGACAGGGCTATCGATCATGAAGTCGTAGGTGAGCCCGCTGGTGTGCATGAGAAGGTCACGGACCTCCATCGGGCGTTCCTGGGGAACGAGCGTGCCGTCGGCCGTCATCACCTGGGTCGCGGCGAACGCGGGGATGAACTTGGCCACCGGGTGCTCGAGCTGGAAGGCACCCTCTTCGTGCAGCAGCATGAGTGCTGTCGACACGACCGGTTTGGTCATCGAATAGATCCGGAAGATCGTGTCGTTCGTCATGGCGACGCCGGCCTCGCGGTCACGATGGCCGAAGTGGGCGGAGTGGACGAGCTTGCCTCGGCGTGCGACCAAGGTGGTGGCGCCGGCGATCGTGCCGTTGTCGACGAACCCCTGCATCACCGGGCGGATGCGATCGAGCCGATCGCTGCTCATGCCGACGGATTCTGGTGCTGCGCTCTCGCTGGTCATTGTTCCCCTTCGCTGTGTTCGACGATCATGTCGGCCAGTCGTCCGGCGAGCAAGCTCGCCGCCGTTTTCGAACCAGCTGGACTTGATCAGTCGAAGGAGTAGCGGAGTTGCTCGCCGGAGTCATCGACCTCGGCCTCGCCGCAGAGTCGTAGGTGCTCCAGGTGGGCGTAGGTCTCGCTCTCGGCCATCGAACCCCAGGAACGCTCGGCGAACAGAAGCTTCATGTAGTCGTTGACGGTGCCGCGGCCGACCTCGTCGGACGCGTCGCGCAGTTTCTCGAGGCGCTCGTGATGATGGAGCTTGATGCCCTCGGCCCGCCCGGCCAGATCGCCGAACTCGAGACCGTGAGCGGGAAGCACGATGGTGACGTCGTCGAAGGTCTTCATTCGGTCGAGGCTCTCGAAGAAGTCGTTGAGTGGGTCGAGCGTCGCCCCCATACCCGAGATGTGCGGCGTGATGGTGGGAAGCACGTGGTCGCCACTGATCATGACGCCACCATTTGGGTCGTAGAGGCACAGGTGATCAATGGTGTGGCCCGGTGTGTGCACCGCGACCCACTCGCGACCGCCGACGTCGAGGACTTGCGCATCATCAACTCGACGCGTTGGCGACGGTGTGGCAACGATGCGGCCGGCGGCCTTGCGCATGGCCCAATACCGCATACGACGGGAGCGAGGCATGAGTCGCGGTTCGCCGCCCCACGGGGTGTGTTTCATGAACGGGCCGTTCTCGAGTTTTTGCCCGCGTGCGGACTCGACCTGAGCCTTCAGGGTTTGTTGGGTGATTTCGAGATCGTCCTCACCATCAGCCTCTTCGGCCTCTGGATCGAGGAAGGTGCGGAATGCCCGATGCGTGATGACCTCGGCGCCGAACTTGCGTCGGAAGGTGCCGGCTTGTCCGAAGTGATCGGGGTGAGAGTGGGTGACGATGACGGTGTGGACTCGATCGATCGCAAGCCCACCCGACTTCAGCGTTTGCTGCAATGCTCGGAAGGTGCGGGGGCCGGGAAGCCCGGGGTCGACGAGGGTGATGCCTCGGCTGTCCTCCATCGCATAACAATTGACGTGCCCGAGACCGGGCAGGGAAATCGGTAGTTGCACCCGGAGAATGCCGGGGGCGACTTCTTCGACTCCCTCGCGCGGCTCCCGACGCTCCTCGCGAATGGGTTTCGTTTCGGTGGGCGAGTCGTCGTTCACCCCCGTACTCCTAGTCGGCGGTTGGCACTTCCGTCGAACTCACGTCCCGACCGTAACGTCGGTCGCGATGCTTGGGTCACGTCGGACGTGCCGCTCATTGAGCGGTCAGACCCTCGTAGGGGTTGAGCGGATCGACGGGGATCGATTCGATCTGCACGAGCGTTCCGAGCCCGTACGTTGCCGCAAGCTCGAGTGCGAGGCGGAGCGCCACCTCGTCCTCGATCGCCCACCCTGTCGAATCGAAGACGGTGCGACGACCTCGGTGTACCCACGCCTCATTGCCCAGCTTTGCGAGCGCAGCGATGTCGGGTCCGATGTCGGATGGATCGAGAACCTGACATTCGCCTTCAGCGATGCATTGGGGCTTGCAGTCAGGAACGACCAACGCATTGCGCAGCAGGCTGAGTGGCAGCTCGGTCTTTCCCGGGAAGTCGGCACCAACGGCGTTGACGTGGAGCCAGGGACGCGTGGGTCCGTCTGGGATCACTGGACCGGCACCGATGTCGACGGAGGTGCAGGTGATGAGCACATCGACATTGGCGATGAGTTGATCCAGATCGCCCGGGTCGACGATCTCCACGTCCACGCCGAGGAAGGCAACACGGGCAGCGAACGACTCAGCAGCCTCCGGCGAGGTGTCCGAGGCGAACACTCGACCCACGTTGCGTACCCGAGTGAGAGCATGAAGCTGAGCAACGGCCTGGGCGCCAAGTCCAACGATGCCGACGTCGATGCGATCGGGAGTTGCGAGAAGGTCGCTGGCGATGGCTGAAGCCGCTGCGGTGCGGATGGCGGTGAGCAGGGTCGAGTCGGCGATCGCGACCAGGTGGCCAGTCTCGGTGTCCCACAACGATGACGTGGCGAGCACGCTGGGGACCGACCGTTGCAAGGGATTGGTGGGGTGATACCCGACCATCTTGATCACCACCGGCCCGCCGATCTCGTGGACCGGCATCCATTCCAGTAACCCGAGCGCCGGCTTGTCGTAGCGAAACCCATCGCGTGTTCGCACATCAACTGTTGCCGCATCGTGCTCGACGAATCGTTGCCGCAGTCGATCGATCATCAGATCCATCAGTTCGTCGAGCCCGATTCGCTCGACGAGAATGCCAAAATCGGCCGCTGCCAGGATCTGTGTCCGCATGTGTTCGCCTTCGTGGTGGTTGCTTCGATCTTGGCGCCAGTGTCGAGCAAATGGCTGGTCGAGGACATAGGCGCTTCTCCCAAGGGTGCGATGTGCGATGGTTCCGACGTGACCGTCCAGCAAGTCTCGCCTTTGCCACCAGGGAATCTGACCGACCGCCGCCACGTCCACCGCAACGGTTCGTATGGGCTGATGGCAACGACAAGGTCACCGGACTACGACGTCACCGGTGACACGCCCCGGGATCGAAACGTCGCGACCTTCGCCTCGATCGCGAAAGGCGACGTCGACGCCGGCATGGCCGAGGCTGCGGCCATCGTTGCTTCCCGCTTCCTTGCCGACGGATCGCATGCCGCGCCAATCGAACCCCGTGGTGTCATTGCCCAATGAGAGGGTGGCAAGGTCACGATTTGGTCATCGACGCAGGTTCCGTTCGATGCCAGCGCTGGCGTCTGCGAGACCCTGCAACTGCCGAGCGATCGAGTCCGCATCATCGTGCCCCACCTCGGTGGCGGGTTCGGTGGCAAGTGCGGCTTCCACTTCGAGGCGCACATCGAGGCCCTGGCCCGAGCCATCAATCGTCCGGTCAAGCAGGTGTTCAGTCGTCACGAGGCGTTCCTCGCCCCTGACCGCCGACGCGAGTCGATGATGATCGACCTCGAGTCCGGGATTCGCTCCGATGGATCGATTGCGGCTCGGCGAGGTCGGGTGCTGCTCGACAATGGCGCGAACACCGCCGATGGCGCCTTCTTTGCGCAGTTGGCGGCGATGTACGTTGTTGGGCCGTACGAAATCGACAACGTCTTCGTCCAGGCCAGCCTCGTCTACACCAATCATCAGCCATCGGGATCGGTGCGGGCTCATACCGCGCCGCAGGCATGTTGGGCTTGCGAAAGCCACACCGACGAGCTGGCCGAGACGATTGGCAGGATCCGGTCGAATTCCGTCGGCGCAATGCCCTGGACGCGGGCTCGGTCGGCCCATCGGGACAGACCTATGACGAGATCGGCCTGCGCCGTTGTATCGACGCTGCTGTTGCCCTTCTCGACAACCAGCCACATGAAGACCAGCCACATGGAGGCCAGCCACATGAAGACCGATCGTCGCTGACTACTCGGCGTTGGCCGATGCGGCCGGTCTGATCGAATCGCCGGCCACCCGAAACGTGGGAACCCTCGGTAGCAATGTGATGAATGCGTCGCCGGCGATGGACACCGGCGCCCCGCTGGTCGCCTTCGAGGCGTGCGTCGAACTGCGCTCGGCGCACGGTGTCCGCCGAGTCGTCGCTCGGGAGTTGTGGTTGGGCCCGGGTCATACCAGCCCAAGGAGCGATGAGATCTGTGTTGCTGTTCACCTTCCTGTGCGCTCCGCTCGATCGGGCTCGGCCCATGTTCGCCTGGAGTATCGACGGGCAATGGAGATCGCCGTTGTCGGAGCAGCAGCCAGCGTGGTCCTCGGCACTGATGGCACCATCGCATCGATCGCCGTTGCGTTGAATGCGGTTGCCCCCTCCATCGTGAGCGTTGCCGGACTCGACGATCTGGTCGGCTTCGACACCGTTGGGGTCATGGCCGGCCGCGCCGTTGCGGTCGCTGCCCGGCGCGCTGCGGGAGAAGTGATCGAGAGCCCAGTGAATCGAAGCGAAGGCATCGGAGCACCACATTGACGCCGCCACCCGAGACCCAACAGCACATGACCCAACAGCAGATCACCCTCACGGTGAATGGCATCGACTATCCCATGATGATCGATGGCTCACGAACTCTGCTCGCCGTGATTCGCAGCGACGTGGGCCTCACCGGAACCAAACAAGGTTGCTATGACTGTGAGTGTGGGGCATGCATGGTCCTCCTCGATGCCCAACCGGTGAACTCGTGCTCGTACCTGGCAGCGCAGGCAGAGGGACGTCAGGTGAGAACCATCGAAGGCATGGCCGCTGGTGGGAGTGCAACTGGAGGCGAGCTGCGCCCGATCCAACGCCACCTCCTCGAGGCTGGTGGCGTGCATTGCGGATTCTGCACTCCCGGCATGATCATGAGTACCGCAGCACTGCTCGAGCGAAACCCTGACCCGAGCGACGACGAGATCCGAATCGGGCTGTCGGGCAACCTCTGCCGGTGCACTGGCTACGCGAAGATCATCGAGGCCGTTCGGTCGGTGGCGGTCGAACTCCGGCTCTGAACGGCGGGGTCTTGAACGGCGGGGTCTTGAACGGCGGGTCGTGGGCGGTGGCGGCGAAGGGTTTGACTCTCGCCTGGTCGGGTAGAGCCCGACCGGTAGCATCAGCTGCCCAGACCAAGGAGAATAATGTCATGGGAGCGATTCGAAAGACCCTTTCCGTTGCCACACTCGGAATCATCAACTTCCGAAGTAAGTCGGAGATATTGGCCAGGACACAGGAAGAGCGGGATCTTGCCGTTGCTGCCAGCAGCAGGGCCGACGAGCGATCCGAGAAGCTCTCACGACGGCTCAACAGAGCCGAGAAACGAGCCCAGAAGGCGGAACTGCAGGCGCTGGGGGAGTCCAAGAGAGCGCGACGAGAACGGCGTCGGGCTGAGCGTTCGTCTCGCTCGCCCCTTGTCGATACCGCCGATGGCGCTGTCGTCGCCGGTCGGCGAGCGAAGCGAAAGGCAAAGAAGCTTGCTG
>JBBQUN010000274.1:0-6168 GCA_038212405.1 Acidimicrobiales bacterium | reverse complement strand
TCGACCGGCACACCAAAGGGCGTGATGGTGCGCCACTCCAACATCGTTGCCACCACGCTCGCTCGGACCGAGTTCTACCCCGAGCCGGTCGGCCGGTTCCTGGTGCTGTCATCGTTCGCATTCGACTCCTCGGCCGCTGGTCTCTACTGGGCGTTGACACAGGGCGGCGGCGTCGTGCTGCCCGACGACGGACTGCACACCGACGTCACCCACCTCGCCGATCTGATCGAGACCCACCAGGTCACCCAACTCCTGGCCCTCCCGTCGCTGTATCGCCTGCTCCTCACCGAGAACGACACCAATCGGTTGGCGTCGTTGCGTGACGCCATCGTGGCGGGCGAGGAATGCCCGGCATCGCTGATCGCCCTGCACGCCGACAAGCTCGGGAGCGCTCGGCTCACCAACGAATACGGTCCGACCGAGGCGGCAGTGTGGAGTCACGCCCACACCTTCGATCTGTCCAGCTTCCACCTGTCCAACAGCCTCTCTTCGCTGGCTGACACCGGTGCCATTCCGATTGGCCGACCCATCCCCGGTGCGGTCGAACGGATCGTCGACGACGAACTCTGGATCGGCGGTGCCGGCATTGCGCTCGGCTACCTCGGTCGCCAAGACCTGACCGATGAGCGGTTCGTCGAAGCCGACGGGCAGCGCTGGTATCGCACCGGCGACCGAGTCGACGTGCTCGCAGACGGATCGCTCACGTTCCTCGGCCGAGTCGACCACCAAGTCAAGTTGCGGGGCCATCGGATCGAGATCGGCGAGATCGAACGAGTCATCGAATCGCATCCGGCGGTCGTCCGAGCGGTTGGCAACGTGGTGATCCCGCCCGGTCGTCCAACCGCCATGATCGTGGTCTGGTTCGAGGCGAGCAGGCCACTATCGAGCGAAGAACTGCGCTCTCATGCCGCAGCACTGCTTCCCGAGGTGATGCAGCCCGGCCGGTTCGTTGCCGTTGATTCGCTGCCCCTGAACGCCAACGGCAAAGTCGACCGAGCCGCCCTCTCGCTCCCATCGGCAGCGACCGTGCTCGATGCGACCGTGCTCGAAGCGACCGTGCTCGATGCGACCGTGCGACCCAATGACATCGTGGCCGCCATGCTCGATACCGGGGCATCAGCAGCCGTTCCCGAATCCGGTCCAGCGACGGTGCCGGCTTCGCTGCTCGATCAACTGGCGCTGCTGTGGGCCGAGGCCTTGGGCATCGATCGGGTCGGTCGGGACGACAACTACTTCGATCTGGGAGGCGACTCGATCATCAGCATCCAGATCGTTGCTCGCGCTCGCAAGCTGGGGCTCGACCTCAAGCCCCGAGATGTGTTCGAACACCAAACGGTCCGGGCCCTCGCCGCTCACCTGACATCGGAACCTGCCCAACCGACGCCGGCGCCGATAGTGACAGCGGTTGCTGATGCTCGTTCCGGTCCGACCCCAGCTGCACCCTCGGGATCCGAGCCATTGCCGCTCCTGCCGATCCAGCATTGGCTGTTCGAGCAGAACCTCGCCCACCTCGATCATTGGGCCCAGTACCGCTGGCTCGATCTTGCCGACGATGTCGACCTCGATCGGCTCGAAGCCGCCGCTGCCACGTTGCCGGTCGCTCACGCAGCGCTTCGGCATCGATTCGTTTCGTCCGCCAACGGTTGGTCGATCAGCATCGCCGACGCCGAGCATGACGGACTCATCGGAATCGAGCGACACGACCTCGGAAACACCGCCTCTCCCCACTGGCAGGCCTATGCCGACGAGCTCGCCAGTCGGATCGACCTCGTCGACGGCCCCACCATTCGACTCGCCACTTTCACTGCCGGCGACCGTCGGCGTTGTGTGATCACCGCCCACCATCTCGTGGTCGACGGCGTGTCGTGGGGCGTGCTGCTCGACGATTGGGCCGAGTCCTACCGAAGCGGCAACGCGCCGACACAGGGTGGCGACGTCGGTGACTGGGCTCGCCTGCTCGTCTCGCCCGAGAGTCTCGACACTGCCCGATCGCACTATCCGCTCTGGCACCAGCTGCTCCCTGCCGTTTCCGTTGACCGGTCTCCGGTGACCGAGGCCGAAGGCCGCGCTGTTCGTCGGGTCCTGTCCGCCGAACACACCGCCATGCTTCGCCGGACTGGCTACCCGACGGCGATCCTGGCGGCGCTCGGAGTTGCCGGGCGCACCGTGCTCGGTTGGCATCGGCTCGAGGCCATCGTCGAGGGACACGGCCGAGAGGCCGAAGCGCTCGCTCCTGACGCCCTTGCCCCTGACCCCCTTGCCCCTGACGCCCGTGCTCGCGAACGTGCGGCGGCACTCGACCTGAGCCGCACCGTTGGCTGGTGCACCAGTCATCATCCGATCTCGGTGCCGCTCGACCAACTCGACGTGGCGGGGGTGCGGCAAACCGTGGGCGAGGTCCTGGCCTCGATTCCTGATCGGGGCGTTGGCTTCGGCATCGGGCGCTACCTGGATGCGACCTCGGGCCTGGCCTACCGACCGCTCCCCAGGGTGGTGTTTGGGTTCCTTGGTCGAGTCGATCCGCCGACGGGCTTCGGTGACGTGTTCGTTGGGGCCGAGCCGATGACCACCTCGATCCATCCCGACAACCGCAGATTCCACGATCTTGGTGTGCTCGCCTTCGTGTCCGAGGGTGCCCTCCACATCGAAATCGACGGCACCCGTCATGATTCGGTGACGCGGCTCGAGGCCCTGGCCGACGCAATGATCGATGACCTGCTCGCTCAGGCGGCCGAGGTTGCCTTGCCCCCGGCGGCAATCAGTCCGGCGCTGGTCGGCAAACGCGAGCTGGTCTCGCTGTCAGCCTCGGCCCTTCGCCGAGTGACCCACCTCCTCGACCGCTCCGACAACGCCGCGCCTCACTGACCTGCTCACCCTCACGGCCGAGACGCAGCAACTCCTCTACCAAGGTGCCGCTTACGACGCCCTGGTAGAGGAGTTGTCTCGGGTGGGTGGCGGGACGCGGTAACTCCTCTCTGTGGGTGCCGCTTTCGGCACCGTGGTAGAGGAGTTGTCTCGGGTGGTGGTGGGACGCGGTAACTCCTCTCTGTGGGTGCCGTTTTCGTCACCTTGGTAGAGGAGTTGTCGGGTGAGCGGGCGGGAGCGTCAGTGTTTGGTGAAGACGTAGTTTGGTTGGGGGCGAGAGTCGACACCAGGAGGCGATGATGCTCGTTGCCGGCCAAGGTGGTCATGGTCTCGAACTCGAGCGAGGTCGATCGCTCGACCTCGGCAATGATCTGGCCCGAGCGAGCATGGTGCAGGGCGAGACCGTTGTTGTCGACCAGACGGCGATTCCGCAGTTCGCCGGAGCGAACGAAGCGAAGTCGCCGCTTCCAACTGGCGACGGACCGCACACCCACCGGGGTGGCGAGGATGCCGAGGGTGTTGAACGAGTTGAAGATCAGATGCCCGCCCGGCCGTAGCACCCGGGCGAGATCGCCGATCGCCCGAAGCCGCACCTCGGAGTCGACGAGGTAGTCGAAGCCATGGAAGGCAACGAGCACGGTGTCGAAGCTGGCATCGGCAAAGGGGAGCTGTGCCATGTCGGCAGTCGCCAACGCCATCGCCGATGCTGCGAACTCGTCGCTACCGGCGAACTCGGTGATTGCGAGATGGTTGATCTCGATACTGACGACGGTTGCGCCGAGCGCTTCCAAGGCGAGCGCGCTGCGACCGGTGGCGGCAGTACCAACGTCGAGCACGGTCGTTCCCGACTGCACATAGCGAGCCAGGAGCGGCGATTCGTCGAGCCCGCTCGGCAGGTGGCGATAGATGTGCTGCTTGGCGTCGAGCCCCTCGGGAGCGGTCACCGCTGGCGCGGCGGCGAGGGTTGCGGTGTCGCATCTGACTCAAGACGATCGTGCCCGAGACGATCGTGCCCGAGACGATCGTGCCCGAGACGATTGAGCACCAGGCGACCGAGTTCGGGCGCGTTGTGTCCTTCGACCAGGGAGTGATGGTCGCCCTCGACATCGATGATTTCGAGGTTGGGGAAGACCTGGCCCAGGCCATGGTCATGACCGGCGTGGACGAGCCCGGGGTGGGTGTCGGTGGCGGCGAGCAGGATGACGGGTCCGTCGTAGCGGTCGATGTGATGCTCGCCGATGAGCTGATACATCCTCCCTTTGATGTGCCACTCACGAGCCTCGAGTGGGATGGCCCGGCCGGCGGCGCGAGCCTCGGCCACGACCGGCGCGAAGTCGTCGGACTCGTTCGGAGAACGCCGTTCGTTGATCTTCTCGATCAGGTAGCCAAGGCCACGCGTGCGCAGTTGCTGGAGATGTTGCTGGCGAGTGAAGGGCCGGGGACGGGTTTCGTTGTGGAAGGTGTCGAGCAGGAGGACGGCTTCGACGGCTTGGCCATCGGCCTCGAGCGCACGAGCGAGTTCGACGGCGATCGTGCCGCCACCGGAGTAGCCGGCCAGGAGGTAGGGCCCATCGGGCTGGTGGCCACGAATGGCAGGGAGGTAGTCGGCGACGACCTCGGCCATGGAATCATGCGGTCGAGTCACGCCGTCGACGCCACGAGCCTGAATGCCGATCAGGTCGAACGCCGGTTCGATGGTCTTGGCCAGTGCCCGGAAGTTGAGCACGTTGCCGCCGGCGCCATGCACGCAGAAGATCGTTGGTCGGTCGCCTGAGGGCTGTTCGGCTGATCGAGGCAGGATCGGCACGAGATAGTCGACGGCGCTGGAGCTGGTGTCGGGGTGCGTGCTGCCAACACGAGCCGTGAGCTGTCGTGGCGTGGGAGCCTCGAGCATCTGGGCCAGGCTCAGCTCGGTTCCGAACCCAGCGTTGATTCGGGTGAGCAGGCGCAAGGCCAGCAGTGAATGGCCACCGGCGTCGAAGAAGTCGGTGTCGTAGCCAAGTTCGGCATGGGGCAGCACCTGGCGCCAGAGGTCGAGCATGGTGGCCAGTTCGCCGCGGTCGCTACCGAGTGCAATCGACGGCGCGCGTTGGACGACCGATTCGTTGACCGACCCGCTCGCCAGTTCATGGCGGTCGAGCTTGCCGCTGGGTGTCGTCGGGAACGCCGCAACCAACAGAATGGCCGAGGGGACCATGTAGCCCGGCAGCAGGGTCGACGCATGGGCTCGCAACTCGGTCGCCGACGGCTGGGTCGCCGTCGACTCGGTGGTGGACGATCGAGTTGCTGACGACCGGGTGGGGAGAACGTAGGCGACCAGATCGCCCGAATCATCGAGGACCGCAACGCAGCGAGCGACCGAGGGATGTCGCTCGAATGCGGCTTCGACCTCGCCCAGCTCGACCCGCATGCCGCGGACCTTGACCTGATGATCGGATCGGCCAACCACATGCAGTTGCCCTGAGGGCTCGAGCCATCCGAGGTCGCCGGTGCGGTACCAACGTTCGACCGAACCGACGTGGTCAGGGCGATTGCGGTCACGGCGAAGAACGAATCGTTCGTTGGTGAGGTCGGGCCGATGCCAGTAGCCGGCCGAGAGCGCCGACCCGGCAACCTCGATCGAGCCGACGACGCCATAGGGAAGCAGCCGCACGTCCTCCGAGGTTGTCGCGTCCGCGGCGCCGGTGTCGGTGGTGATCGCGACCCGAAGGCCGGGCAGAGGTTGCCCCGCCGAGACGGCACGGTCTTGGTCGAGCGCTACCAGTTCGTCGGTGGTGAATGCCTGAGCGGTGACGTCGGCGGTTGCCTCGGACATCCCGTAGATGTTGAAGACGGTGACGCCGGGAAGTGCGACACCGATGCGGCGAGCGAGGACCGGAGTCAACGCTTCACCGCTGGTGGTCACGTAGCGCAGGTGGGGGAGCCGGGTGCCGAGATCTGGCGCGGCATCCAGCAGCGCCTCGGCGTAGGACGGAACGACGACGAGTCGTCGAATCTGCTCGTTGGCGCACAGGTCGATGAATGCTGCGGCGTCTTTGACCGTGGCGTCGGGAGCGAGCACCACGGTTTGACCAGCCAGCAGCGGGCCCCACAGCTCGGTCAGGTGATCGACGAAACCCAGGGTGGTCTTGGCGATCCCGACTTCGTCGACGGTTGGCGGCGTGGTCAGGTATTGCCAGGCGAGTCGGCGAAGGACACCCCGGTGATGCACCGGAACGCCCTTCGGTCGACCGGTCGAGCCCGAGGTGAACGTGAGAAACAGTGTCGAGTCGGCTGTCGTTGACGGCCGATCCAGACTCGCTG
>JBBQUN010000273.1:0-6208 GCA_038212405.1 Acidimicrobiales bacterium | reverse complement strand
GTGGATACCGGAGTCGACTTCTCCCATCCCGATCTCGCCGCGAATGCCTGGCACAACCCCGGCGAGGTTTGCGACAACGGCACTGATGACGACGGCAATGGCTACGTCGACGACTGCCACGGGTTCGACTTCGTCTACCGCGACGCAACCGGATACAACCGCGACGCCCACAACCACGGCACCCACGTCGCCGGAACGGTGGCGGCAGCTCGCAACGGTGTTGGCGTTGCCGGCGTCGCTCCCGACGCGCGAATCATGGACCTCAACGTTGCCGCGACGAATGGCTCGATGAGCGAAGCAGCGATTGCCGAGGCGGTGCGCTACGCCGCCAACAACGGCGCCGACGTGATCAACCTTTCGCTCGGTACCGCTCCCGGCGGCGCAACGCCCCGATCGATCGGCGCCGCCATCGACTACGCAGGGACCAAGGGAGCGCTCGTCATCGTTGCTGCCGGAAACCACAACACCAACCTCGACGTTGCCAAGGTCTGGCCCGCTTCGTTCGACAAGGCCAACATGATGACGGTCGGCGCGAGCTCGGCAGACGACACCCGGGCCTCGTTCTCGAACTACGGCAGCGCGCTCGACATCTTCGCTCCTGGCGAGCTCATTCTCTCGACCGTTCCCGATACCAGCCAGTACCTGTTCATGAGCGGCACCAGCATGGCCACGCCGATCGTGGCTGGCTCGGCGGCGCTGCTGTTGTCGGATGATCCGTCGCTCTCGCCGCAGCAGATCATTGCTGCGCTGCAATCGGCGAGCGACATCAGTCCCACACTCGCCACCTCCGGCGCCAACGGCGCTCGGTTGAATGCCGGCGAAGCACTTGGCGGGGTCGTCCCTGATGACGTGCCGATCACCGAACTCGCGGTGACCATGACCGGTCTGGGCAACCTGACAACAGCGACACCCCTCACCTCGAACATCAGCTTTGCCGTTCCCGAAGGGGAGTTCGACGAGGACTTCCGATGGGAGATGGCGTTGCTCTCGAACGAGAGCAACGGTGTCTATGCCCTGGTCGACTACCCGCTCGAGCTGACCGGTTCGCCGACGTCGACCGGGCCGAATGGGTTTCTCGACCTGGGGGTCACTGGGACCTCTGAATTGACCCTGTCTGCCACCTTGACCGCCGGTGACTACGGCTTGGTCTTCGAGGCCGTCCCGACGGCTGACCCTGGCTCCCGGCTCGGCGCTCCCTTCGCTGTTGCCTTCTCGGTCCGCGAAGCCAGCGTCGACGAGCCGAGCGACACCCGCGATCCCAACACGGGAAGCCCCGGAACTGGCAATCCGGCTACCCCAGTCGACGAGGCACCAGACTCGGGCACGCCGCAACCAACCCCTGGCACCGGCAGGACTCCGGCGAACGGCGGCGGGACTTCGACGACTGATCCCACGTCTCGCACCAACGTCCCCGGCAACGAGACCGACGGAGGCGGTGGCAACGCTGACGGCGGCGCAGCGACTCCGACGCCAACCGCACCTCCCGCCAAGGCAGCCCCCCCGCCCTCAACAGCACCGCCCTCAACAGCACCACCCTCAACAGCGCCGCCCTCAACAGCACCACCGCAAACCCCGCCACCGCAAACCCCCCCATCGGCGCCAACCCCGGCCACTCCAACGCCAACAACACCGCCGCAGGCCGCGCAACCCGTGCCGCCCACCCCCGCCCAGCAGGGCCGGTATGCGGTCCAATCGATCGCTCCATTCGTCGGTCGGGTCGGTGAGCAAACGCAGATCACCATCAGTGGCCAGTTCCCCGACCCCGTGCAGGTCTACTTCGGGTCGGTGGAAACACCGTCGGTCAGCCAGACCACGTCACGGTTGGTCGCGCTCGCCCCCGCCTCGTCCCGAGAAGGGGCCGTCACCATCCGCTTGATCCGCAACGGCTCAGTCGTCCTCAGCGTGCAGAACGGCTTTACCTACCAGGCAGCCAGAACCAACGCGTCGACTCCCTCGCCGGTGGATTCCGGAGGCCGCGACGCTGGGGGTGGGCGAGGTGGCGACACTGCCACGACACCAACGCCAGGCAATCCAGGCACCAGCAACCCCGGCGGGGGAACCACAGCACCACCCAATCCCACCACGCCAACACCGGGCAACCCCGACACCAGCAACCCCGACCCGGGCAACCCCGACCCGGGCAACCCTGGAAATCCCGACACCGGCAATCCCGACACTGGCAACGATCAGCCGGCCAGCCCACCGGTGAATGAGCGTGCTCGCCAGAGCCGGGAATCGCCTCGCAGCGAACGAGTCGATCTGGGCGGTGGCCGCATTGGTGTCGCCATCGGCGGATCAAATCCCCTGGCGACCGCCCCCGCGTGTCGAGCGAACACCTGCGACGCACGCACCACCTGATCGAGCAGCGAGAAGATGACCGTAGAGCAAGACGACCCAGACGACTGGGCTCAAGACACTCGAAAGGGGCGTCGAAGGACGGTAATGCGTTACACCAGGAGGTCACCAGCAGAGCCAGCCTCTCGCTATCTGACCGAGGGTGTCCAGATCCAGCTCGCGCAGCTCGTCTTCCGGCACAACGATTGGCTTGCCCCGGTCGGTACCTGGGTGAGCGCAGTCCTGTTGTTGAGCCTCGCTCACGGCACGATGAGTCCGACTCGGCTCTACGTATGGTTTGCCCTTGCTTCGCTGAACTCCGTCACAATGCTCATCGCCAACAATCTTGCGACGCTGCACCGCCGAGTCGACCGTGGTGGCACACCATTTGTCGCCAACTTCTTCGCGTTCAACGGTGGCGTGTGCTTTGCCAGCTTTCTCTGGATCCAGCCTGCCGCACTCGAAAACCGAGAGTTCCGATTCACCGTCTTTTGCATCCTGCTCGCCATCTCGGCTGGAGGTGTCGGTGGTCTCGCCGGTCTCGCGGGGCACGGCCGCTACGTGGTGTATCCGATTTGGATCTCCAGTTCGCTGAGCCTGTTCTTCCAGGGCGAGGTCGTTCTCGGCTCCGCCGCGATCTTCTTCGTTCTCATCCTGGCCAAGTCCTTCGCCGACACGAACAACCTGCTGGCCGAGATCTTGTTCCACCGTGAACTCGCAGACGGCCGAGCAAGCGCCGCGCTCGACGACTCCCTTCGCGACCCACTCACGAACCTGTTGAACCGTGCCGGTCTCGCCATGGCCACCCAACTCGATTCGTTTGGTGCAGATTCGCCGGTGACGACGATGTTCATCGATCTCGATCACTTCAAATCGGTCAACGATCGCTTTGGACACGCAACGGGCGATCAGGTCTTGGCCGAGGTCGCCAACCGAATCACGAGCACGGTACGGCCGGAAGACATCGTGGCCCGACTCGGGGGTGACGAATTCTTGGTCCTCATCGATGCTCCTCTCGACCGAAACGCTCGCGAGGGGGTCGCCCGGTCGATCATCAACGCACTCGAGATCGCCTTCCGGACCGATGACTTCGAGGCTCGCATCTCCGCCAGTGTCGGCATCACCGTCGTCCCGCCCGGCACCTTCGATCTCGATGCGGTGCAACGCGAAGCGGACCACGCGCTCTACGTTGCCAAGGGTCAGGGCCGCCGTCGATCCGCTCACTACGACGAGGCCGCGCGCAGCAATTTCGACGAGCGATCCGAGATCGAAGCGGCGCTGCGGTCTGCTGTCGAGCAAGGTTCGATCGTTTGTTGGGGGCAGCCGATCGTCGATCTCGAAACCGAACAGATCGCCGTTGTCGAACTGCTGGCTCGGTGGAAGCGAGCCGATGAAACCTTCTGCCCTCCGAGCATCTTCGTGCCGCTGGCGGAGGAGATGGGCCTCATCGATCAGCTCTCCATGCAGGTGCTCGACTGCGCGGTCGACACCCTCGGGATCTGGCGCGACCACGAGATGATGCGCGCCGTCTCGGTCTCGATGAACGTCTCACCTCGCCAGCTCGCTGACCGACGATTCACCGAACGAGTGTGCTTCTTGATGACGTCCGGCACGATTCCGGCAGGCCGCCTGATCCTCGAACTGACCCAATCCGCTGATCTGCACGACCTTCCCGACATCGATTCGGTTCTCACCCAGCTCGTCGAGAGCGGTGTTCGGCTCGCACTCGATGACTTTGGTAGCGGCCACACGTCGGTGCAGCACTTGCTTGGGCTACCGATCGAGTACGTGAAGCTCGACGGCACCCTGATCAAAGACCTGGGCCAGGATCCACGCCAGTCAGCGCTGGTTCGCTCGATCAGGGATCTCGCTGCCACCATCGGCAAGCAGGTGGTGGCTGAAGGAGTCGAGACCGACGATCAGGTGGCCAAACTCCGCGAGCTGCACCTTCGATTTGCCCAGGGCTATCACTTTGGACGGGCCCAACCACTGGGCTGGTTCACTTCCGACGCAATAGTTCCTGTTTGATCGACGGGCGGGACCCAAACACCAGCAGGAACGTGGCTTCCCGCATGGCCTGTTCACCATCGGAACCCCGTATCGCTGCGGCCGCTCCCTCGCCGGCAACGAGCGCAACCGCGGCGTCGATCGCCAGGAGCGCAGCCTCGACTCGGTGAACGGGCATGAGACGGTCCTCGGCTGCATCGAGTCCGGCACGGACCTCGTCGATGCGCTTGGCGAGTCGACCGGCTCGATCAAGCGTGTCATCGCTGCCAAACCCTTCGAGCATTGCTGCGCACCGACCAGCGAGGCCGAGGCACAACGAGCCGTTGGGGCGCAGGCCCGTCCCGGCGGCGTGACCAACCTTCGCGTATTCATTCGTCCCCAGAAATCGTGAGGCTTCGACCCGCACGACGTCGAAGCGGAGCGAAACCGTGGCGGTGGCATCGACGGCCTGCAACGGCAAGCGACGCACCTCGAGCCCTGGTTGATCGGTGGCCGGGACACAGAACCAGGCCACCTGTGCTGGGTCGTCGACCAATCGAGCGGCAACGAGCAGCTCGCTGACCATGCCCCAACCGGTGCACCAGGGCGAGAATCCATCGAGCAGCCATTCGCCGGTGCCCGCATCGCTTCGAGCGCTGAGGAGTGGCGGGCCGGGGAGAAGGCCGGCTTGCACGATCCCGGCACGAGATCGACCGGCACCCAGATCGGCCGCAAGGGTGCGAAGAGAAGCGGGAGCTTCGGGCATTGCCAAACGTCGAGCCAGCCCGTGGTGCTGGAGCCAGACGAACGTCGTGGCCAGACACCCGTTGGCGAGCGCCTCGACGATGGCAACGAAGTCGGTTGGACCAGCCGCCAAGGCCGCGCCGTACAGCCCATTGTCGGCCAGCGCATCGAAGTGCGTCGTCGGGATCACCCCTCGCGCATCGACCTCTCGACGCATGGGAGCCAGCACCTCGCTGGCGACTCGCTCGGCAGCAACGATGAGCTCGTTCGGAACAGGGGTCGTCGGGGCAGGTCGCACACTTCGAGTCAACCACCTCGAAGCTCAGGACCCTCGCCAGAAACTCGCACGACAGACGACGATGGTTGATTCACAATGCAGCATGGATCACCGCCGAACAGGCCTTGCCATCAGCGCCAACGAACTCGGCCGCACCTTCGTCACCGGTCGGCGACGCAATCGACGCGAGGTCGTCGCCGTCGGCGGCATCTCCTTCGAGATCGAAGCGGGCGAACGGCTGGCCTTCATCGGGCCGAACGGTGCCGGCAAGTCCACCACGATCAAGATGCTCACCGGCATCCTGCGTCCGACCGATGGCAGCGCCAGAGTCCTCGGCATCGTCCCGTGGGAGCAGCGAATCGAACTCTCGCGCTCCATCGGCTCGCTCTTCGGCCAACGTTCACAGCTCTGGGCCGAACTCACACCCCGGGCGTCGTTCACCATGTTGGCCGCCATCTTCGGCCTCGACGATGCCAAGGCTGCGCAGCGAATCGGCGAACTCGGCGAACTCTTCGACGCCGCTGAGTTGTTCTCCCAACCGGTGCGCACGCTGTCGCTCGGGCAGCGTATGCGGTGCGAACTCGCCGCGTGCTTGCTCCACGAGCCGTCGGTGTTGTTCCTCGATGAACCAACCATCGGCCTCGACCTGACCGGCAAGCAGGTGTTCCGTGAACTCCTCGTCCGCCTCAACCAGGAGAAGCACACCACCATCTTGTTGACGAGTCATGACGTCGCCGATATCGAGCGTGTCGCCGATCGGGCCATCGTGGTCAACCACGGGCGCGTGATCTTCGACGACGCCGTCGACGTCATGCGCCGACGTTTGCCGACGAGCACACAGGTGGAAGTCGCCGTCGTTCATCCACC
>JBBQUN010000272.1:0-6241 GCA_038212405.1 Acidimicrobiales bacterium | reverse complement strand
TCGGCTGCGACGTGCCATCCCTCAGCTCGCAGAGCCATACCAACCGACCCCCCGATAAGGCCGGTGCCGATGATCGTGGCGCGACGCGGAACCCGTCCGATCGGATCGTCGGTCACTGCTCGTCGCCGGGCTCGGCCAGTTCGGGCCGAAGAGCGACCGCACCACGGAGGAAAACGTGGCGCAGATCGGTTCTTTTCTTGGTGGTATCGAGATGGGCAAGGAGTCGAATACACATCGTCAGCGCACCATCGACCGTCATTTCTTGGGTGCAAATGAGCGGCACCTCGGTCAGACCGAAGGCGCGAGCCGAAACGCCAGGAGCAACACTCTTGATGTCAGGCGTAGCGGTGAACAGCACCGACACGATCTCGTCATGACACAAATCGTTGCGCTGATACAGCGTCTCCAACAAACGAGTGGTCTGTCTTGCCACTTCGTCCGGGGTGTCGACGTCAACGGTGATGGCGCCACGCAGGGCAAGGAAGGATCGTGCAGGAGTGGACATCGCCCGTGAGGCTATCGGTCGCCGCGCTCGACGTCATCTACGACGCTGTGGTCTGGTTCCACGCTGCGCTCTGATCGAAGCTCAGGGCGGTCGTTCTCGACGGTGACCGCTCGTTGCAGGTCGAGCATTTCGGCGGCATCGAGCACCCGCCACGCGCCAGGTTCGAGCTGCGGATCAGAAAGCGGTCCGATGCGAGTGCGAGCCAGGCGCTGCACAGGATGCCCAATTGCTTCGCACATGCGCCGCACTTGGCGGTTGCGTCCTTCGTGGATCGTGATGCGGAGCAAACCGTCGCTGACTGCGGCGACCTTCGCCGGCGCCGTCATACCATCGTCGAGTTCGATGCCTTCTCGAAGCTGTCGCAGCGCCGAACGCGATGGCGTGCCCTCGACGTGGGCAAGGTATTCCTTCTCGACCCCGAAGCTGGGATGGGTCAGCCGATGCGCCAGAGTGCCATCATTGGTCAGCAACAACAGACCTTCGGTGTCGTAGTCGAGGCGACCGACGGGAAAGACCCGAGGGTCACCGGGTACGAGATCGATCACCGTGGGTCGCCCCTGAGGATCCGACGCACTCGTGATCGTTGCCGCCGGTTTGTTCAGCAGGTACGTGACTGCATCGGGAAAGGTCGACAGCACTGCACCGTTGACGGCAATCACGTCGACCCCGGGGGTGACTCGGCGTCCGAGCACCGCGACTTCACCGTTGACGGTGACCTTCTCGTCGAAGATCAGGTCTTCGCACACCCGACGGCTGCCGACGCCGATTCTGGCCAATACCTTTTGCAAGCGCTCGCCGTCGTGCAGTTCAGGCTCACTCATAAGCATCCGTTTCTACCAACGACGTTCGTGTCGGTCCGCCCGATTCCACATCATCATCCAGACCCTCGACTTCAGATCGAGGTTGAGGGTTGTGCGATGCCACTGCCACGGACCGATCGACACGCAGGGTCTGTTCCAGTGCCTCGACAACGTGTGCTCCCGGCACGAAATCGCCCAGGGGTGGTAGCAACTCGATCGATGCAATCCCGAGCTTTTCCAGGAACGCTGACGTCGTGCCGAACAACACTGCCTGGCCCGGTCCGTCATCGCGGCCGACTTCGCCGAGATACCCGCGTTGGACAAGGGTTCGCAGCACACCGTCGACGTTCACCCCTCGGATTGCCGACACCTGAGCCCGAGAAATCGGCTGCTTGTAGGCAACGATGGCCAGGGTCTCGAGCGCCGCCGTCGACAGCCGTGTTGTCTGCCCTTCGAGCACATACCGCTCGATGTAGGGCGACAGATCAGGATGGGTCTGGAAACGCCACCCGTTGGCTACTTCGACGAGTTGGAATCCACGATGCTCGTGGGTGTACGAAGCCGCCAATTCGTGACACAGCTCGCGAACCATGGCAACAGGAATCTCGATGAGCTGGGCGAGAAGGTGCTCGGCCAAGGGATCGGTTGCCACCAACACCATCGCCTCGATCGCTCGTTTTGCTTCAACGATCGAGATGGCTGACGGCGCAGCGACGGGCCGGTCGGCGCCGCCCTCATCGACCACCGAATGCGCTTGGGCCTCGTCGCTGATTTCCTCGTCGTTGACTTCAGACACGCTCAGCCCTCATAGGAGTCGGCAACGGCCATGACGTAGTCGTCGACGCCGACATTTCCGCCGACCCACTCAACTGAGAGGTTGCCGAACGCTGCGATCTGCTCGATCTCGACGAGCCCTTGCTTGAACAGTTCGAGCACGGCCAGGAAGTTGACGACGATCTCGACCCTATCGCGGCAATGCCTGGTGATCTGGCGAAACGACATCACCCCCATCGTCGGCAGGTCGCGCACCAAGCGTTCGATGGCGTCAGTGACACTGACTCGGATCAGCGTGATGTGATGGGTCTCAACGGTCGGAACCGGCCGGGGCGACGCGGTGCGAATGAAGGCGTCGTGAAGATGCTGAGGAGTGACGCCAACGAGCAGGTCGGGAGCGAGATCGAGAAATCGGTCATCGACCCCGACCCGGCGGGGCGCAACGAGCGAGGCGAGTGCAGCCAACTGCTCGAGCACCTTGGCGGCGTCCTTGAACGTCTTGCACTCGAGGAGGCGACTGAGGAGGTAGTCGCGCTCCTCCCACAAACCCAGCTCCTCGTCGAGGTCGACATCGGCATCGATCGGCAGGAGCCGTCGGCACTTCAACTCGACGAGCGTTGCCGCAATCAAGAGGAACTCCGTTGCCACTTCGAGATCACAACGGTCCATGCGCTCGATTTCGACGAGGTAGGCATCAACGATTCGAGCAAGCGGTATGTCATAGAGCTCGACCTCATCCTTCAGGATGAGGTGCAGAAGGAGATCGAACGGCCCTTCGAACGCCTCGGTCTGCACTTGAAATGACATGAGTGTGATTGTACTCCCGGCCGCGGTGAGGAAACTCTCGCACCGTCCTCGCCACCTGGCTCTACCCTACCGAACATGACTCGTGTGTTCAGTGGAATCCAGCCCTCCGGTGCCGTTCACCTCGGCAACTACCTCGGAGCGCTGCGCAATTGGGAATCGATGCAACACGATGCCGATTCGATCTACTGCATCGTCGACCTCCACGCCCTCACGTTGCCAAAGGAGCCCGGCGAGGTACTCCAAGGCACGCTCGACATCGCCAAGATCCTCCTCGCCATCGGTATCGATCCCGAGGTTTCCACCCTGTTCCTCCAGTCACAGGTTCCCGAGCACGCGGAACTTGGCTGGTTGATGCAGACCACGGTCTCGTTCGGCGAACTCAGTCGCATGACCCAGTTCAAAGACAAGTCTGATCGATCGACCGGCTTCATCTCGGCGTCACTGTTCACCTACCCCGCGCTGCAAGCGGCCGACATCTTGCTGTACGACACCAACGTCGTTCCGGTCGGCGACGACCAACGCCAACACCTCGAACTGACCCGAGATGCTGCGATGCGCTTCAACTCTCGTTACGGCGACACCTTCGTTGTTCCCGAGCACCGCATTCCCGCAGCCGGCGCCCGGGTGATGGATCTTCAGCACCCCGAGAACAAGATGTCGAAATCGGTCGATTCGCCGCAGGGAACGGTCGGCCTCCTCGACCCCCCGAAGGTCATCGAGAAGAAGTTCAAGAGAGCCGTGACCGACAACGACGGCGAGGTCCGCTACGACCCGGCGACCAAGCCAGGCGTCTCCAACCTGCTCGACATCCTGGCCGCTGCCACTGGCGGCGATCCTCGCGTTCTCGCCGGGAGCTACACCCAGTACGGGCCGCTCAAGGCCGACACTGCTGCCGCGCTGATCGAACTCCTCGAACCGATTCAGCAGCGAGTCGCCGAACTCGATGACGAAGCTGCCCGCGCTGCGCTCGCACTCGGAGCCGAAAAGGCTCGCTCGATTGCGGTACCGGTCATGACTCGGGCCAAGAAGGCCGCTGGCCTCCTTGTCATCGCCTGACCTGGCAAATCGGGCAACATCGAGGCCATCACACTGCGACGATCACCAAATTTCGTCGATGTCACCCACGACCCAGCGTCTCGATTACCCCAGGTCAGAGTGTTTCTTCGATGTGACGTCTTCGTAACGCCGTGTCAAGTTGACAGGCATAGTCCCAATCTGGCACTAGCGTGTCCCTCGGCCACAACGGACGGCCATATCTCGTACTACCAAACGAGGAGAGGTAGAAAGCATGACAAAGACAAGCCTTACCCGGCTTCTGTCGCTGCTCGCAGCCCTGGCGATGCTCGCCGGAGCCTGCGGAAGCGATTCAGCCGGAACGAGCGCAGGCTCTGAGGGTGAAACCACCGAAACCACCGAAGCCGTGGAGGGGGAGTCAACCGACACCACCGAAGCCATGGAAGAGGAGGAGGACTCCGGCGAAATGGAAGAGGGCGCCAGCGCCAGCGCAGACGGTGTACTCACGGTTGGAACGCTGATCCCCCTGACCGGCGACCTCGAGTTCCTGTCCCCACCCGAGGTTGCTGCTTCACGCCTCGCCGTCGAAGACATCAACGCTGCCGGCGGCGTGCTTGGAGCCGACGTCGTCCTCGTCGAGGAAGACTCCGGCGACACCAACGTCGACATCGCCAACCCCAGTGTCGACTCTCTGCTCGACGCGAAAGCGGACGTCATCGTCGGTGCTGCCTCCTCGGCCGTGTCGAAGCTCGTCATCGACAAGATCACCTCGAACAACGTGATCCAGTTCTCGATGGCCAACACTTCCCCTGACTTCACGACCTACGACGACAATGGGCTGTATTTCCGTACCGCTCCTTCCGACCTGCTTCAGGGCAAGGTGCTGGCCAACCTGGTTTCCGGCGACGGCAACACCAGTGTCAGCGTCATTTTCCGTCAGGAAAGCTATGGCGAAGGCCTGGCCAACTCCTTCAGGGAGAACTTCGAGGCTCTCGGCGGCACCGTCGACGAGTTCCTCCCCTATGCCGTCGACACCGAGAACTTCGATCCTGAGATCGACAAGCTCGTTGCCGCCGACTCTGACGCGATTGTCGTGGTTTCGTTTGCCGAAGCGGCCAACATCCTGACCACGATGAACGAGCGCGGCATCGGCCCGACGGCCAAGGCTGTTTACGGCGTTGACGGATTCATCGAAGGTGCAGCGGACGAACTGTCCGACCCGTCGATCATCGAGGGTCTCAAGGGCACCACGCCTTCAGTCGACCTTGCTTCCATCACTTCGCTCACCGACCGGTTCGAAGCCGCCTACGGCGAGCCCGTCACGGTCTTCTCCTACGGGGCCGAGACGTATGATGCCATCGTGATCACGGCCCTGGCTGCCGAGATCGCTGGTAGCGACGATCCAGTGATGATCGCTGCCGAGATCAATGGCGTTACCAAGGACGGCGAGAAGTGCACCGACTTTGCAGCGTGTAAGGCGTTGGTCGAGGCCGGCACCGACATCGACTACGACGGCTTTGGCGGACCATATGAGTTCGTCGATGCCGGCGAGCCCTCGGCTGCCAGTTTCCGGATCATCACCTTTGGCGCTGCTGGACTCGACGAGTCGCTTGACGAGTACGTCTTCGCCAGCTGATCCCGGCGTTTGATCGGTTCGCCGATCGAACGACGAACATCATCATCTTGATCGGTGGCCGGACCCGAGGGTCCGGCCACCGGTCGTTTTGGGCGGCGACGGCCGCACCTCGAAAGAGCGAATCGACGAACGCGAGAGTCCATCCCTCGGCGAACGCGATGGTGGCCCAGGCAAATGCCCGGGCCACGATCAAACCAGATGGAGCTCAGCTGCTAGTGGGCCTTGGTCAGCGTCCCGAGATAGAGTTCGATGACCTTGGGGTCTGTCAGCAGGTTCCGTCCGGTGTCGCTGTATGCGTTGGTGCCCTGATCGAGTACATAGCCCCGATCGCAGATTTGCAAGCAACGACTGGCGTTTTGCTCGACCATGATGATGGTCACGCCTGTGTCGTTGATCTGCTTGGTCCGAATGAATACCTGGTCCTGAAGGGCTGGCGACAGGCCCGCCGACGGTTCATCGAGCAGGAGTACCGACGGTTCCATCATCAGCGCTCGACCCATGGCCAACATCTGTCGCTCGCCGCCTGACAACGAACCCGCTCGCTGGTTGATCCGCTCACCCAAGCGAGGAAACAACGACAGAACGCGATCCAACCGTGGACCGGTCGACTTCGGAGACAGAAAGCAGCCCATCTCGAGGTTCTCGCGAATCGTCAAACTGGGGAAAACATTGTTGTTCTGCGGTACGTACCCGATGCCCTGCTTG
>JBBQUN010000271.1:0-6244 GCA_038212405.1 Acidimicrobiales bacterium | reverse complement strand
ACGCCGCTCGTACATGAGCCCGTCGGACAATGAGCTCTCATAGACCCGGTTCACGGCTTCCTTCGCCATGCGCACGCTCATCGAAGAGTTGGCAGCGATCTGGCCGGCGATCGCCAGAGCCTCATCGAGGAGGACCTCGGCGGGGACCACTCGAGACACCAGGTCAGCGCGCATCGCCTCGTCCGCCGTCAGGTTGACCTGACCGGTGAGGATGATCTCCATGGCTTTGGACTTGCCGATCTGGCGGGCGAGTCGCTGTGTGCCGCCCGCACCGGGAAAGATCCCGAGCCGGACTTCGGGAAGGCCGAACTCGGCGTTCTCGGCGGCGATCAGGATGTCGCACATGAGGGCGATCTCGCATCCGCCACCGCTAAGTGGCGGCGCACCAGAGCCCTGTTTCCATTCAGGTTGCCCATCGCCGCATCTCATCACGCGGCGAAGAACGGCGTCAATCACCTACACGTCGACGATCACGGATCCTTCTGCGTGCGAGAAGCACGACTTCGGGCCATCGGCTCGTCAATGCAACATCGGCAAGCGCCTGGAGCTATCTCGGGACCTCGGCCTCTGCCGTGAGAGAATTCCGGTGGATCGGCGGATGCTCCGATCCTCCACAAGGGCTGCTGCGTTCAGGTTCGTTCACACGGGGAGCGGGAACGGTCATACTTCGCGGACGTCAGAAGGAGGAGCAGTGCTGGTTGGTGCTTTTCGCACGAGGCTTGGACGGATCTCGCTCTCGTTACCTATGGCCGGTCGGCGGTGACAGACCTCGGTCTGGCCGACGTGAGGCGAGTGTGCGGCCCGCAAGGGTCCTTGCGCCATGTCCACGAGACGTGGCGAACTCGTCGTCGGATTGTCGCGGACGACGATGATGATGGCGACTGGTTCGCGATAACAAGTGTCAAGCTTCGCAGGGTCCACTGGGCGGATCCACCGCGCGGGTCCACCGATTGGTGGATGCATGGGTTTGGTGGTGCGTTGACGATGGGGTCATGTCGAACGATGCGCTCCCGCTGGTCAACCGTCTCGGGTTGCAACAGCCCATCCGTTGGGGGGCGTCCGGAGTGAGTTCACCCGATCAGGCCTTTGCGCTCCCGGTCGGCACAGTGACGTTTCTTCTCACCGACATTGAGGGGTCGACTCGTCAGTGGTCGACCGAGCCCTCCGATGCCATGGCCAGCGCAGTTCGGCGTCACACTGAGATTCTCGCTGAGGCAGTAGAACGTGAAGGGGGCGTGCGGCCCCAGGAACAAGGCGAGGGTGACTCCATCGTCGCTGCGTTCGCCCGGCCCTCGGCTGCGCTCGCTGCTGCGATTGCGGCGCAGCGTGCGCTGTCGGTCGAGCCGTGGCCGACCGCTCAACCGGTGAAGGTCCGTATGGCGGTGCACACGGGCGAAGTGCAGCTACGCGACGACTACAACTACGCGGGCCAAGCAATCATCCGGTGTGCACGACTTCGTGCACTCAGCCATGGGGGCCAGGTTCTCGTGTCAGGCGCTACGCGTGATCTCGCGGTCGACCAGGACAGTCGATTCGAGTTCTGTGACCTTGGCGAGCACCCGCTTCGTGACCTCACCCGGCCCGAGCGAATCTACCAACTCGTCGCCGATGGTCTCGACACCGAATTCGCAGCGTTGATCACTGCGGCGCCGCAACACAACCTGCCAACGCTGCTGTCGGCATTTGTCGGCCGCCGACTTGAGGTCGCCGAGCTACGAGGTCTGGTTTCGCACGAGCGTCTCGTCACCCTGATCGGTGCTGGTGGCGTCGGCAAGACGCGCCTGGCCCTCCAGGCCGCCGCCGAGTTACTCGATGAGTTCCCCGGCGGAATGGTATGGGTCGATCTGGTGCCAGTCAAAGGTGGTGAGGTGTCGTCAGCTGTCGTGTCGGCGTTCGGTTCGCCTAACCCGGCATCAGACGCGGTCGAGGTGGTCGAGCGTGTGCTGGGTGCCAAGCGAGGCCTTGTTGTGCTCGACAACTGTGAACACGTACTCGATGACGCGTCGTCGCTCGCCCATCGGCTGGTGGCGGCCGTGCCAGGGCTCCATCTCGTCGCGACCAGTCGAACACCGCTCGATCTGCCGGGGGAGCGAACGTGGCGGGTTCCCGGTCTCTCGACACCTGCGGTTGTCAGCGAGGCACTCGATGTGCTGTCGCAGTTCGACGCGGTGCGCTTGTTCGCCGATCGTGCCGGGCGGGCCAAACCGAACTTTCGCCTCGATGAATCGAACGCAGCGACCATCGCCGAGTTGGTGCACCGCCTGGACGGTATGCCGCTCGCCGTGGAACTCGCGGCGGCACGAGTCCGAACGTTGTCCCCGGCACAAGTCCTCGCCGGTTTGGACGACGCTCTTCGGTTGCTGACCGGTGGATCGCGTGCGGTGCTGCCTCGTCAGCAAACGCTCGAGGGGTCGATCCTGTGGAGCTATCAGCTCTTGTCAGCAGCGGAGCAGCGCATGCTGCGCGGTCTCGCTGTGTTCGTCGACGGCTGCACGCTCGACGCCTCTGAGGTGGTGTGTGCGGGCGGTGATCTCGCCTCTGAGGCGGCGTTCGACGCACTCGACCGGCTTGTCGCTCAGTCGATGGTGCAGGTGGTCGAGGTCGCAGAGACTGAAGTCCACCGCTTCGTCCTGCTCGAAACCGTCCGCCAATTTGCCCAACGGATGACCGACAGTGACGAACTGATCGAGTTGCGATGCAATCATGCCAACTGGATTGTCGCTGAAGCTCGCCGCCTCGATGAGCTGAGCGCGACGTCGGCCTTCCTGGCGAGCCGGGCCTTGGTGGCGGCGGACGAGGCGAACTTCCGAGCCGCTCTCGCCCGACTGGTCGCCGAGGGTCGTACTGATGACGCCTACGATGTCGTGGCGGCGATGGAACATCCCCTCACCTTGAGCGGCCGACTGGTGGCGCTGCAGGAGATGGCCGAAGCGGTCCTGAGGGCGATCCCGCCGCCGGGAGCGAATGCGACCCATCACCTTCAGCTGATCAGCATCTCGGCTCGGACCATGGCCAACGTCGACATCGAGGCAATGGTGCTCGGCCTCGGTGCGCTCGCAGCGTCGTGCGGCGACGACGTACTCAATTCGGTTCGTGCCCGCCTCGCCAGCGACCAATGGCTCGCCACGGCGGGTGTGGTGCCCATCGGGCATGTCGAGCGACTCATCGATCGTCTTCGCGAACTCGGCGATGTCCGCAGAGCGGCGTGGTCTGCCATGGGGATTGCAACGATGGCCACGATCATCGGGGGCGGTCAGGCTGACGTGCGACGGCGGATCGCCGAGTTCGAGGAGAGTCCGGAGTGTGATGATCCAATGGCCTCGGTACTGGCCCGCCTTTCGGCAGCCATGCTCGACCTGGCCGAGGGTGACGTGCGGGATGTAGCGGATCGTTGCGGTGGTGACGTGGTTGATCGGTTCGTACCGGCGATGCTGGTGGGTACCCTCGCACTCTCGCTGGGTGTCGCAGCGCTCTATGCGCCCGACGTTGACCTGACGGCCACCACCCAGGCGGTCGGCCAACGTGCCCGAGCGGGCGGAGAGCAAGGTCTGGTCTACGCCGAGCACTTCTTGATGGCCGTCGATGCCGTTCGGTTGGGTGACGTCGATGCTGCTCGAGGACTGTTGCGGAGCGAGGGTTCAGCGTTCGATGGCTACGCCACCATGCTTGATCCGCCCGGCATGGTCGTGTTCGGGGGCCTCGACATGCTGCCACCCAACAACGTCCCGGGTCAGGGCAGGTACATGGCGGAGGCGGCTCGTCGAGTCGGCGACCTTGCGAAGGCGACCGCTCGTTGCCACAACCTACTGAATACCGCCATCGAGTGGGAGTGGCCGTTCCTCTTGGCGATCGGCCTCGATGATCTCACCGCCATCCTTTCCGATGGCGGGCACCATCGTGATGCGCTCCGCATCCTTGGCGCGGTCGACCAGTTCTTCGAGGTTCGCCGGCTGGTCCGACCACCGCACCTGGCGCAGCGGCGTTCGGCTCTTCTCGATGCCGCCAGAGTGGTGATGGGCGACGACTATGAAGGTGCGCTGACTGAGGGCGCCGATCTCGATGTGGCCGCCGCCGCCGACTACGCCCGGAGGAATCGAGCCGCTCACGGGACCAGCGTGACGGGGTGGGACGCGTTGACACCCACCGAAGCAAAGGTCGCGGAACTGGTGGCAGAGGGTCGGTCCAACCCGGAAGTTGCCAAGGAACTCCTGATGGGTGTGGCCACGGTCAAGACCCACCTCGCCAGGGTGTTCGACAAAGTCGGAGTCCGCAACCGACAAGAACTCGTGCTCTCCGCCAGTCGGCGCGCCACGGGTCCGCCCGAGAACGGGTCGCCAAGAGCGCGCAGCAAATAGCGATCAGCCGGGCCTCCTCGGGGACCACTAAGGGGCCGACATCGACTTGTGCCGATGGCCCAAGCGCTGAGGATCGATGCGCTCCCGAGCGGCGCTGCGCTGATCTCACATCGGTGGCCACAGGCCCGAATTCCAGTCGCGGTTCTGCTGTGATCGACACGTACGACACGACCCGTCGGCACCATGGCAGCGTCCAGAATCGCACCCCCACAGGAGCCGATCGCCACAGCATCGCGGCCTGGGCCAATCGGTCGGCAGATCAACAACCAAGGCGGAACTTCTGCCGACAACGACAAGGAGCAGTCATGTACAGAATGAATGCGAGCAGGCAGGGTCGGGGAACGACCGCAGCAATGGTGACACTGCTTGTATTCGCTGCCGGTTCATGCGGGAGCGACGCTCCTGTGAGTGAGAGTTCCACCGCCCAGACTGCGCGGGCAGATACCACAGGGCCGGTCCTTGTGAACTCGAGCAACACCGGTGGACCCGCAGCGACGGTAGAGGTTGCCCGAGCCGCGTTGCTTCGCCCGGAAGACATCGGTCAGGGCTGGCAGGACTACGGACCGGATAGCGCGTTCCCCATGACAACCGAACTCGCTACAACCGTGCCGAGCTGTGCCTCATTCGTCGACGTCGTTCGAAGGCAACACCGGCGCATGGGCTCACACCGGCCTCGGCCGCAACATGGACATCGCCTTCACATCGGTGACCGTGTTCGCCACTACGGCCGAGGCAGCCGGCATGGTCGCCGCCACCGCAACACCAGAATTCGACCAGTGTTGGGCCGACTTCAACGAGGTCGCTGCCATCGCGCTTCCGTTCGGGATCGAGTCCGCCAGCTACGAGACCGTGGCGCCGCCCGATGTCGAACTGGGCGGCGACTCATCGTCACTCCACGCACTCGAAGGAACGATCACCCTCGGAACCGACACCGTGCCCGACACCTGTATCTGCGCCTTCGTCCAACAAGGCCGAACCGTCATCGCCTTCCACTCGGCAGCGCCAGCATTCACCCCGGCAGAACGACATGACATCATCGCCAATGCCCTGGCCCGAGTCGACGAAACGGTTGAGTGACCAACGATGACCACCAAGACCAGCTTCTATCGTTCCCGGATCCTTCCGCGTTTCATGAACGCAGTCATGGCGTCGGAAGAGAACCGGCAGATCCGCACCCGGGTCTGCAAGTACCTCGATGGGACGATCGTCGAGATCGGGTTCGGTTCCGGACTGAACGTCCCCCACTACCCATCAGGCGTCGACGTCGTCCACGCGGTCGAGCCACTCGCCCGGTCTGTTTCGTTGGCGGCCGACCGGATCGAAGCCGGTCATGCCCATGTCCACCACACGAGCCTCACCGGCGAACGAATCGATCTGCCGAGCGGATCTGCCGATGCGGTCCTGTCGACCTGGACGCTGTGTTCCATCGACGACGTCGACGCTGCGCTCGCCGAGATCCGCCGGGTCCTCAAACCCGGCGGGATGCTGCATTTCGTCGAGCACGGCATCTCACCGGACCCCAAGGTGGCCCGCCGCCAGCACCGCATCGAGCCGATCAACAAACTCGTCCTCGGTGGCTGCCACCTCACCCGAGACATCCCGGCGGTAATCACTCGTGCCGGATTCGTCATCGACTCGATGACCACCTACGAACATCCAAAGGAACCCAAACCATTCGGTTGGACCTTCGAGGGACAAGCCACGCCCGCATAACCACACCGCCCCGTTCCGCAACACGCTTGCCGGTCTCGCTGCGTCCCGACCCGAGAAGGCTTTCCGAGCGACTCAGCACTTGCGGACATAGGGCGACCCTTGTCAGAGCAGACGGCGCACGACGGATGGTCCGATCGTCACCCACCGGTGAACGCAGTCGGCTGAGCTCCCCGACT
>JBBQUN010000270.1:0-6255 GCA_038212405.1 Acidimicrobiales bacterium | reverse complement strand
GAACTGGGCCGGTCGACCTTGCGTTTCGAGCATCACCCGACGGACATCGCCTTCAGGGCCGGGGCGAAAGCTGGCCAACTCCCGTCCAATGACTTCACACGCAGGAAGTTCGAGGAGATCGGCCATTGATTGATTGAGCGAGAGGAACGCCGTGTCGCTGGCCGCGACGAGGCCCATGGCGATGCCGGCGACATCCATCGACTGTAGGAGCACGTCGGAGCCAAGGTCGACCAGCTTCGTGTCGCTCTTGATCGGCGTTGTGCGGGTCGTGGCCACCATCAGCCAAGCATCGGAAGCTTGCCGCCTGGTGTGAGGCCTTTGCTGTCGGAGCAAAAAGAAAAGCGGACCTCCGAGGAGGTCCGCTTCCTTGCCGCCCGTCGCCCGGTGTGATGGGTCGCCCAACGCATCACACCGTTCCTTGGTCGAAGCAATCGCCCAGCTTCGTCCAGGGAGAATGTGGTGAAGGTCAGTCCTTCTGGCCGGGGATCTTGTCGAACATGCCCATTGGGGACTCCTCTGCTTGTGGCTGCGAAACGATTCGAGGTTCCTGACGTATCGACGCAGCCAAAGGTCGCGAGATACTCAGATCGATTCGAGCGTGCATCGGATCATGTCATCGAACGAGAGCTGGCGATCCTCGCTCGACATTGCTTCGCCCCGCTTGATGTGGTCGCTGACCGTACAGATCGCCAGCGCCTTGATGCCGTGCTCGGCGGCCACGCCATAGAGGCCGGCTGCCTCCATTTCGACGGCGAGGAAGCCGTAACGCTCGAGCAGGTCGAAGGTTCCTTCACCGGGGTCATAGAAGAAGTCAGAGGTGAAGATCGTGCCGACAACCGGGCGCAACCCGAGGAGCTCGGCACTGTCGACCGCAGCCTTGAGTAGCGAGTAGTCAGCGACCGCAGCAAAGTCACGGCCACCGAGTCGGACGCGGTTGACCGTCGAATCGGTGCCGGCACCGATCCCCAACACGATGTCACCCAGTTGTAGCGAGTCGGCAAGTGCTCCGCAGGAGCCAACACGAATGATCGATTCGGCGCCGAATTCGCGAATCAGTTCGGTGGCGTAGATCTGGAAGGACGGCACACCCATGCCCGAGCCCTGCACCGACACCGGTTTGCCCTTGTAGCTCCCGGTGAATCCGAGCATGTTGCGAACCTCGTTGACGAGCCGAGGCTCGTCGAGAAAGGTCTCAGCGATGTACTTCGCTCGAAGGGGATCACCGGGCATGAGCACGGTGGGGGCGTAGTCGCCTGATTGAGCACTGATGTGGGGCGTGGGCATGACGTCATCGTAGGCGCAGACGTGCCGTGGCCATCGGTGGCAATGATGGCAGACTGTCTGTCGTGGGAATGCGACAGAACTGCAAGCATTTTCAGAGTCGGACCTATCCCAGTGGCGACACGGTGCGAAAGTGCGCAATCGATCGCGCGCCCGAGGCACCTTGGGCGTGCCCGGTCGACTGCACCGGTTTCGAGCCAAGGCTTGCCGACGTCAACTGGCGTCACGGCTCGTTGATCACCCCGGCGACACCTGACGCGCCGGCCAGCATTGGCGAAGACCCCTCGATCGGGGCACTACTCGATAGTGCGGAGGACATCATCAATGCGGCGGGGCCGTCGATCAAGGCCGAAGTCGAGGCCGAGGACGCCCGTCGCCGGGCCGAGGCCAATCGGCCGTTCTGGGCCAAGGTCTGGCCGTTCGGCAAGCGTCGCAGTGATTGAGCGAGCCCGACTCGGGCTGAAGAGGCTCCTGGTCTGACGAGCAGGTCAGTCCGCTCGAAGGTCAGTCCGCTCGAAGGTCAGTGCGTGACGAGTCCTGCGGCGGCGAGGTAGTGCTGCTCGTTGAGTACGTCGATGATGCGGCGACCGTTGGCACAGCGAATTCGGTGCGAGGACGCATGTACGGGTCGGTAGAACATGTCGACGCTGAGCCCCAAGACATCAGCGAGGTAGGCGTTGATCACGCCGCCGTGACAGGCAACAACGATGGTCTCGCCGGGGTGGCTGACGACGGCCGACTCGACCGCCAAGCTCACTCGGCGACGAAAGTCGTTGGAGGACTCGGTCGCCGGGTAGGCGTCCCACTTCTGGGTCTGGACGAAGCGTTCGCCAATTCCGGCCATGGCCTTTCCGCCGAGGGTGTCGATTGCCTGCTTGTCTTGCGGAAGATCTCGGAAGATGTGGATTTCTTCGAGTGCGTCGATCACTTCGACCTCGAGGCCGTGGCGACTGGCAACGGCCCGGCCGGTGTCGTTCGCTCGAAGAAGCGCTGAGCTGTACACCGCAGCGATCGGTTCGTTGGCGAGATGGTCAGCGACGCATTCGGCCTGCGCTCGCCCGGTCTCCGACAGCGGTGGGTCGACCCAGTCACCCGACACCGAGAGTTTCGGATCAGGCCATTGCTGTTGCCCATGGCGAACCAGAATCAGGTTGCCGACCGACTCACCGCTCGACAAGAACGCCCGATCGATTGGGGAGGGCCGCCGGATGGGTTCTGGTTGGTGGAGATCGTCGGGCATTCTCCGATCATGCCGAAACTGACAGGGAAACGCACAGTCGCGGCGACACCGACGGTGGCGCCTCTCCACCGACTCCGTCGGTCCGGTTCAGCCAGAGCTGCTGTTGGTTTTGGGAACGCCCAGGCCGGCGGGGCAGTCGGCGTCGATCAGTCGGCGGGGGGCGTATCGGCCTGGGCGTCGTCGATGGCTTGGGCGAGGGTGTTGAACGCCAGGGTGGCGCACTTGATCCGGGCCGGGAACTTGACCACGCCCACCAGCGCTTCGAGATCGCCGAGATCGAGTTCGTCGGGTGCTGCTTCGTCGGCCTCGGCTTCGGTTCCGTCACCGCCGATCTCGGTTTCGTGGATCGACATCATGGCTTTGAAGGCGCGGATCAGGCCGCGAGCCTCGGCGATGCTCTTGCCCTTCACCGACGCCGACATCATCGAGGCGGCCGATTGCGAAATGGAGCAGCCCTGGCCACCGATCTTGATGTCGCTGACCACGCCGCGGTCATCGACGTTGACGTAGAGGACGATTTCGTCGCCACACAGTGGATTGAATCCCTCGACCCGATGAGCCGGAGGGCTCTCGAGTTCGCCCTTGTTACGCGGGGAGCGGTAATGATCGAGAATGATTTCTCGGTACAGGTCTTCGAGTCCGGCCATTTGGGGTGTCTCCTGGAACGAGGAAAATCAGAGGGCGAAGAAATCGCGGGCGGCGACCAGCGCATCGGCGAGTGCGTCGATGTCGTCAGTGTCGTTGTAGAGATACAAGCTGGCGCGAGCCGTTGCCGTGACACCCAGGTGTTTCATGAGCGGCTTGGCACAGTGATGGCCGGGCCGTACGCACACGGCGGCTTCGTCGAGCACTTGGCTGACATCGTGGGCATGGACGCCGGCCAGGTCGAGACTCAGGACCCCGCCACGAGCGGCCGGCTCGGCGGGGCCAGGGATCATGAGATCGTCACCAAGGCGTTCCCGCAGCGTCCGCAGTGCGTACCCGGTGAGTTCCACTTCATGGCGGCGGATGGCGTCCATCCCGATGTTTTCGAGGTAGGCAACCGCAGCGCCCAGGCCAACGGCTTCGGCGATCGGGGGAGTGCCGGCCTCGAATTTCTGGGGGCTGACGTCGGTGGTGAAACCGTCGGTGGTGACGTTCAGGATCATGCCCCCACCGCCGAGGAACGGCGGCATGGCGTCGAGGAGTTCGGCCCGACCCCAGAGCACGCCAATGCCACTGGGACCAAGCATCTTGTGCCCACTGAACGCCATGAAGTCGGCGCCCAGAGCAATCACGTCGGTTGGTTGATGTGGTACCGACTGGCAGGCGTCGACCAGCACCAATGCGCCAGCGGCATGGGCGGCGTCGGCCAGTTGGCGAACTGGCGTGAGCGTGCCGAGCACGTTCGACATGGCGGTGAAGGCCAACAACTTGGCCCCATCGAGGAGAAGGTCGAGATTGGACAGGTCGAGTTGGCCGTCATCGGTGAGCCCGATCCAACGAATCTCGAATCCCTTCTCTTGGGCGAGCATCTGCCACGGAACGATGTTGGCGTGGTGTTCGAGCAGCGTGAGGACGACGGCGTCGCCCGACCCCAGATTGGCGCCACCCCACGAACGGGCAACCAGGTTGATGGCCTCGGTGGCATTTTTCGTGAAGATGATCTCGTCGGTCGCAGCGCCGATGAAACGGGCGACCGAGGATCGGGCGCCCTCGTACGCGCTGGTCGAGCGCTCGGCGAGTTGGTAGACGCCACGATGCACATTGGCGTAGCTGGTCTCGTAGAGATCGGTCATGGCATCGATGACCTGGCGGGGGCGCTGAGATGATGCACCGGAATCGAGGAACACCAGCCGTTTGCCGCCCTGCTGTTGCTGGAGAATCGGGAAGTCGGCACGGATGGCCGCGACGTCGAATGTACTGGTGTGGTCAGCCGCCGGATTCGATGAGTCGCTCATTGGAAGCTCCCGCTGGTGAAGAGTGCCAGCGAAGGTGCAGATTGCTCGCTGGCAACGAGGTCGCCGATTCGGAGTGACGGTTCGATTCCGTCGGCGACGGGGGAACCATGGGTGTCGTCATTGGCGAGAAGGGGTGCGGCCATGGACCGAGTCTAATTGCACTATGCGCGTAGGAGAAATGTCGGGCCAGCGAGAATCCGGATATTTCTGCGGCTGAAGGGCCGTCGATACCACCGAGATGCAACCAGCCGCTCGCTCAGCGCAGGAGTTGCTCGCCGGCGATCGGACCGGGCTCGAGTCGGGTGAACACGGCGAGACCCATGGCGACAGCAGCGCCGAACAAGAGCACGTCATGGAGCGAGGTTGCGTCGGCGATCGTGCCGGAGAACAGGTTGGTGATCGAGATGATTCCGCCGAAGGACACGATCCACAGCGCCATGACCCGGCCGCGAACCTCGTCGCTCAAGTGCTCCTGGAGGAACGTGCTGAGCACGGTTGGCATCGTGAAGTAGAAGAGCCCGACGAAGAACATGGCCGGAAAGGCGAGCGTCGCTGTCTCCACGAACGACATGGCCGCGAGCGACACCGAAAACAATGCCAGCGTGCTCCGAACGACCAGACCGCGGTCGAGTCGACCGAGCACCGTGGCAACCGCTGCGGCCCCACCGAGGGCACCGACACCGAAAACGGCGTAGATCACGCCATAGGTGGTGCTCTCGGAGTCGATACTCCAGCTTTCCTCGGCGATCGCGGGGAGCAACCCGATGAACGGGAGGCAAAAGAGCGAGAAGGTGATCATCACGATCAACGGTCGCCGTACCTGCTCGGCCCGTCGTGCGACGCGAAGGCCCCCGAAGAGGCGATCGCGAGCGGACAGCGCATGGTTGCGAGTCACCGATGGGATGGGCGTGATCAGGAGTACGAAGATGATGATGAGGTAGGTGGCGGAGTTGACGAGGAAGATCCCGGAGATCTTGATGAGCCCGAGTGACGCAGAACCCAGGATGGGGCCGAGGATCCGGGTGCCGTTGATCATCATCGAGTTGAGAGCAATCGCTGGCGACAGATTTTCTCTGCCGACCAGGGTGGGGATCACTGCGCTGAACGTTGGGGCGTAGAGTGCTTGGCCGATACCGATGGCCAACACGATGCCGAGCAGAACCGGTTCGGCGATGGCGCCATCCCAGACCTGCCAGGCAAGAATCACGCCGAAGACAGCTTGCCAGGCTTGGGTGACGATCAGCAGTTTGCGACGATCGACGGTGTCGGCCAACGACCCGCTCGGGAGTGAAAGGGCGAGCAACGGGAAGAGTTGGACACCAACGACCAGCGTGGTGAAACTCTTCGAACCTTCCAGGTTGTAGGCGAAGATGCCGAGTGCCACGTTCTGCATCCAACGGCCGGTACTCGAGGCGACCGAGGCAAGGAAGATGCGCCGAAAGGCAGTGATGGCGAGGACATCTCGGGCCGAACCCTGTTCTGTCTGTACCTGACCATCAGGGTTCTGGACGTCAGTGATCGCCTGCGGTCGTGCTGCCATCTCGCGATTATTCACTTGGTGAAAGACTTTCCCAACCCGTGGTGTTCGCTGTCACGTTCTTGGTGACCTTGCTCGATCACGCTCCGGCGATCACCAACCGCGGTCGACCCAGCTCTGGAGCTGAGGCCGTTCGTTGCCAATGGTCGAGTTGTCACCGTGACCAGGAAGAATGATGGTGTCGGCGGAGTAGGTGAGCAGGCGCTGGTCGATTGCTTGGATGATCTCGCCAAAGCGGGTGGCATCGCCTTCGGTAT
>JBBQUN010000269.1:0-6286 GCA_038212405.1 Acidimicrobiales bacterium | reverse complement strand
CCGAGCCACACCGGGCCGACCGATCCAAGGGTCGCTGCGTTTCCTGGCGGGGTTGCCCCCTCACCACCGGGAACACCGTCGGGCGCATCGTCGGATTCCGCCTCGAGTTCGACCCAGTCACCCCATTCACCGTTGGTCTGGCTCCGCAGTTCCAACGTGGTGGCGCCATCGATCCGATCGAGGATCACCATCTGCGGCTCGCCTTCGAGTGCCACCTCGATCGCGCCGGTGAGGGCGAGTGCCCCCGCCTCCGCCGGGACATCCACCGATGACTGCTCGACTGACACCTCATAGTGACGGATCTCGAAGGAATCGTCGGTTTCGACACCGTCGACTGGAGCGACCGTGGCACGGATCGCCGGCACCGCTGCACCTGGGTGCGGTGTTGTTGCACCAGCGATCGGTGGGGTCGCAACCGAGGCCGAGGCGAGGCTGATCGCCACCAACCCAAGCATCGAGGTGCGGACGCGGCGAAACCATCGGGAAGCGGGCGTGGTCCGTGGCTGGTTCGTCGAGAAAGTCATAGGCGGCAAGCGGCGACTGTAGGCCACCCAATTTGCCCCGCCACGTCGGTCCGGCAGCGAGTGAGTAAATCCACCCAAACCGACCCCGCCCAATTCCCACGCGTCGCGACAACGCCCCACCCAACTGGGTGGGGCGTTACCCAACGGGGTGGGGCGTTGTCATCGACGAGCGACCGCGTTCGGTGGTCGAAGGCCAAAGAGGCTCAGCCTGATCAGACGCCAACCGGCTGCTTCACCTGCGGCATACAGAGCCCGTCGAGCTCGACGACGTCGATGCGCTCACGATTGGCATAGGTCACTTCGTTCTCGGGATCGATGTTGAGCTTGTACTCACGGAACGACATCTCGAGTGCGTCGAAGGCAAGCAGTCGTCCTCGGAGGGAATCACCCAGACCGAGGATCAGTTTGATTGCCTCGAGTGCTTGGATCGAGCCGACGATCCCGGGGAGCACGCCGACGACACCGGCTTCGGAACAGCTCGGCGCCAATTCAGCAGGGGGAGGTTCCGGCAGGAGGTCACGATAGGTCGGTCCGTTCAGCGGATCGAAGACCGTGATCTGGCCCTCGAATCGGAAGATCGAGCCGTGCACGACGGGAATGCCGAGCTTCACCGACGCGTCATTGAGGATGTACCGGCTCGGGAAGTTGTCGGCGCCGTCGATGACGACGTCGTAGCCGGCCAGGATCTCCATGATGTTGTCGGCCGACAATCGAGTGTCATAGGTGTTGACCTTGATATCGGGGTTCATGCCTTCGATGGTCATACGGGCCGAATCGACCTTGCGCACACCAACCCGATCGAGGTTGTGGAGGATCTGGCGTTGCAGGTTGGACTCATCGACCACGTCCATGTCGACGATGCCGATCGTGCCAACGCCGGCAGCGGCGAGATAGAGGGCGGCCGGCGAGCCGAGACCACCGGCGCCAAGCAAGAGCACCTTCGCCTCGAGCAGCTTGATCTGGCCCTCTTCACCGACTTCGGGGAGGAGGAGATGACGAGAATAACGATTGCGCTGATCGGCGTTGAGCGAGGTCGGGGCGAACCATTCACGCCCCTCGTCCTTCCACTTGTTGAAGCCGCCGTCCATCGACACCACGTTGGTGTAGCCGAGTTCGGCGAGCGACTTGGCCGCGAACGCCGATCGAACACCGCCCGCACAATGCACGACGATCGAGGCGCTCTTGTCGGCGATGCGATTCTCGACCTGCGCTTCGAGGTTGCCCCGCACGATCGTGACCGCGCCGGGAATGATGCCCTGAGCGACCTCGTCGGGTTCGCGGATGTCGAGCACGATCGATCCAGCAGCTCGCATTTGTTCACCTTGGGCCGTGTCGACTTCGACGATCTCGGCCTTGGTGTTGGCAAGCAACTCACGGAACGTTGGCATTGGCTGTCCTCTCGAAGAACTGGCGAGCAATTGAATACCCTAGCAAGTCACTCAACAATTGCGAGTGGCCCGCTATTCCAGACGTGATGACTCGGCCCGGCCACTCAACCAAACAGGGTTGGCAACACCTGCGAGATCGAGCCACGGACGACGACATCGGCCAGGTCATCCATTTCTGTTGGACCACCGTTGACGATGATCACCGGGGATCCGGACCGCTTGGCCACCGGGACGACGTTGGCGATCGGGAAGACCGACAGCGTCGATCCGATAGCGAGCAGAAGATCGCCGTCGCGTGCGGCGCGATCTGCTCGTTCCAGATCCTCGACGACGAGGCTCTGGCCGAAACTGATGGTCGACGATTTCAAGATGCCGCCACAGTCGGGGCAATCGGGATCGGTCTCACCGGAGCGAACCCGATCGAGCGCAACCTGCATGGGATCGCGGTAGTCGCATCCCAGGCACACCACTTCCCGGATCGAGCCATGCACCTCGACGATGCGATCTGGATCACTGCCCGCTTGATGATGGAGACCATCGATGTTCTGCGTGATCAGCAGATGGAGCTTGCGGCGCTCCTCGAGCCGCAAGAGGGCCCGGTGACCGCGATTTGGTTCCGCGCTCCACACCGGCGAGTCGAGCCGACTCATCCAAGCCCGCCGACGAACCTCGGCGTCGGCGATGTAGTGCTGAATCGTGGCCTGTTTCTCTGCACCGGGATTCGTCGTCCAGACACCCTTGGGTCCCCGGAAGTCAGGAATTCGTGAGTCGGTGGAGATCCCGGCGCCGGTGAGCACCACGATGCGCTTTGCTCCGTCGATCAACGCAGCAGCCTGCGCCGCCGCTGTTGGATCTGCTGCCAATGCTTCGGTGTAGGGATCGACCTCGTCCATCATCCGAACGTACCGCATGCAACGCGGGCAGAGCGGATGCCGAGGTCGGCAAGCACCTACGATCGATCCATGATCAACAGCGATGCCGAATTCGAGACAGTGGAGGACAGCACGACCGACCTCCCCCAAGAACAGGCCAGGATCGAGACTGCGAAGACAGTCGAGGCCATCAACGAGACCGCCCGCCGCGCGCGGGGCGAACAAACCGGACTCCCCCACCCGTTCGAGACCGATCAAAACGTTGGCCGTTTCCTCTCGGCGGCGACTGCAGCGGCCGACGGCGGCGGTATCGCAGGACTCGGTGGTCGCATCAGCCGGCTGCTCCTCACCCGCTTACTACCGTCGCAGGTCGCATACAACCAGGCACTGGTGAACCTCATGCACCAGTTCGATCATCGTGACCGCCAGCAACGAGAGGAGATCGCCGACCTCCAACAAGAGCTGGCAGCGATGACCGATCGTGCAGCAAAGGACCGGCCGTGAGCGATGCGACCGAGCGACCGCTCATTGCGGTTCTCAAGCCGGACTTCGGCGCAACGGGCGGGTTCGAGCGTCACCTCGATGGCCTACTTTCGGAACTGAGGAATCGCGGCTGGCGCTTCGAGATCGTGTCGATTCCCGTCGAGCGCGCCGACCGCAGCTTCGGCATCCGACTCGACCAACCAATACTCGATCGACACGACGAATACTTCGTGTGGGCTGCCATCGCCGAGCGCGTCCAGCGGCTCGACCTCTCGGCCTTCGACGCCGTCATCACCACCCAGCCGCCGACCTACCTCGCCCGGCATCCCCGCAAGTTGGCGCTCTTCTACCATCATCCAAGGCAGTTCTATGATCAGGCAGAGCTGTTCGTCGCCAGCGGTTTCGTCGATCCTGTCATCCATGGCGCCGCCGTTGCTGCGGTTCGTTCGGTCGAGCAGTCTGCGGCGGCGACCGTTGGCCACTGGCTCGCCGGATCCCACGAGATCGAGGGACGACTTCGCACGTTCTGGAACATCCCCGACGCCAGGATCACGATCCACTCCGCTCCACCCACCTCGGTGCCGGTAACGACGACGACCTACCGAAGCAACGGGCCTGCGCTGGTCGTTGGTCGGCTCGAATGGCCCAAGCGTCAGGAGTTGGCGATTGCCGCTGCTTGGGTTCGACCCGATGACTGGACGCTCGACGTCGTCGGGACCGGCAGCCGACTTGGCTTTGCCCGCGCCCTCGACGCTGCGCTCGCTCACGAGCCGTCTTTACTCACCACACTCGATGACCGTGCCCTGTGGATGAACACCGGCCGCATTGCTCGGAATGATCTGGTTGATGCCGTTGCTCCCGGTGGTGGATTCGACTCGCCGGTTCGATTCCTCGACGCTGTCGATGATGAGGGTTTGACTGCTGCTTATGGTCGGGCGAGCGTCGTGATCACACCAACCTCACACGAGGACTACGGGCTCACCGTTCTCGAGGCCATGGCGCACGCTCGACCGGTGATCGTCTGCACCGATGGCGGCGGCCTGACCGAGTTCGTCGAGCACGGGGTCAATGGCTTGGTCGTCGATCCGAACCCACAGGCCATCGCCAACGCCGTCAGAGACCTTCGAGCCGACGCCGAAGCCGCCGAGGCCATGGGACGCCGAGGCAGAGACACCGTGGCCGCTGTGACGTGGGAACGAGCGGTGGAGACGGTCGCCGACGGGTTGCGACGAGTGCTCGAGGCCGACATCACCGAAGGGAGGGGTTGACACTTTCGACTACGTTGGTTTACTGTCAACAACACTCAATGTCACGAAATGACGTTTCGGGCGGTCTTTCGCCCCACAGCTTCTCACCCTGGCGGGATCACCATGACGACCAACGAACCAACACAACCAACCACGACCGAGCCAACCACGACCGAGCCAACCACGACCGAGCCAACCACGACCGAGCCAACCACGACCGAGCCAACCACGACCACGACCGACCCGACCACGACCGAGCCAACCAACGCACAACGACCCCCGAGCCAGCCAACCGACAAGGCGACGCCGAGCTTTCCTTTCGCCACCCTGATCGTGCGACCCTGGGATGACCCGCTGATCGAGCGGCTCGGCCACGACCCCCGATCCCGTTACGTGGAGCGCTACTGGACATCGATCCTCGGCCCCTCGGCGACCCTCCTCCTGCGGCGACTCGCGACCGGACTCGAGATCGCACCCGGCGGATTCGAACTCGACACCGTGGCCTGGGCCCAGGAACTGGGGCTTGGCATTCGCGGTGGCAAACATGGACCGTTCTGGCGGTCGCTCGATCGCAGCTCTCGCTTCGGAGCAACACAGCGCAACGGAGCGATACTCGTCGTCCGACGAAAGCTCCCTCCGCTGAACTTGCGCCAGATCGATCGGTTACCGCCCCACTTGCAGCAGGCGCATCGAGCGTGGGCCGCACGCCAACTCGTTCGACCCGATGCCGGCTTGCCAAGCGAAGCCGCCTGACCCTGCACGCAGGAACGACACTGCTCGCAGTAACGACGCTGCACGCAGTCGTGGCCAGGCTCCGGAGGGAGTGGAGCCCGGCCACGAGTTGCGCAGGACGAGAACCAACTCGTTCAGCGCCGGAGGGATTGGAGCTGAACGGTGATGTCTCGGTGCTTGCCTCGAAAGGCTTGCGCCTGGGAACCGACAACCGCCGAAGCGGCGCAGGTTCAGACACCCTGACGCCGCACGCAACGCCGAAGTCGCGAAATGTCGGAAGAAACTACGCCTTCAGTACGCGCCCTCTTGGCGCAGGACCGCCGGGACGGTCCGCAGCAGGATCGAGAGGTCGATCACCAGCGACCAGTTGTCGACGTAGTAGAGATCGAGGCGGGTGTATTCCTCGAATCCAGCCGAGCTCCGGCCCGAGACCTGCCACATCCCGGTGATGCCCGGCCGCACCCGCAACCGGCCGTAGAGATCGTCTTCCCAGCACTCCATCTCTGACCACAACGCCGGTCGAGGACCGACGAGACTCATTTCCCCCCGGACGACGTTCCACAGCTGCGGCAACTCGTCGAGGGAGGTCTTGCGGATGGATTTGCCGACCTTGGTGACCCGAGGATCGTCCTTCATCTTGAACAGCTTCGAGTCCCCGAGATCCATCTCGGCACGGATGGCCTCGGCGTCCACCACCATGCTTCGGAACTTCAGCATGTCGAACGGAACGCCGTTGCGACCGGCCCGACTCTGGCGGAACAGCACCGGGCCGCCATCGTGTTTGCGAATCAGGATGGCGACGACTGCCAGTACCGGTGCGGCGCAAAGCAGAACACTCAGCGAGACGATGACGTCGAATGTCCGCTTCGCCACGGCACGCCAACCCCGCCGCATGACGGGCTCGACGTAGACCACAGGGAAACGACCAAGAGGGCGAACGGTCAGTCGACCGGGGTCGATATCGATGAGCGTCGAACTCAGTTCGACGTGAATTCCGTGCTCGACCAGATCCCGAACGAGTCGATTGCTCGCCCTGGTCT
>JBBQUN010000268.1:0-6418 GCA_038212405.1 Acidimicrobiales bacterium | reverse complement strand
AGAGATCTCGGTGTCGGACAGACCGGCTGCGGGGTTCGAGATGAGGCCAACCGAGGCGTAGCGCACCCCGTGTTCGACCGCGAGCGCCACCTCGGGGTAGCCGGTCATGCCGACCAAATCGGCGCCAAGGGTTCGAGCCATGCGAATCTCGGCCGCGGTCTCGAATCGTGGGCCGTTGAAGCAGATGTAGGTACCCGAGGAAACCAGCCCGAGTTGCTGTGACTCGGCGGCGGCAATCAGTGATGCGCGTAACGCGGGGTCATACGGCGCGCTCATGTCGGAATGGCGAACCTCACCCGGGGTGTCGAAAAAGGTGTCGTTGCGGCCAGTGGTCCAGTCGATGAAGTCATCGATCACGACGAGGGTGCCGGGCGTGAGGTGATCGGCGATGCCGCCGCTCACGGCGGTGGCCAGCAGGTCGGTCACGCCGACACTGGCCAGCGCCCAGATGTTGCCCCGGTAGTTGATCTGCTGTGGTGGCACCGAATGGCTGCCGCCATGGCGGGGGAGAAAGGCAATGGGGTGGCCGTGCCACTCGCCAGTGGTGACCTCGACGGCGCCGTATGGCGTCTCGACCGTGACCACCTGAGCCTGTTCGAGCCCTGGAAGCTCGTAGAAACCTGATCCGGTGATGAAGCCAAACACGCCATCATCGTGCCACGAGTTTCCTGCTGGTTGGCACGATTGCGAAAAAGTCACAATTCGTCTGATGTGACCGGTCTGTGACAGCGCGCAACGTTCGGCGCGGCGCACCCGGCTCCGCTTTACACTGCGCCACGTCCTATTGGGAGAGAAAAGCGAGGAACGCACCCATGAGTACAACATTGAAGCGTCTACTGGCCCTGATGTTCGCCACCACCATGTTGGCAGCAGGCTGTGGCAGTGATTCAGGCGGATCCGAAGCTGCCGAGGCAGGGAGCGACACCGGCGGTGAAACCGGTGGCGACGCCGACTGCGCCGCCGAAGACGTGCTCTGCGTCGGTCTGGTGACCGACCTCGGCCGCGTCGACGACAAGTCGTTCAACCAGTCCGCCTGGGAGGGCGTGCAAGCCTCGGACGCCGACCAGAAGGACTACGTCGAGACCACCGACTCGAAGGACTACGCCACCAACATCGCGTCGTTCGTCGATCAGGACTACGACGTCATCGTCACCGTCGGCTTCCTTCTTGGTGAAGCCACCATCGAAGCGGCCAATGCCAACCCCGAGATCGCCTTCATCGGTGTCGACCAGTTCCAGGCGGAAGAGGTCGCCAACTTGTCCGGCCTCATCTTCAACGAGGACAAGGCCGGCTTCATGGCCGGCGCCCTCGCTGGTCTGTTGACCGAGTCCAACGTCCTCGGTGCCGTGCTCGGTACCGACGCCGTGCCGCCGGTCGTTGCCTTCAAGGAAGGCTGGGAGAACGGCGCTCGATACACCAACCCCGACGTCGAACTGCTCTCGACCTACCACCCGAACCCCGAAACCGCCTTCACCGATCCGGTGTTCGGTGCTGACACCGCTCGCCAGGCCATCGACAACGGCGCCGACGTGATCTTCGGCGCCGGCGGCCAAACCGGCAACGGTGCACTCGCCGAGATCGCCAAGGACGGCGGAAGCGTGCTGTGTGTCGGTGTCGACACCGATCAGTGGGAGACCGTGCCCGAGGCTCAGCCTTGCCTCATCACCTCGGCCATGAAGCTGATCACGCCCGGCGTGACCGACCTCATCGCCCAGGCCGGAGCAGGCACGCTGCCCCCCGGCAACTTCTTCGGTGAGGTCGGCCTGGCCGAATACCACGATCTTGGCGATCGTGTGAGCCCCGAAGTCCAGACCCAGATGGACGAGATCATCGCCGGTATCCTCGACGGTTCTCTCCCCACTGGCTACGGCAGCTGATCAACTCCTGAGTGCGTGAACGCCTGGTGAACCGGCGTCACAAATAGCAACGTCCACGACAGGACCCGATGCCGGTGCGCTATCTTGCGCCCGGCGTCGGGTTCTGCCAGTTTTCGACCTTCCATTCTTCCAATGAGGTGATGCGTGAATCGAGACACCATGCGAGCGTTGCAGGGGCCGGTGCTTGCCATCGCCCTGGCGCTCGTCTTCGGGGCGGTGCTCATCGCCATCGACGGGAAGAACCCCATCGAGGCCTACGGAGCGATTCTGTCCGGTTCGCTCGGCGGCATCGATCAAATCGGTCGAACGCTCGAGAAGGCAACGCCGCTGGTGCTCGCCGGTCTCGCTGTTGCCTTTGCCTTCAAGGCCGGACTGTTCAACATCGGCGGGCAGGGACAACTCGTCCTCGGTGCCGCCTTCGCCGCCTGGATCGGTTACCGCTTTTCATTGCCCGGCATCGTCCACATTCCGCTGGCTCTGATCGTCGGCGGATTGGCGGCCTCGATCCTCGGCATCCTGGTCGGCGCGCTCAAGGCTTACCGCGGCACCCATGAGGTCATCACGACCATCATGTTCAACTTCATTGCCTCCAATCTCACCACCTATCTGGTGGCGTTCCCCGACGGGCCGTGGTTCGAAGTCGAGGGCAACGCCTCCAACATCTCTCGCACCCCACCGATCCAGCCCTCGGCCGAGATCCCTCGCCTGTTGGCGGGCGACTCCAGCGGGATCCCGCTCGGTTTCCTCGTTGCAGTGTTCGCGGCCATCGTGATCTGGTGGCTGCTGGCGAAGACCACGTTCGGGTTCGAGGTCGTCACGGTCGGTGCCAATCGCCACGCTGCGGTCTACGCCGGCATCTCGGTCAAGCGCATCACGGTCATCACCATGGCGATCAGTGCCTTTCTCGCCGGTCTCGGCGGTGCCATCGAGACCCAGGGCGTCGTCGGCCGATTCATTCCCGGTGACAACTCCGGCCTCGGCTTCGATGGCATCACGATTGCGTTGCTGGCCAAGTCGAACCCCATTGCGGTCATCCCGGCGGCGCTGCTCATCGGTGCGCTTCAGGCGGGAGCAACCCAGATGCAATCACGCGCTGGGGTGTCGCCCGACATCTTGAATCTGGTCCAGGCGTTCATCTTGTTCTTCGTCGCCGCACCGATGGTGGTCCGCTGGATCACCAGAGTGCGTTCCCTCGAAGAAGACTCCGGACCGCAGTTGTCATCGAGCTGGGGAGCGGCCTGAGATGACCACGATCGCAAACCCCTCCAACACCCGTTCGTTCGACATTCGATCGCTCGGCTTCCTCCTCGTGCCCCTGATCGGTGTTGCGATCACCTTGGCGCTGCACGCCTACTTCGGCTGGACCAGCCAACAACAGCAGGCCGTCTATGCCGGCACCATGCGCGGTTCGGCACCTCTACTCTTCGGTGCGCTCGTTGGCATCATCGGTGAGAAGTCCGGCATCGTGAACATCGGGATCGAGGGGCAGATGACCCTCACCGGGTTCGCCGCCTTCTTCGCTGCCGCTGCGAGTGGCAGCCTCCTGGTCGGTGTTGCCGCTGCATTGAGCGTCGGCATGATGACCGGCCTCTTCATGGGCTGGTCCACCATCACGATCAAAATGGACCACATCATCGCCGGCACCGTGCTCAACGTCTTCGCCGGAGGGTTCACCAACTACTACTACGCCCAGGGCAAGACCATGCCCAGTTTCCCGAGCTGGCCGATTCCGGTCCTCGAAGACATTCCCTGGGCCGGCAAGATCCTCTTCCAGCATGGTCCCATGGTCTACTTCGCCGTCATCGGTGCGGCACTGTTGCACTTCGGGCTCAATTACACCCGCTGGGGGTTGCGCACCAAAGCCATCGGTGAGCATCCATCGGCGGCCGACACCGTCGGCATTTCGGTCACCAAACTGCGCTACCGCAACATCACGATCGCCGGTGGGGTCGCCGGATTGGCCGGTCTGTCGATTCTCCAATCAGCGAGTTCGTTCTCCAACACCGGTTTCAGCTCTGGCCGAGGGTTCATCGCCCTCGCCGTCATGCTGTTCGGTCGTTACCGCCCGTTCGGGGCACTCGGTGCCGCGCTGCTCTTCGGCTACTTCTCCGCCTTGCAAAGCCAGCTCCAGCTGTTCGACACGATCGATATTCCGTCGGAATTCATCGGGATGATTCCCTACGCCTTCACCATCATCGTGCTTGCCGCCCTCGGCTACGCCGCCCGTTCGCCGGCCGCTCTCGGCCAGCCCTTCGAGAAGGACTGATCATGGAGCCAGCAGCCACGCCCGCGACTGGTAGGTTCGCCGACGGGCCGAGCGACGAGATCGGTCCGATCCTGCTCGAAGCACGGGGGATCACCAAGCGGTTCCCCGGTGTCGTCGCCAACGACTCGATCGATCTCACCCTCCACAAGGGCGAGATCCTCGGGTTGCTCGGCGAGAATGGCGCTGGCAAGTCGACGCTGGTCAAACAGCTCTTCGGTATCTACACCCCGGACGAGGGCGAGGTGTTCCTGCGGGGCCAGCCGCTCCCGATCAACAACCCGGGCGATGCCATCGAGCACGGCATGGGCATGGTTCATCAGCACTTCCAGCTCGTCGGGCCGCTCACGGTCGCGGAGAACATCATGCTCGGAGCCGAGAAGACCGGTGGCGGGATCTTTGGTGTGTTGGCCGGTCGGCGTGCCGCCGACGAGGTGCGAGAGCTGTCTGAACGATTCGGGCTCGACGTGGATCCTACTGCGGTCGTCGAGGACCTTCCGGTCGGCGTGCAGCAGCGGGTCGAGATCCTCAAGGCGTTGTATCGCGGCGCTGAGATCCTCATTCTCGACGAGCCGACGGCGGTGTTGACGCCGCAGGAAACCGACGAACTCCTCCAAGTCATGCGTGACCTCGCCGCCTCTGGCGTTGGCATCATCTTCATCACCCACAAACTGCGCGAGATTCTCGCGGTCACCGATCGTGTCGTGGTGCTCCGCGGTGGCAAGTGGGTGGGAACCACGGCGACGGCCGGCTCGACGCAGGAAAGTTTGGCCGAACTGATGGTTGGCCGTGCGGTGGTGTTGCGGGTGGAAAAGGGTGAAGCCCACCCGGGCGACGTCATCCTCGACGTGAAGGGGTTGCGGGCCGATGACGACCGCGGCCAGCAAGCGGTCAAAGCGCTCGACCTGTCGGTACGAGGCGGTGAGATCGTTGGTGTTGCCGGTGTCGAGGGCAACGGGCAACGCGAGTTGGTCGAGGCGATCACCGGTCTGCGTAAGGCAACGGGCGGAACCATCACGATCGGCGACGACGACACCACGAATTGGTCGCCGCGCCATATCTCGGAACTGGGCGTTGCGCACGTGCCAGCCGATCGAGAAAAGGATGGGGTCGTCGGCGGATTCTCGATTGCCGACAACCTCGTGCTCAACACCTATTTCAAGCCGCCCTTTGCCAAAGGGATCGTTCGCCAGTTCGACGTCATCGATGCCCAGGCCGAAGACCTCATCGAGAAGTTCGATGTCAAGACGCCATCGATCAAGACGCCGTCGTCGTCATTGTCGGGCGGCAACAAGCAGAAGCTGATCGTCGCCCGTGAGCTGACGGCGATCAACAAGCTGATAGTCGCGGCCCAGCCGACCCGTGGTGTCGACGTTGGCTCGATCGAATTCATCCACTCCCAGCTGATCGCCCAGCGCGACGCCGGGCACGCCGTCTTGTTGGTGTCGGCCGAGCTCGACGAGATCTTCGGCCTCTCCGACCGGATCGCCGTCATCTACGAGGGCCGCATCGTTGCCAACCTCCCGGTCGAGGACGCCACTCGGGAACAGGTCGGTCTCTTGATGGCAGGCGCAGGGGTCCACGACGAACCCGTGAACGCATGACCGCTGCTGCCGATCAGCCGGTCATCGACATGATCGCCACCGACATCGACGGCACGATGCTGCGCAGTGATGGCACGATGTCGATGCGGGTGAAAGAAGCGCTGCACAACGCCCACGCCGCCGGGATCCACGTGGTGCCCTCGACAGGCCGACCACTCCACGTCGCGGAGGATGTCATCGCCGAACTTGGCCTCGACAACTATTGGGTCTTCGCCAACGGTGCGATCACTCGACACCTGGGTCGGGGCGAGGTCATCCGTGCCTTCTGGATGGACCCGACGATCGCCCAGGGCATCGTCGTCGATCTTCGTGCCGCCATCCCCGGGGCCAGGTTCGCGGTCGAACTCGAACATGGGATCGCCCACGAACATGGGTTCGGCGACCTCGTGCCCTCGATACCGCACGGCGGGGCGATTGCCGATGTGCTCGATGGCATGCGGGGACGGGTCCAGAAGGTGCTGGTGTTCCACGACGATCTGAGTCTCGACGAGCTCTACCAGCGCTCGTGTTCATCGGTCGAAGACAACGCCGTTCCGTCGTATTCCGGTCTCAACTTCATCGAGATCGCGGCCAAACTCACCACGAAAGCCCTGGCCCTCGACCTGCTGTGCGCCGATCTCGGCGTCTCACCATCGGCAGTCGCCGCCTTCGGCGACAACCACAACGACGTTGCC
>JBBQUN010000267.1:0-6420 GCA_038212405.1 Acidimicrobiales bacterium | reverse complement strand
ATCGAAGAGTGCTTGGGGGTAACGATCGGTGAACAGCAACACGATCCCGACCACGAGCACCAGCAACCCGAGTAGCCCGCCGGCACTTGTCGGATCGAAGATGACACGGCGGCCGTCAGCAGCCAGCCACCGCACCGATGTGCCCGAAAGCAAGGCAACGATGATCAGGTGAGGAATGGCCAGGAGCCATTTCACGAACACCAGGCCCCGTGACAGTTGTTCGGGATAGGCAATGTCGAGTTCGGCTGGATCACCCGGTTTGGGTTAGATGCTGAACGGTGGGTAGCGGTCGGTGCCGATCCCGCCGGTGCCGGCATAGAAGCTGACTCGCCACGACCAGCGCAACACACCGACGTTGAAGTCGAAGATGGCCTTGGGGTACTGCCCGGTGAAAACGATGGCGACCGCTGCGACCATGGTCAGGAGCACGAATGCGAGCCACAGGAACGCAAGCGCAACGAAATGGGGGATGGCCAGGAACCACTTGACGAGCCATTTCCAGCGTGAAAGTTCCGGGTCGAGGCTTGCGGTCAGGGTCACCGGATGAGGACTGCCCTGTGAGTGATGCAGGAGGGGAGCCGCACCGGTCATCGCTGGCCCTTGGGCGGTCGGCGATTCGCTTCGGTGGGCGTCGCGGGCGCCGGCGATGATGAGCCCGACAGCCAGCGCAGATGACGCGGCGCCGACGCCGAGCATGATCAACGCCAGCGGCAACACGAAGGCCGCTTTGGCCCCGATATTGACGTCGGTGATCACGCCGGGGCTGCCGTCGGCGTTCATGAGTACCGCTGACCAGCTGCCGCTGGTGGCCTCCCATTCCAGTTCGAGGTTGCCCGGCCCGGTCGCGGTCGCGGCCCAGAAGCTCTGATCGGCGGGTGGGGCGATCGTCGCGGTACCGGTTTGGCTGCGGTAGACCGGTTCGAGGCCGTTGCTGAGTTCGATGACTTCGTCGTGGGCGACATCAGCCAGGTAGGCGTCGACGTCGATTTGACGGGCGATCCCGATGAACAGGTTTCGCTCGGTGGCGTTGGTGGCTCGGAGCCGGACATCGGCGTCGAGCGCATCGAGGACCCAGTCGGGTGAGCCCGGGTCAGCAGCGAAGGTGATGTCCTCCGCCGTGATCGCAACGGTGCTGGTCGCAAGCCGGTCGATGGTGGTGTCGAAATAGCCGTCGTCACGCGTCCGAAGGCGTAGCCAAGCCCCAGCGCGCCGCCACCGAACAGCAACGCAAGGGCCGGGATCACCAACAGACAACCGATGACGAGAGCAGCGATCCGTGATGGACGCATGGCAGCGCTCCCTTGGAGTTGTGGTTGCTACCTCCATCCTGAAACCAGCTGAGCACCATGCCCAAGGGTCCAACGTCCCTCCCGCCCCTTCGCCCGTGACTGTTGCCTTTTTCGGCTCTGAGGGATGACACGTCGGGCAACCTGAGCAGTCGTGATCGCCATCGACCTCGGCACGGCTTCTGTGCCTACGCCTGGTCTCGTGCGACGAGAATCTCGGCGATCTGATCCGCCCACTCAGCGATGTCTGCCCAGTCGCGGAAATCGCCGTCTGGGGCGTGGACCATCTTGGCAACGAGCCGTTCGGCCAACCCCAGTTCGTCGCGGTCGAGCCGACCGGCGAAGACGTGGTGACCAATCGCGTGGGTTCGGTCGGTCAGGCCCTGGATCTTGTCGGCCCCCATGGCGCCGGTATCGGGATCATCGAGGGGTCCGGAGCTGAACAACCACACCGGAACCGTTGCCAGCTCCTTGGTGTGGTCGTCGACGAAACTGCGTGCGTCTTTCACCCATGAGCCCGCGTACACGGCGCTCCCGATGATCACCGCATCCGCTCCCTCGATGTCGGCATCGACCGGCTCGGTGACGGACACGGTGAGCCCACGATGCTTCAAACGGTCGGCCATGGCGTGGCCGATCTCGGTGGTGGAGCCATGCCGGGATGCAACAACGATCGCGACTCTCATGAGCAAGACCTCCGGTAGTGGTTCCTCCAGTGTCGGCCACGGTCCCGACACCGTCGAGAGTCCGAAGTCACCGACCAAGGACATGGGACCTGCCCTCACAATCGGTCGTTTCCTTCATTGCCCGATGCCGGCGATCAGGGCGATCCCCCAGAGTGCGAGGGAGCCTCCGAGCAGGCGGCTGAGCCACCTGCTCGGAATGAGTTTCTCGAGCAGCACGATGGCTGCGACGCCAGCAATCCACCAGAGGTTCATGACGCCGAGCACGAAGAGCATCGCCATGAGCGCCCAGCAGCAGCCGATGCAGTAGCTGCCATGGCGAAGCCCCATCACGACGGCGCCGCGTGACCCTTCACGCCATTCGTTCAGCAGGAATCCGAGTGGCGTTCGACAGTGCTTGAGGCACGCACTCTTGAGGACCGTGAACTGATAGCCGCCTGCACCGATGAGTACGACACCTCCGAGCAACGCGTTCTTCGAAGCACCCATGGCATCGACGAGAGCAGCCTGATGGAGGAGCCATTGCGCTCCGGTTGCGACGGCGGCAAATCCGCTCCATGCAGTGAGGTAGGCGCCAACGAACAGGGGAGTGGAGCCGTTGAGCTTCGAGTTCGGCGAATCGACAGTCGTGGAATAGGCGCTGATCATCGGCACCGCTGAGGGGATCATCATGGCCGCCATCATCACGGCCCACATCGACCACATCAGAACGAGGTCCTTGCCCGCCCACGCAGAGGTCATCGGCATCGCAAACGGCGCCCCCATCGCCCGCATCTGTGCGGCAAGGAAGAACAAGTACGCCCACGCAATGGCGGTGACTCCTGCAAGACCGGTCCAGACAACCAGCCGGTGGTTCGCAGTGGGTGTTCCGAAGAGTGCGGCCACCGCTCAGCCCTCGTACGAGAATGGCGAGATCAGACCGTTCGTGCCGGTCATCTCCCACTCGTAGCCGTGGTCGGTGTAGCGCAAGTGATCGGCTCGAGATGCAACCGCTTCGTACCCGGGTGCAATGGCCAACGGATGGTTGTTGATGGTGATCGGCTCACCGCCTTGTCCTGTGGCCATGGCGGTGACCTTCACGTCGGCCACTTCCCCGATGCGGAGCGAACGAGAAGGACCGTCGGTCTCGAAGGCAATGGGCGCAATCGCGACGCCCAGGACCTCACCGATGTGTGCGCCGAGTACCGCTGGGTGACCACCAGAGGCACCGGAGAAGATCGAACCGAGAGCAGCGGTCTGCTCCTCGGTTCCGCGATCATCGAGGTACACCGCAGCCTGCCACGGGGTGGTCGCCATGTGGCCGCCGGAGTACACCGCGAGTGCCACGTTGAGATCGTCGAGTGCAAGTCCCTCGAACGATCCGGACTCGATGTGCCAACCGACGAGAGCGGTGCACTCTCCCGCGGTTGGTGGGCTCAGCACCACACACGGGCAAACCGCCTCGCAATTACAGGCCTCGAAATAGCTTCCTGAAACGTTCCAAGTCATGGCGTGTCCTCCGTTGTCTCGATGAATCGATGTGACTCTTCGACACCCTCACCTTCGCGAGTACTGTTTGCATGCAACGTGCAGCTCGCTTGCAGCTTGGCTGCAAGCCCCGGTGGGAAGCTGGTTCGCATGGGGACACCGACTGAACTCCGAGTACTCGGCGGTCTCGCGCTCAGCGTCGACGGCGTCGATCGCTCGCTCGGCGGCCCGAAGCAGCAGCAGTTGTTGTCGGTGCTGGTCGCGCGCTCTGGCGGCGCTGTTTCGACTGACCGGCTGATCGAGGCGCTCTGGTCGAACAAGCCGCCGAAGTCGGCGACGGCCACGGTGCAGTCACTCGTATCGCGACTTCGAACGCTTCTGCGGCCTGGCTTCGCGATCACACTCGAACCCGCCGGCTACCGACTCAGCCTCGAGGATGGGGGAATCGACGCCCACCGATTCGAGGAGTTTGTCGAGGAGTCCGCGAATCGAACAGGACAGGACCGGGTGGCGCTCCTCGACACGGCGCTCGGGCTCTGGAGCGGACCGTCGTTCGGCGGGTTTGCCGACCTTCTCGATGTGCGCGGCGAGGCCATTCGCCTCGATGAGCTCAGATTGGTGGCGACCGACCGGTGGGCCGAGGCAAGACTCGAAACAGAAGATCCGGCATCGATGGTCGCGGAACTCGAGGGACTGGTCGCTGAACATCCAGATCGTGAATGCTTTTGGCAGTTGCTCATGGTGGCCCTGTATCGAAGCGGCCGCCAGGCCGAAGCAATGCGCCGAGCCGCTCAGTTCCGAACCTCGCTCCGTGACGAGTCGGGGCTCGAACCGTCTCTTTCGTTCCAGGCGATCGAGGGCCAGATTCTGGCCGACGATCCGCTCCTTCGCTCGGGGGTCCGACCAGCGACAACGTCGCCGGGGAAAGGGAAGAGCGCCCGGGAATGGATGGGCACAACTGCGTTCATCGGTCGAGATCTCGATCTCGATGCGCTGGCAGGTGCGATCGTGGACGAGCCCGTTGTCACCATCGTTGGCGCAGGAGGCGTTGGCAAGACCCGGCTGGCGATGCGCGTTGCCGGCTTGGTCGCCGACGGGTTCGGCGACGGCGTGACCGTCGTCGAGTTGGCATCGCAGCGAGACCCGAACGGAACTGCTCAGGCCATCGCTCGTGGCATAGACATTCAGCAATACAAGTTCCAAACGATCGAGGCGACGGTTCGAGAGCATCTCCGCTCCAGAAACATGTTGCTGATTCTCGACAACTGTGAACATCTGATCGACGTCGTCGCTCCGCTCGTCGATCGGCTTCGGTCCTCATGTCCTGGCCTGCACATTTTGGCGACGAGCAGGGAGCCGCTTTGCCTGGCCGGAGAGTACGTCTGGCTGCTTGCACCATTGGAAGTGCCGAGCGCCGATGCGACGTCGGCGGAGAAGCTCCGGGCGCCGGCAGTGCGGCTGTTCGCGTCTCGGGCGGCATCGGCCACCCCCGGGTTCGTCCTGACCGACGACAACGTTCACGTCGTTACCGACATCTGCCGCCAGCTCGACGGGCTGCCGCTCGGTCTCGAGTTGGCCTCGGCTCGACTGCGGACGATGGGATTGGACACGCTTGCGGCTCGGTTGAACCAGCGGAGCGAACTGGACGGCAACGTCCAACGAGGGGGAGATGAGCGCCAGCGAACGTTGCACGATCTCGTCGAATGGTCCTACGACCTGCTGTCTGTCGGCGAGCGCGAAACGTTCGAGCAACTCGCCGTCTTCGCGGGCGGTTTCGATCTGGCTGCGGCCGAGGCGGTCTGCTCGGTCGATAGCGCTGGCGGCTCGATCCTCAGCCACGTTTCGGGGCTCGCCGACAAGTCGATGCTCGAATTGGTCGACCCGACACGACCTCGGTATCGAATGCTCGAGACCCTTCGCGAATACGGGCATGGCAGGCTCTGCGAACACTCGCTCGTCGACGCGACAGAGGACCGCCACCTCGACTGGTTCATCGGTCTTGCGGAGGCGGGGGCGGCTGGCCTCGACGGGCCCGACGAACCGACATGGTCTGACGATCTCGATCGAGAGTCCGACAACTTCCGGGTCGCCCATGTGACCTCCCTCGGTCGCAATGACCCAGAGCGGGCGCTGCTGCTCGTTGCCCTTCTCTCGGAGTTCGCGACACGACGAGTGCAATACGAGATCACCACGTGGGCAGAAGCATCGCTCCGGCTGTCGATCGACAACGGGGACCCGAATCTGGCGACGACGATCGGCCTCGCTGCCTATGGTCGCTTCGTACGTGGCGACATGGCTGGTGCGGTGGAGTTGGCCCAACGTGGGATCGATGCCGTTGCGGACACCGACGTTTCCCGAAGTGGACTGCCTGAACGGGTCCTCGGCAACGCGCTTTTCTACATGCAACGAACCAATGAGGCGTTGCAGTGGATGAGTCGGATGCTCGACTCGGCGCGCCGCTCAGAGAACAAGGGGCGGATCGCTCATGCGCTGTACATGACATCGGTGGCCGCGACCAGCATGGGCGATGGAATCAGGGGAGCGATCCTTGCTGGTGAGGCCCGAGAGGCGGCCGGGGATGCCGGTTCGCCAACGGCGCAGGCGCAGGCGAACTATGCCCTCGGTCTCGCCCTCGAGAGCGTCGACCCAGCCGATGCACTCGCACATCTCGAACTCGCGAGTGCGTACGCTGCGACGGCGCACAACCGCTGGGTGGAAGCGTTCTCGCTCACCGAAGTCCACTGGTTGCAGTCCAAGCGGGGCGAGCGTCTCTGCGCCCTGAATGGCTACGCCAACGTCATTGATCTCTGGCACCGCGGTGGTGATTGGGCCAACCAATGGTTGTCGCTGCGGCGAGTACTGGCCATTCTCATCGACGCAGGAGCTCTCGACACAGCGACCGTACTTCATGGCGCACTCAGCGCCGTTGGCGCATCGCACGCCATGCCCTTCGAACCATCCGATGCCGAGCAGATCGTGCAGAG
>JBBQUN010000266.1:0-6431 GCA_038212405.1 Acidimicrobiales bacterium | reverse complement strand
GTGGCCCAGCCTCGCCACTCGTGGTCGAGATCGAATGCTTCACGAGCTGACTCGGCCGCTTCGATGATCCGCCAACGTCGAATCAGCCATGACGGACTGACCCCGACATGATGGTCGAACAGGCGCTGGAGGGTGCGAACGCTGACCCCGGCTGCTCTTGCCAGTTCTTCAACGCGGCGAACCGAGCGGTCGTGTTCGGCAATCGCCGCGACTGCCGCCACTTCTCGAGCCTCGGCGATCAGAGCAGGATCCCGCCGAGCCGCCAGATCGCTCAGCGCGTCGCGGAGTCGAGCAACCCGTTGCTCGGCGGTCTCTTCGGCGGCGACAACGGGGACCACTCGGCTCCTGTCCATTTCAGGAAATGCTGTGTCGAAGCTGAACTGGGTGTTCGTCGCCGTCTTCGCCGGTGCGTTGATCAACACCCCAATCCCGCCGACTGTCGCGCGGGCAGCAACCGTCCACCCTGCGCCGGTGAGGTGCCGGTGGCTCAGCCCGGTCATGACGCCGTACACCCGACCTTGCGCAGGATCGAGTGGGATGCCGGTGTCGTCGAGGGTGCCGACACTGATGTTGCCTGCCGGATGATTCAGCACCTGCTGGTCGAAAGCAAAGGACTCGGGAAGATCCCACGAGACCGACCAGAACCACTCGACCAGCCCGTCAAGTGCGTCGCCGGCCGGCGATCTGGTGAAGTCGACGTGGCGCATCATGGCGACCGGATCGAGAATGCCCCGAGTGTCTTTGGGAAGGGGATACGGCATCAGTCGCAGGGTAGAAGATTCGGCGATGCGTCTCGCCCGCTCGTTCCGATTCGGCCCGATGACCAAGGGTGGCGTGTTTCTTCAAGACCCGCCGCTGCTGAGCGTCCTACGGTGCTCCCATGACCAACGACAGCGAGCTTCCCGTCTTTCCCACCTCGGCACCGGCGGTGTTCTGCGACTCCGACGTCGCTCCCGATCTCTTCCGTGACGTCTTGGCGCGACTGGCCGAGGTCGTCGACGTCGACGACGACCAGCTTCGGTTGCCAACACCGTGTGCCGGATTCGACGTCGGTGAACTCCGCACTCATGTCCTGGGGTGGCTGAGCTTTTTGCCGCCGCTCTGTCTGACCCGACGGCAGCGACGGCGGAGCGACCTGATCCCGAAGCGTTCGTGCTCGCTGCGGGAGAGCGAGGCAGTGATGTCGTTCGGGCTTCGCTGGCCGATATCACCAACGCCATCGCCGCTGATGCCGCAGGTCAGCTCGTGACCATGTCGTCGTCTCGGATGGCAGGCGACGGCGTCCTGGGGATGGCACTGGGGGAGTACATCATCCACGGCTGGGACCTGGCCACCGCAACCGGCCGGCCCTTTTCGGCGACCGAGTCGGTCGTTGCCCCGGCGCACGAGTTCCTCCTCGGCATGGTGGCCCCGGAGTATCGGGGGCCCGACTCCGGGTTCTTCGATGCCGAGGTCGAGATCCCCGAGAACGCGTCGCCGCTCGACCGGTTGCTCGGTTTCGCTGGGAGGGATCCGCAGTGGCGCTCAGCCGTCGAGAGCTAGCGCTGCCCTAGCTCGGGTTCGTGGTCTGCTCGACGAACGCGTTCACTCGAGCAACGAAGCGGTCCGGATCGACGAGATGGGGGTAGTGGCCGTGATCGGCCCAGACCTCGATCTCGGCTGAACCGACCAAGCCCTGGAGCCAGGCGGCGTAGTCGGGGCCCGGGTCGATGCCATGCAGCGACAGATACGGGCTGGTGATGGTCGACGTCATCGCCTCGACCATGGCATCGAGATCGTCGCTTGCCATGGTGAGGACGGGTTCCCACACGCCGAGCACGACCGCTTGCTCTGGTTGGCGAAGCGCCGAGATTCGCTCGAACTCGGCCTCGGGGAGCGGGCCGCGCATCGAGTCGAACAACATGGCGATGGCGCCAACGAAGGTCTCGGTGTCGCCGCGCAGCATCGGCTCGAGCTGCTGGAGTCCCGCCTTGAAATCGGCGAGCTTGAGCGGCTGGTCGACGTTGATCACGCCTTGGAACGCAACCACTGACGCCATTGCCGTGACCACGGTGCCGCCGAGCGAGTGGCCGATGATGACGGCATCGGCGGGGTCGATGCCCGCCGCCGCCATCTCGCTGATGACGTCGGTCGCCATCGTTGCCAGATCGAACGGGGCGGTTCGAGTTGCGCTGCCATGGCCACGAAGATCGACGTTGAGGATCGCTCGCGGTTGTCCGCTCGCATCGGTCGACAACGCTTCGATCAGGGGAGCCCAGGATTGGTTGGATTCGGTGATGCCATGAACGAGTACGAGCGAAGTCATCTCGGAAATGTAGCCGTAGGACCCGGGGTCAGCGGGTAGTGACCTTTGCCGTCACCTGGCCAGGTTCGTACTCGGTCAGCCAGCAATCGAGCAGCTCCGATGCGAGCGGGCGGGCAAAGAGATAGCCCTGGATGAGGTCGCAACCGAGCGCGCGGAGCGTTTGCCATTCGCCGGGGCGCTCGACACCTTCGGCGACGACTTCCAGTCCCAAGCCGTGTGCCAGCTCGATGGTCGACTTGACGATCTTGTGGTTGGACTGGTCGATGTCGACGTCGGTGATGAACACTCGGTCGATCTTCAGCTCATCGACGGGGAGATCTCGCAGGTAGGCGAGGGAGGAGTAGCCAGTGCCGTAGTCGTCGATGGCGATACGGAAGCCCAGCGATTTGATGGCGTTGAGGACGGCAATGACTCGTTGACGATCGACCATGACCGCCGTTTCGGTGACTTCGAACGAGATGAGTTCGGGGCCGATGCCGTTGGTCTTGAGGAGCTCGGCGATGCGTCGCGCCAGGGTGTCGTCGAGGAGGTTGCGGGTCGACAGGTTCACAGCGACCGGGAGGACCCACCCGGCATCGCGCCGTTGAGCCGCGTCCTTCATCGCTCGGCTCAGCACGAAGTCGGTGAGGTCGCGCATCAAGCCAGCGCCCTCGGCCAAGGCAATGAACTCATCCGGTGGTACGAAACCGAACCGTGGATGCTGCCAGCGAGCGAGTGCTTCGAGCCCGACGACCACACCATCGGAGGCTCGCACCTTTGGCTGATACCAGACGTCGAGCTCCTCCCCGTCGATCGCCGGACGGAGCCCGGCCAGCAGTTCGAGGCGGCGCGGGCTGTTGGTGTCGTCCTCACTTCGGTAGAACTCCCAGCCCGACTGCCGATCCTTGGCCGCGTACATCGCAACGTCGGCGTGGCTCATCAAGCCCATCAAGTCGGCGCCATCGGCGGGCATCAACGCTATGCCGATGCTGGCACCCACATGCAGAGAGAGTTGCATGAGTTCGATCGGTGCTTCGATGGCATCGATCACGCGGCGGGCCAAACCTGCCGCCGCGGACGCATCATGTGCGTCGGGGTCGAACAGCGCGAACTCATCGCCACCGAGTCGACCGAGAATGGCCGATCCGCGCATGACCTGGCTGAGTCGATCGGCGATGATGATCAGCGCTTTGTCACCGGTTGGGTGACCAAGAGTGTCGTTGAGGTCTTTGAAGCGGTTGAGGTCGATCAGCAGCAGAGCACCACGTTTCGGAGCGGCTTCCCCAAGGGCGACTTCGAAGCCTCGACGGTTCGCCAGACCGGTCAAAGAATCGTGGTGAGCCGCCTTGGCGAGCTGGTCGCCGAGGAGCGACCGTTGCGCTGCCACCTCGGTCTGGGCGACCAGAGCTGCCAAGAGTGTGAGATCGCCATTGTCGAAGAAGCCGCCCGCTGTCGAACGTTCCCAGATGACAACCATGGCACTCGCGTCACCGACTCGCAGTGGTGCCGCGACGCCGTCGCAACCGACCGCATTGCCGAGGGCGCAGTTGAGGTCGCGAAGCAGAGTCGGTTTGGCGATCCCCTCGACCGCGCTGGCAAGTCCGGCTGGCAACAGCGGCTCGCTGTCATCCTCCATGTCGAATCGGTAGCCCTTGACGAAGTCCTCGAGTTCCGGTGAGACCACGATGGCGCCGTGGCTGCCGCGCAACAATGCTGCCGACTCGTCGACAAGCGCCTGAAGGACATCGTCAGTCTTGCCGAGTCCGGTCAGTTTGGTGGCGAAGCCGCTGATCATGTCGAGGTTGGTTGCCCGCTTCACCGTTGCGGCCTGCTCACGAAGCAGGATCGACATGCCGAGCAAGACCACGACCAATGCGATGGCAGTGAAGGGCTTGGCCGTGACGGCGGCAACACCCAGAAGGGTGATGCTGGTCGTTGCTGTTGCCAACAACATGTTGGCTTGCGCGGTGGCCATGGCCAACGACGCCGGCCGGTTGCGGTCGTAGAACGAGATCACCGTGCTGACCAGTAGATCGCCAAGCACGACGGCGGCGAGGACGAGCCCAACGCCGCAGGCCCAAAGCAACTGGCCGCTGACGGCCGGGGCAACGAACCCTCGGAGCACAAAGGCGATGAGCGCGGTTTCGAGCGCGAACATCGCAAGGTTGAACAACAGCTTGGGCAGGCTGTTGCCCCGGCTACGTAGCGCAATCGCCGTGCCGATGAAACGGGCAGCGACGAGCCCGAGAGGGCTGAGGCAGAACAGCCCGATCAGCGTCACCGGCTCACTCAACGCGATGGCGTACGACTCGTTGCGGACCTCGATGTGTACCGCCGAACGTTCGACCAGAACGAAGAGCGGAATGAAGTACCACCACCGCAACGGCGTCTCGGTCAACGCCGATGTACCGACGACGCTCGTGACGCTGAACAGCAAGAACGCGGCCGCGAGACCCATGGCCGCGGTCATGAACGAGACCTTGCGGTCAGCGCTCAGAGTGAGGCGTGTCACCCCACGACTCCCGTCAGGTTGTTGCTGGCTCTGACCATGGCTTCGACCTTGGCGGGGTGCAATTTGCAGCCCTGTCCCTTCAGCATCGGCCTGAACACAGGGAGGATGAGCTGAACTGACCGATCAACTTCTGAACATGTAGTCAGGAGCGACACGTTCGACCGCTGTTCGAATCGTGACGGCCGGCGCGAGCAGAAGCCACTCTCGGCGAGAGCAGGACCACGAGTTTTGCCTGGTGGTCGCTGGCTCGCTTGGGGCCGCTTGGCGGCGCAGCGCTAGCGTCGCCCGGTGACCTCACCACCAACTGCAGCCGTCGACACCGTGATCACGAGGCAAGCATGGTTGGCACTGGCAGTCACGACACTCTCGACCTTCCTGGTCGTCATCGACATCTCGGCGGTCAACGTTGCGTTCCCCTCGATCGAGACCGACCTCGGGGCCAGTCGTACGACCCTCGGGTGGATCATCTCGGGCTACAACATCGTGGTCGGAGCGCTGCTGCTTGCCTCTGGCCGTTTGGCCGACAGCATTGGCCGCAAGAAGGTCTTCATCCCCGGGGTCGCGGTCTTCATGGTGGGCTCACTGCTCTGCGGGCTTGCGCCCGGTGTCGGCTGGTTGATTGCCGCTCGACTCGTGCAGGGCGCCGGCGGAGCGCTCGTCGCTGCCTCGGGATTTGCCGTGATGCTTCCGGAGTTCCCGCCAGCCCGACGAAGCACCGCAATCGGATTCGCCGGTGCGACCGGCGCCCTCGGTGCCGTGGTCGGACCGGCACTCGGATCCGTCTTGATCGACGCGTTCGATTGGCGGGCCATCTTCTTCATCAACGTGCCGCTCTCGCTTCTCGTCCTGGTGCTTGCGCCGCAGTTCCTGCGTGAGTCGAAGAACCCCGATGCTGCCGGCCGCATCGACCTGCTCGGTGTTCTCATTGGGACCCTGTCGGTGGCTCTCGTGATGTTCGGCGTCGTCCAAAGCGAGGTTTGGGGTCTGGTCGATGTGCGGGTCTGGGCGCTGATCATCGTCGGGGCCTCGCTGTTGCCGGTGCTGATTCGACGGTCGCGCGAACACCCTGAACCGCTCCTCGATCTCGACCTGTTCGCGTTCAAGTCGTTCTCGAGTACCAGTGCCGGTGTTGCCTTCTATGGCTTCGCTTTCACCTCGGGAGCCTTGGTGAACTCGATCGTGCTGCAAGACCTCTGGGATCAAGAGCTGTCTGTCGTTGGCTTGGCGTTCGTGCCCGGGCCGCTCCTCGCCGCGGTGATCAGCCCCCTCACTGGCTCGTTCGCCGATCGAGTTGGCCACCGCTGGCTGTTGGGGGTCGGCTGTGCACTCTGTGCCATCGGCTATCTGGCCCTGCTGTTTGCCATCGGTCCCGAACCCGAGGTGTGGAGCCGTTTCGTGCCCTTGAGCCTGATCTCTGGCGTTGGTATCGGTCTCACGGTTGCGACCTGGTCGAGCGCCGGCCTCGCCGACATTCCTCCCGCCAAGTTCGGGGTGGCCGGCGCCACCGTGAACACGATTCGTCAAGCCTCGTACGCCCTCGGCATCTCGGTGTCGATCACCCTGCTCGCCTCAGGAGCCGACGTGTTCGATCTGACGGCCTATCGATGGGCCTACGGCTGGGTCGCCGCTTGCTAC
>JBBQUN010000265.1:0-6459 GCA_038212405.1 Acidimicrobiales bacterium | reverse complement strand
GTCGGCGCCGGCTTCGGCAACGCCACGTTTTCACTCCTCGGTTCCGACGGCACCAACCTCCCCGCCGAAACCGTCGCTGCCGGCTTCACCAAGAGCTACTACCAGGGCACCGACCTCCGCGGCGACGGCACCGGCTTTCGTATCACCGCGACAAGCGGGCGCATTGCCGCAGTGCAACAGGCCGACGCCAACAGCTCGGAGTCGACGGCGTTCATGCCCTACTCGCTGCTCGACTACGAGTACTTCCTGCCCCAAGACGCGACCTACATCTCGATGGTCTGCCCAGTCCCAGGTCAAGGTGTGACGATGACGCCGCCCGGTCAGCCAGCAATGATCTTGCCCTGCGACAACCCCGGCGGCATCGTCGGTGCCCCCGGGAAGGCGTACGTGAACACCAACCCCGGAGTTATTCCCGCCGGCACGTTGCTCCAGTCATCGCTCCCGTTCTTCGCCTACAGCGAAGAGGCCATCTACGACGACGAGACCAATCTCGTCGGAGCACTTGCCGCAAATCCGCTCTCGCCGATCTCGCTCGGCGCAACGGCAGGCCCGGTGGAAGGCATGTACGTCTCGTCCGGCACGTTCACGAGCGCAGCCATCGATACCGCCACCTCGGGCTCCTACGGTTACCTCGATCTCATCGGCGCCTTGCCGCCCGGCACCACGGCCCGACTTCAGATCGCTACCGGGGTCGACGCCGCTTCGACTGATGCAGCAACGCCGGTCGGGCCCGATGGCACCACCTCGACGTTCTACGAAATCGGCAGCGACATCATCGGATCGATCCACGAAGGGAACCCGTTCGTTCGGTTCTCGATCACCTTGACCTCGTCCGATCCGTTCACCTCACCAACCATCAGCGGCATCGGCCTCACCACCGATCTGATCGAGTTCGCCACCGAATCGACCGGACGAGTGTTGATTCCGATCAGCAGCGGCTCGGGTCTCGACAGCCATCGCCTCGCCCGATTCTCGACCGATGGGCCCGTCACCTACGACGCGAGCATCAGCTACTCGGGCGGTACCGGGCTTCCCGATGCCGCAACGCTTCGGGTGCGAACCGACCACCCTGACATCCACGTCGAGGCTTCAAGTGGTGCCATTCTCACCGCCTCGGGCGCGGTTCGTCCTCACGGCCCCGGCGATGCGTTCGACCTCATTCTCGACGAAGACATCACTGCCGGGTCGACGGTGACCCTCGATGTCACCGTCACCTTCGAAGCGCCCAGCGGTCTGGTCCTCGAAAAGGATGTGTCCTTCGTCATCACCGGCTGAGCGCGCCGAACTCGTCGGCACTCAGTCGGTGTTGACGCTGACGCCTGCCATCTGGGCGAGGACCTGGGTGAAGACTTCGGCTGGTTGTGCGCCGGGAACACCAGTCTGACGATCGAACACGAACGTCGGGACCGACGTGATGCCTGCTTGGCCTGCGAACTCGAGATGGCTCAACACTTCGTCTTTGCCGGCGTCGCCCGAGAGCCAGGCCCGGGCCTGCTCGGCATCGATCCCGACTTCGGCTGCGTAACGAACCAGGTTGTCGACAACGCCAAGCGACTCGCCCTCGATGAAGTAGGCCTGCATGAGTCGTTCCTTGAGTTCGAGCTGGACTCCTTCGGCCTCGGCCAGCACGAGCAATCGATGAGAGAGCAAGGTGTTGGCTCGCACGGCGATGTCCATGTTGAAGTCGAGGCCCTCACCCGCCGCTTCGCTCGTGACTCGATCGATGATCTCCCGTGCTTTTTCGGGACCGCCGAACTTCTTCTCGTAGCCCTCGATCACCGGCAGGCCAACACCTTGGGGAGCGTGCGGATCGAGCTGGAACGATCGGTACGCCACCTCGACTTCGACCTCGGGATGCTGAGCTCTGAAGTCGGCAAGCCCTTTCTCCCAGCGGCGCTTGCCGATGTAGCACCAGGGACAAACGACGTCAGACCAGATCTCTACGAGCATGTCGATTGACAACCCGCAGCGACACGAGACATTCCGGAGCGGGACAATTCTCTCGCACCGACTATGTTCGAGACGTGCTCCAACGTCTTCGAAGCTACCGACCAGGATCACGGCCCGCCTCGCCATCGGGCGACCCCGTCGTCGAGGATCTTCGAGCTGCATTGGCCGACGATCGGGTTCGTAATGACGGCGCTGAACGGTCGCTGCTCAGCCACGATGCTTCGGTCTTCGATGGCGGCGTTTCCGGGCCGATCTGCTTTCCGACCTCCACTGCCGAAGTCCAATCCATCATGCGAATCGCGATGAAACACGGCCGTTCCGTTGTGCCGCGAGGCGCCGGCACCGGTCTGGCTGGTGGAGCAATTCCACTTGGTGCCCCGATCGTGGTTGCCATGACCAAGATGAACGCCATTCTCGAGGTCGACATCGACAATCGAGTGGCGTGGGTCGAACCCGGTGTGATCAATCTCGACCTCACGAAGTACCTCACACCCAAGGGCTTCCACTTCGCACCGGATCCGTCCAGCCAGCAGGTCTGCACCATCGGCGGCAACGTCGCCAACAACTCCGGCGGTCCGCACTGCCTGGCCTATGGCGTCACCAACGCGCACATTGCGGCCATCGAAGTCGTCCTGCCCTCGGGCGAGGTCGCCATGCTCGGAGGTCTCGATGCCGAGCCTGCCGGTCTCGACCTGCGGGGTGCGTTCGTTGGCAGCGAAGGGACGTTGGGCATCGCAACCCGCGTAGCAGTCGCCCTCACCAAGAACCCGCCGCACGTCCGCACGCTGTTGCTGTCGTTCGCTTCGGTACGAGATGCCGCCAACACCGTCAGTGCGGTGATCGCCGCCGGGATCGTCCCCGCCGCCATGGAGGTGATGGACCAACGCATCACCGAGGCTGTCGAGAACTACGTTCACGCCGGTTACCCGACCGACGCCGCGGCCGTCCTCCTGGCCGAGGTCGATGGGCTGGCAGCAGGCGTCGACATCGATGCCGACGCCATCGGCGAGATCGGCCGAGCAAACGGTGCCACCGAGGTCCGCCTGGCCCAGACCGAGGAGGAGCGGGCGCTGCTGTGGAAGGGCCGCAAGACGGCGTTCGGGGCGATCGCCCAGATCGCACCCGATTACTACCTCCACGACACCGTCGTCCCGCGATCGGCGTTGGCCGACGTGCTCGAGCAGATCTACGCCATCGCCGACCGCCACGAGCTCCTCGTCATGAACGTCTTCCACGCCGGTGACGGCAACCTCCATCCATTGCTCATCTTCGATGCCCGTGAACCAGGGGTGCTCGAACGGGTCCATGCCGCAGGCGGCGAGATCATCACCGCGTCGCTCGCCGCCGGAGGCGTGCTGTCTGGCGAACATGGCATCGGGGTCGAGAAGCAGGATTACATGGAGCGACTGTTCACCAGTGACGACCTCGACCACCAGGCCCGCCTCCGTCGAGCCTTCGACCCCCAGTGTCGGGCCAACCCGGGCAAGGTCTTGCCGACCGGCCACAGTTGTGCCGACATCCAGGCGCTGCGCTCGGTACCGACCGGAGTGTGGGGGTGATGAGTAGCAACACGGCGTCACTTATGGCAACGCTCACCTCGACCGACCCGGTCTTGGCAGCGTTTGCCGACCAGGTCGGGAGCGAGGGTCCGGTCGCCATCGTCGGCGGACAGACGCGTTGGAGTACAGGCGGCCCAATCGATCCGGCGGCCCGCCTGCTCCACGCGCCAACCGGGATCGTCGAGTACATCCCCGAGGAGATGATCGTTCGAGTGCGTGCCGGTACCACCGTCGCTGAACTCCACACCGAACTGGCCGATCGTGGACAACGCACGGCACTCCCCCAACGCAGCGACACCTCGACGGTCGGCGGCGCCTTCACCGTCGGCGAGAATGATCTCGCCATGCTCCGACGCGGTTCGATCCGTTCGGCTCTGCTCCAGGTTCGATACGTCTCCGCCGAAGGCCGTGTCATCACCGGTGGCGGTCCGACCGTCAAGAACGTGACGGGCTTCGATCTGCCCCGGCTCATGGTGGGAGCGCTCGGCACGCTCGGACTACTCGCCGAAGTCATCATCCGCACCAACCCGATTCCGGCTGCCTCGGTGTGGCTGCGATCCGACGTTGCCGACCCATTCCGAGCGCGCGACGCGGTCCTGGCACCGAGCGTCGTGCTGTGGGACGGCTCGACCACCTGGATCCAGCTCGAAGGACACGGTCCTGACGTCGAGGCCGAGACGGCATCGCTCGCTGCGGTTGGCTCTTTCACCGCCGTCGACGCGCCACCTGCACTTCCTGGCGAACGGTGGTCGCTCGAGCCCGCTGCCCTGCGCAGCCTGGCTGGCACCAACTCCGACCGTCTCGCCAACCACGACACCGGCGCCTTCGTTGCCAGTGTCGGGACCGGTCTGCTCTTCGCCGAACGTCCTCAGCCATCACGTGCCATCAGCCCGGTGGTGGCGGCGCTGTCGGCACAGATGAAACAGAACTTCGACCCGACGGGTCGCCTCAACCCTGGCCGAATCGCCGGAACGAACTGATCGCTGATGGACCTCAAACTCGATCCAGACGACCTCAACACCTGCGTGCAGTGCGGCCTCTGTCTCCCATCGTGCCCGACCTATCGAGTGACAGGCGACGAAACAATGTCGCCTCGTGGTCGCATTGCGCTGATGCGTCAGGTGCAAAACCACGACGCTCCGCTCACCGCCGAGGTCGTGCGTTCATTCGAGACCTGCGTGCAATGCCGGGGCTGTGAACCTGCGTGCCCATCCGGGGTGCCGTACGGCCATCTCATGGAACGAACCCGGGAAACCCTGGCCGAGGCGGGCGAGCTCACGCCGCTGTGGCAACGTCTCGCCTTCAAGCCACTTGCCCACCCGCAGATGCTCAGAGCCGGTTCGAAGGCACTGGCCGTCGCCCAGCGGCTCCATCTCGTTCCGGACCGGCTCGGTATCAGCGCCGAGATTCCCCTCCGCTCAGAACCAATGGTCGCCTCTGGCACCGACGTCTATCTCTTCACCGGTTGTGTGATGGATGCCTGGCAGCGCGAGGTGCATCGGGCTGGGCAGCGGGTACTCGAAGCCGCCGGGTTCGGCGTCACACCAACCAACGACCTTGCCCCATGTTGCGGTGCCCTCCACGCCCACGCCGGTCTGACGTCGCAGACTCGATCGCTCGCCGAGGCCATGATGGCATCGCTCGATCCTGGCGACGGACCTGAACCGCGGCCGATCCTGGTCGACTCCGCTGGCTGCGGTGCAGCCATGAAGGACTACGGACATCTGCTCGGCACGCCCGAAGCCGTTGCCTTCGCCGACCGGGTGTTCGACATCAGCGAATGGCTCGCCGATCACATCGATCGGCTGCCGCTGGTCGAGCCGCTCGACCTGACCGTCGCCGTGCAAGACCCCTGTCACCTACGCCATGTGCAGAAGGTGCACGGCGCAACCCGCACCGTCCTCCGCCCGTTCGTGCGCGAACTGGTCGAGCTCGATGACGACGGCCTGTGTTGCGGTGCCGGCGGCGCCTACTCCGTCCTCCAACCGGAACTGGCCGGGCAGATCCGCGAACGCAAGCTGGGATCAATCGGTCGTGCTGCCCCCGACGTCGTCGCCAGTGCCAATCCCGGATGTTCGATGCACCTGGCTGGTGCCGGCGTTGCGGCGGTACACCCGATGGAACTGATCGACCGAGCGCTCACGGCTGGAGGCAAACAGTGAACGATCAGCCCCTCGGCGGCTCCGAACCGGTGGGCGCTGACCTTGGGCGTGTTGCACTGCTTCACCCCGGATCGATGGGCGCAACGATCGGTGCTGCGCTCGTGAGTACCAGACACACCGTTCTGTGGTCTGGCGAGGGCCGGTCACCGGCCAGCCACGACCGAGCCAACGAGGCGGGGCTCATCGACGCCGGCTCGCTGGCGGAACTCGTTCGCAGCGTCGACACCGTGCTGTCGGTCTGCCCTCCTGATGCGGCGCTCATGGTCGCCCGCCAGGTGAGCGAGCTCGGCGGGGCGGCGCGCTACATCGATGCGAACGCCATTGCTCCGAACACCGCTCGAACCATCGCCGAGATCGTCACCGCAACCGGAAGCGTCTATGTCGATGGCGGCATCATCGGGCCACCGGCCAACGTTGCAGGCACCACGCGGCTGTATCTCTCTGGCGACCACGCCGAACTGGTCGCCGGAGCATTCGACGGTTCGTTCGTGGAAGCCATTGCTACCGCCGGTGGCGCCGGCGGGGCTTCAGCACTCAAGCTCTGCTACGCCGGCTGGACCAAAGGATCTTCTGCGCTTCTCCTCACTATGCGAAGCGCAGCCGAATCGGCGGGCGTCGCCGATGCGTTGATGGCCGAGTGGGATCGTTCCCAGCCCGGTCTCAACAAGCGAGCCGCCGGAAGTGCCGCCGGCGCTGCGCCGAAGGCCTGGCGTTGGGTCGGCGAGATGGAGGAGATCGCCGCGTTCCTCGAAGCAGCAGAACTCCCGAACGGTTCCTTCGCCGCCGCT
>JBBQUN010000264.1:0-6528 GCA_038212405.1 Acidimicrobiales bacterium | reverse complement strand
TCCAACATCGTCGATTACTGCGCAACGATGCGGCGCCTACTGGAACTGCCCGTCAACGTGGTACACGGCGGCCATGATCCAAGCTTCGGTCGAGACCGGCTTCGCGCCATCGCTCGGTCCTACCTCGAACGTCGGGCTTAGAGGGTCATCGATACCGAGATGCGGTCTCGGGCGACAAGAAGGGGCTCGTGTCGATGGCGCTCTATTGCGTCAGCATCGTTGCCGCGCTTTGGAACCCCTGGCTGGCCGCCGTGGTCTTCGTCGCCGTTGCCCTGACGTGGTTCGTGCCGAGGAACCGAACCTGGCAGTACTTCGCCAACTGTCGTCAGGTGAACCCCGGAATGGGTTCCAGTGGGGACAGTTGGATGAGATGGGTTCCAGTGGGAACAGTTCAGGTGCCGATTTGCCAAGAGTGGCGAACTCTCGGACCTGCGAGCAGGATGTTCTCGCAGAAAGCGAGTCGACCGAAACGAGAGCGCGATGCCCGATGCCATGCCAGATGCCAGCAAGACCGGGATCCGAGTCGCGAACAAGGTGGTCGTCGTCACCGGCGCCGCCTCGGGGCTGGGGGCCGCCGATGCTCGAGCCCTGGTTGCCGAGGGGGCGCAGGTGGTGTTGACCGATATCGACACCGATGCGGGCTACGCACTCGCCAGCGAACTGGGTGCGGTGTTCCTGCCCCACGACGTGAGCGACGAGGCGGCGTGGGAAGCCGTCATGACCGAGGTGAAGGATCGGTTCGGGCACCTCGATGCCTTGATCAACAACGCCGGCATCGCGCCGATCGCCGACATCGAGAACACCTCGACCGAGACGTGGCGTCGTACCCTCGCCGTGCACCTGGACGGTACGTTCTTCGGTTGTCGGTCGGCCATCCCGCTGATGCGAGTCGCCGGCGGCGGTTCGATCGTGAACATGTCATCGACTGCCGCCCTCACCGGGATCGCCCCCTACCTCGCCTACTCTGCGGCAAAAGGCGGTATCCGATCGTTGACCAAGGCGGTGGCTGCTCACGCCAAACACAACAAGCTCGGCATTCGCTGCAACTCGGTTCACCCTGGCAGCATCGCAACGCCCATGGTTCACCAAGCGCTCGACTCGCTCATGGGGATCGACCTGGCAGGAGCCGATGATCCCGAAGCCCTGCGCAAGAAGCTCGGCGTCGGTGAACCAAGCGACGTCGCCCATCTCATCGTTTACCTCGTCTCCGACGAATCCAAGCACGTGAACGGAGCCGAGTTGGTGATCGACAACGGCGACACCTCGCTCAGCTGATCTGACCACTCACCAGTGCCACACGAACAGGGAATCGCACACATGCACATCTCGGGAATGGTCCATGTCAACATCAACTGTCGTGACTACGAACGGTCACTGGCCTTCTACCAGATGCTCGGTTTCACCGAAGTCTGGACCGTGCCCGAGACCAACACCGCCGAGGTAGCGGCTGCGGTTGGGATGCCGCCCTACCGGGTGCGGGGCGCCATCCTCGCCATTTCCGGAGCCAACCCGGCGATGGTGATCGACCTGTTGGAATGGGTGTCGCCGCGTGACGATTCGGACCCATATCCGAATTTGTACCGACCTGGCCTGGCTCGCCTGGCGATGAGGACCACCGACATGGCCGCTGATTACGCAGCCCTCCAAGCCGCGGGAGTCGAGATCGTCTCGCCACCCGCCACGGTCATGATGAACGACACCCAGGGCACCCGGTTCTTCTGTTTCCGTGATCCCGACGGTACGTACCTCGAACTGGTCGAGTCCTTCACCGTCGAACCAACCGGCTGACAGCACCCAACTGACCGAAACCCGACTACAGCACCGAGCGTCTGGAACGCTTGCGCTATCCCTTGCTCTCGTTCTGTAGCTCGCGACGGGTTTCTCCGGCAGCGGCCAGCTCGGCCCGGTTGTCATCGCCAACGTGCATGAAGCGATCTCGCCAACCGCCGTCATCGTCCCACACGAAGGGCGCTTGCACGGTGGTGCGGGGGACGAAGGCGCGCTCGAGTAGGTCGAGGCCGAGTCCGACGATCGAGCGTTGCATCTCGACGTCGTAGGGCTTACCGCAGGGGTTGCCGAGCGGGAAGTCGACGAAAACGAAGCGCGGCACTCCGCACTCCTCGACGATGTCTCGGGCCGAGCCGATGACGACCGTGGGGATTCCGGCTTCTTCGATTTGGCGTGCTCCCAGGCTCACGGACTGGTGGCAGACCGGTCAAAGGGGAATCATCAACACGACGTCGACCTCGTCTTCGCGCAGCCATTCAAGGAGTTGTGGCGTGTCGCGCCGTTGGGTCTGGCGGTGGCTGAACTGGGTTGGTAGGCAATAGAACCGTTCCGAGACCGAGCCGATTCGTCCGGTTGCCACCGCCTCGTCGAGCTGAGTGAGTGGCAAGAAGCTATCGGGGTCGTTGGTGTGGGTCTCGTCCTTTGCCCACGACAGGTACTGGTTGTCGAGCTGCGCGACCTCTGTCCGAGAGGCCACGTGAGGTTTGCGGGGAAGGTCGCCAGGGATGCGGTAGACGAAGCCCTCGGGCAGGAAGTACGAGGTGGTGATGGCACCAACCTTGCACTCCGACAACGGTTTGGTCAGGGGTGTGAACGGCGCGTCGTCGTTGGTGGCCCACTCGTAGGCCTTCACATAGCCATGGGCACCGTAGAACTCCCGCGACTTGTCGATGTAGCTGACGTGGGACCGGTGGGTTCGTCGTTGCTCAGTCATTGCTCGCCATCCTTGATCGAGGTCACCAGGAGCTGCATCATCTCACGAGCGACCATCGGACCGGCATTCTGGTTCTGACCGGTGACGAGGTTCCCATCGACCACCCAATGGTTGGCCAGCGGATCACGGAAGCGAGTCTCGCTTTCGAAGAGAGCGCCAACGCCGCGCAGCTCACGTTCGGGATGATGCGGCGTCAACTCGATCCCGAGCTCAGCGACCTGCTTGTTGGTCACTGCCGAGATCTTGCGACCGGCAACCAACGGCGATCCGTCAGTGGCCTTGGCGTTGAGCAAGCCGAGTGGACCGTGGCAGATACCGCCGATGACCTTGCCTGCGGCATTCGACTCGGTGACTTTCACGGCCAGCTCCTCGGAGAATCCGAAGTCGAAGGCTGCTCCCCAGCCTCCGGCCAGGAACACGATGTCGTAGTGACTCATGTCGAGCTCACCAATCGCCAATGATTCAGCGACCTTGGCCCGGAAGATGTCGTCACGCAGGAAGCGGTCGTCCTGGGCCGTTCTGATCACCGGGCGGAGCGACTTCGGGTCGACGGCAACCATCCCTCCGTTCGGGCTGGCGATATCGACCGCCATGCCCGCGTGGAGGAACGCGTAGTAGGGCACGGTCATCTCACTGGCGAACACCCCGGTCGGCTCAGCGATGTCGAGCCAGGCCACATTGGTGGCAACGACCAGCGCACTCCGACCCGCCAAATCGAAGTCGATGTGGTCGGCATCTTCCGGGTGCATGCCGAGCTTCTGAACGAGCTTGCGCAGAACTCGGGCCGGTGCCGGCGGCGACTGCCGTGTTGGGCCTGCGGTTGACTGGCGAGCCGCATAGGGCCACGGATGATGCCGTTCGGGAACAGCCCGAGCTCGTTCGTGTTTCATGGCGTCGACCATGCGAGCGAAGACGTCGGCCGCCAGTTGGTCACGTCCAACATCGTGCCAGCGGTTGTGCTCCTCGATCGGGTCGCGGTCGAGGTCGTACAGCTCCCATTGGTCGGGCAGCGGCGCGGTGCGGTACTGATCCGGCCCCGGGCCACCGCTGGCAGCAAGATTCCGCACGCCTGGCTGGGTCCAGGTCGCTGGATCGTCGAAGACCCGGACCAGCTTCCACAATGTGCCGTCGATTCGATGAACGAGCCCTTCGATGTTCGACGCCACATGCGCCGGAGTATTGATCCGCAGCGGAACCGGCGGATTCTCGACTCGGCCCAATCGGCGTGCGGCGGCCGAGGCGCCGGAGTCTCCTTCGAGCATGTGATCGTTGGTCATGAGATACACCGCCCGCTCGGTGTCGGCGCTCGATGGATCATCGACCACCGCCATCAAGTTCTTCCCTGGCAGTGGGTGGACCTCGGAGAAGCCACGTCGGAGTTCCTCGGCTACCTCGGTCTCTACGATTCCTGCTGCCGCGAGAAGTGTCGGCACGATGTCGACGTGCGACGTCGGCGCGTCGTTGACCACACACCCCGCAGTTGGCGACACCCCAATACGAGCGATCGAGAACGGCACCCGGGTTGCTTCGTCATAGAGCGTGTACCACTTCTGGTGAAGCCCACCGTGAGCACCGAGGAGCTCACCATGGTCTGACGTCTTGACGATGACCGCGTCGGTGCCTTGGTCGGTCACTGCCCGTCGCACTCGATCCAGCGGAGCATCGACCTCGGCGTGGAGCCGGTGATAGAGATCGCGATACTCCTGCGCCTTGTTGTTGTAGAGACCGGCAACCACACGAGGTGGTCCGTAGGCCGATGGGTAGGCGTCGCGATAGGCGATCTGTGCTGCTGGCTTGCTCGCCAGGTCTTCACGTGCCGTCGGCGCTTCGGGAACATGGGGCGGGTCGAGTGGGGACGGGCTCAACGGGCTGCCGCGGCGAGCCCACGCCGGGAAGAGCACGATGTCGTGCGGATTGACGAAGCTGGCGACCAGGAGGAAGGGCCGCTGCGCATCGGGATCACCAGCAGCTCGGCATCGATAGCGGTCCTCGAGCCATGCAACGACACGGTCGGCGATGAGCGGGTCACGCCGAACGCCGGTGTCGGCCGGCTTCCCACCGTGAGGCTCTGGACCGACCCAGCCGGAGAAACCGAACGGGTCCAAGCAGTCGGCACGCAGGTATTGGTCGACGCCGGCAACGAGCACGTTGCCGTCGGCGTCGTTCGAGTCGATCCGCACGCCGTCGGAGTCATGTAGGTCGGCGTGGGAGAGATGCCACTTGCCGTCGTAGTGGGTGTCGTAGCCAGCGGCGCGGAACCAGTGCCCAAGCGTTGGCACCTCTCCCTGACGGAGCCAGCGCATGCGCGAGTCATCGGCCATCTTGCCGAGGCCATCGGTCTGGGTCACGCCGTGGACCCCGGGGTACTGACCGGTGAAGATCGTCGGTCGGCTGGGCACACACGCCAGCGATCCGGTGTAGTGACGGCCGAAGGTGACGGCATTGTCGGCGAACCAGCCAGCACCGGCCAGGGTCGATCGGCGCCAGGCGGCGACCGCTGGCGTCTCGTACGGCGGAGTGGCGCGTTCCTCGTCGGTCATGATGAGGATCACATCCGGGCGCGATAGTTGCTTCATAGTTCCTCACTCTCATTGGTGATCGATGACCGTTCGACCCGGGACTTGAGACCCTCGAGCATGTGGTCAGAGGCCTTCGCCAACTGCCGACAGACTGCCTGAGCGATCAGCTGTTGCGGCGGCCGAGGCCCGGCGTCGACCACGGTGATGAGCACCACATCGGTGGTGTCGCCCGACGGTTCGAGGTTCCATGTGTTGGTGAGCGACCGAATGATCGGAGGCAGTCCGGTGATCTGATACGACAACACCTTGCCGGGCTCCCAGGCCTGCACGGTCTCGACCACCGTTCGACCTTGCGCCTGGATGCGGCGAACCGTGCCGACACCCTCGGTCTGCTCCGACAGCGAACACGAATGATCGACGTTCGGCGCCCAGGAACTGATGGTGTCGAAATCGCGCAACACCGCCCAAACGGCATCGACCGGCGCCTCGATCATGACACTGCGTTCGACGGACCTCATACCGAAGCCGGGGTCATGGTTGGGCGCCGATCGCATCGATGATGATCTGGGCGAGCTGCGGGGCCGCGTCCTCCTGGAAGAAGTGGTGTGCGTTCGCCACCACGACGTGGGGCTGGCCCCGGGTTCCTGGCACGAGTTGAAGGAACGGCTTGTCGCCTCCGGCGGTCACCGGATCACTGTCGCCGAAGCAGCAGATGAACGGCTTCTCCCACTGCTCGAGCACCTTCCACGCAGCTTTGTTGTCTGCAACCGCTGGGTCATCGGGCGAGGTCGGAACGAGCGACGGGAAGATCCGGGCCCCTTCTTTGTAAGACTCATCGGGGAACGGCGCGTCGTAGGCCGCCACTTCGGCGTCGGTCAGTGGCGTGATGGTGGCGCCGTCGAGGAGGGCACCGATGTTGAAGTCGGGTGAGGTCTGCGAGAACCTCTGCCATGCCATGAACGCCTTGCTCGGCGCGTGTTCCCCGGTGGGGAGGCCGGTGTTGCCAATGATGACTCGAGCGAACCGGTCCGGGTTCGCAGTAACCAGTCGAAGGCCGATCAGGCCGCCCCAGTCCTGGCCGAAGAACGTGGCGTCGCGCAGGTCGAGATGGTCGACGATGGCGGCCTGCATCCAAGCGACATGGCGGGCGTAGGTGTAGTCGCTCTTCTGCGTTGGCTTGTCGCTCTTGCCGAAACCCACCAGATCAGGAGCGATGACCCGCAGCCCGGCGTCGACGAGCAGTGGGATCATCTTGCGGTAGAGGTAGCTCCATGACGGTTCACCGTG
>JBBQUN010000263.1:0-6546 GCA_038212405.1 Acidimicrobiales bacterium | reverse complement strand
CACCGAACGATGGGGTGGTTCGTGGTTGCCAACCCGCTACGAAGACGTCGTTGCGCTCGCCCGCATGGTGCCGGCGCTGTCGTCGCAAGACCCGATTGTGGTTCGTCCGCCCGAGGCAGATCAAAACATCCTTCCCGGGGGACTGATCAGTTCGTCGACTGGGTACGGGGAACGCTCGAACTCGGTCTGTCGAACCCAGCGATTCGTGAGAAGTACCGAGGCAAGATTGCCGAGTTCTTCATGGCAGAGATCGCTGATCGTCAAGCCAATCCACGCGACGACCTGATCTCACGGCTACTCGATACCGAGATCGACGGCGTGAAGATTTCGCCCGAGCACGTGCAGGGAACCTGCAACCTGATGCTGGTTGCCGGGATCGACACCACATGGAGTTCGATCGGGTCTGCAGTGTGGCATCTTGCCGCGCATCCACAGGATCGTCAGCGGCTCGTCGACGATCCTTCGTTGATCCCAACGGCGGTCGAGGAGTTCCTCCGGGCCTACTCGCCGGTCACCATGGCTCGGGTCGTTTCTGAGCCCGACGGCGTCGAGTTCAACGGCTCCCCGATGCAATACGGCGACAAGATCCTGATGAATTTCCCAGGCGCCAACCGCGACCCCGAGGTCTTCGAGAACCCCAATGACGTCGTCATCGATCGCGAACGGAATCGTCACATCGCGTTCGGCGTCGGGATCCATCGTTGCGCCGGGTCGAACCTGGCTCGCATGGAAATGATCGTTTCGATCACCGAGCTGCTGAAGCGCATCCCGCACTTCGAACTCGCTGACCCGTCGTTGGTCACCTGGGCCGGAGGACAGGTCCGTGGCCCCCGAATCCTGCCGATACGTATCGTCTGACAGCTGACACCAGCCGGGGCCAGCCAGCCCCGGGTCAGGGTCAGGGTCAGGGTCAGGGTCAGTGAACGATGACGACCCTGGCCATGGCCACCAGGGCTGCGACGGCGCACACCACCAAAACGGTGATTCGCAGTCGGGAGTCGACCCAGGGAATGAACTTCGGCGCAACAAGAATGCCCAGCGTCGTTGCCGGCATGAAGGCCAGTCCGGTGCGGAGGTCGGTGGCGGTGAGGTCACCGCTGATGGCGAGGATCGCTGCGCTCAGTGGGGCACCAACGAACATGAGGACACTCACGGTCGATCGGAGCTTCGGTCCGGTCTCGTGCTGATAGAGGAGCCCAAGCGGTGGGCCACCGATGCCGACCGCGGTACCGAACAAGCCCGAGACGGCACCGGCCCCGATCAACGTCGAGCGAGTGCGCTGGATCGTTGGTGCCCACACGCTCAAGCCAACGGCGAACAGCACGACGAGGCCGCCGCCGATGGCGAGAATCGATCGATCGACGCTCCGCACGAGGAGGACCGCGGCGAACATCCCCGGTAAACGTCCGCCCATGAGCCAGCCGACTTCTCGGTAGTCGGCGCCAGCCCAGTTTCGGTAGAGGTTGATGGTCACGAGCGGAATCGAGGCCAGCAGCACGCTGCCAGGCAGGATCGCCGGCTCGAGTGACACGAGGACAGGGAATGCCAGCACGACCATGCCAAAGCCGATACAACCCTGGAGTATCGCACCGACGAAGATGGCGAGAAGGGCGGCAACCAGGGCGAGTCCGACAACATGCACCCTGCGACGCTAGCCAGGCGAGGGGTGATGCGACACGAACCGAGAAGCTCCCGGACAGCCGAGACGATGGCACGGCATCACTGGGCGCTTTTCAGCGATGGGGGAGTGCTCGGCTAGAACGTGGGTATGACTCTCGACTTCGAACAGATCACGCTCGAGGTGGCCGACCACATCGCCACGCTCACCCTCAATCGGCCCGACCGACTCAACGCCTTCACCCGACAAATGATGGAGGAAATCATTTCGGCGTTCGACCACATCGACACCAATGACGACATTCGCGTCGTGGTCGTCACCGGCGCTGGTCGTGGGTTTTGTGCCGGCGCCGAACTCGGTGACGCCGGTGGCGATACGTTCAACGCCGAGGCACGCGGTCGTGACGCCACGAAGGTCGACCGCGACGGTGGCGGTCGAACGACGCTTCGGATCTTCGAGTCGAAGAAGCCGGTGATTGCGGCCATCAACGGTCCGGCGGTTGGCGTCGGCATCACGATGACGCTGCCGATGGACATCCGACTCGCCGCCGAGAGCGCCAAGATCGGGTTCGTGTTCGCCCGCCGCGGCATCGTGCCCGAAGCCTGCTCGTCGTGGTTCCTGCCTCGCTTGGTTGGCATCAGCCAGGCCTTGGAGTGGTGCTACAGCGGCCGGGTCATGATGGCCACAGAGGTCGCGAAGGGCGGTCTCGTTCAGGTCCTGCCCGATGACGAGCTCCTACCGCGTGCCTATGAGATTGCCCGCGAGATCGCAACCCACGCCGCCCCGGTTTCGGTATCGCTCACTCGTGCGATGCTGTGGCGGGGCCTCACGTTCGATCACCCAATGGAAGCGCACCGGGTCGACTCCCGGGCCATTCAGGCGCTCGGTGCCATGGCTGACGCCAAGGAGGGCGTCGTCAGCTTCCTGGAAAAACGAGATCCTGAGTGGTCGCTCAAGCCAAGTGAAGATACCCCCGATGTTTTTCCCGATTGGGTCGAGCGCCAGTTTTCCTGAGCGGTGCCTGCTTTCACCGCTGACAACGCGCGCAATGGTGGTGTGAAGGCCGATACTCCTGTGGTGCACAGCGTCCCCACTCGATTGACCAACATGTTCAGGTGGCTTGCACGTCATCCTGCGTCGCGGGATGGGTCACTGGCGGTCGCTGTCGCCCAGCGTCCCCAGGTTGGCCACGCACCGATGGGCCGACGCATTGCCGCTCAGGGAATTGGGTCGGTGTTGGTTTCGATCGGCGTTGCGATGACGTTGGCAACCAACATCGGTGTCGGCCCCCTCGACGTGTTCAACATCGGGCTCGCCGAACAGTTCGGGTGGCCGCTGTCGATCGCGATGTGGTCAGTTGCCGCAGCGATGATGCTGTTGGCAACAGTGCTCGGCAACCCACCTCGACCGGGCACGCTGGTGACGCCATTCGTGATTGGTGCGGTGCTCGAGCCGTTGTCGTCACTGATGTCCGGACTCGGTTCTCTTCACTTCGCCGCGGCCATGATCGTCCAGGCTGTTGCCGTGGTCACGATTGGTGTGGGGGCGGGAGCAATCGTTGTCTCGGGCTTTGGCGCGGGGCTCGGGGAACTCATCAGTGAGGCAACCTCGTGGCGTTTCGGACGATCGATGTCGATCACCCGACTCGGTCTCGAAGCATCGTTCTTCGCCATCGGCACCGCGATCGGAGGCCCGGTCGGTCCCGGGACACTCCTGATCGCCGTGCTGATCGGTCCTGCAGTGAGTCGTGGTGTTCGCCTGACCCAACCGCTGGTCAGCGGTAGGCGGCCTGGCTCTCTTTCCACGTGCCGCCATCGGCTCGAGGTTCGCGAGGAAGACCGAGCACTCGTTCGCCGATGATGTTGCGCTGCACTTCGGAGGTGCCGGCGTAGATCGTGCCTGGCCGAGCGATGAAGAAGCTCGACATCCAGTTGGCGGCGGTGTTGGCCGTGCCGATCGCCGGTGCTCCGAGGCCGCCACGGGTGTCTTCTCCGAAGCCCACCATGGCGTCGGCACCGAAGAGGTTCATCGCCGCTTCGGTGATTTCTTGGTGATAGGAACTCCAGAAGAGTTTGCCGATCGAGGCCTCGGGGCCGGGTTGCTGACCCTTGATGTATCGGCTGAGGGCCTGCATGCCCCGGAAGCGCATGATCTCGACCTTGGAGTGGAACCGGGCGATGTCTTGGCGCACGAGTGGGTCGTCGGTCTTGCCGAGCTGCTTGGCCGCCTCGATGTAGGAATTGAGCTCGGCACGGAAGGGGAGGTACTGCGTGGTGGCGCCGACGCCTCGCTCGTAACCAAGGAGTGTGTTGGCGACCGACCAACCGTTGTTGACGCCGCCGAGCACGTTTTCTTTGGGGCAGGTGGCATCGGTGAAGAACACCTCGTTGAAGTGATCGTGACCGGCAATGTTGGTGATCGGGCGAATCTCGACCCCGGGCTGGTCCATGGGCACGAGCAGGAACGAGATGCCCTTGTGCTTGGCCTCGTCGGGGGCGGTGCGGGCCAGTACGAAGATCCAGTTGGCGGTATGACCCGAGCTGGTCCAGATCTTTTGACCGTTGATGATCCACTGATCGCCATCGAGTTCGGCCTTGCAGCCGAGGTTGGCGAGGTCGGAGCCGGCGTCGGGCTCGGAGTAGCCCTGGCACCAGACGTCTTCGCCGGACATGATCCGAGGAATGAAGTAGGCCTTCTGCTCATCGGTGCCCACCGACAGGATCGTGTTGCCGACCATGCCGATGCTGAAGCCGTCGTTGCCGCCACTGGTCGGCACCCCTTGCTTGGCGAATTCCTCGTTGAGGATCACGTGCTCTAGGTGGCTCAAACCGCCGCCGCCGTATTCGGCGGGCCAGTTGGCGGCAAGCAGTCGGTTCTCTTGTAGCGTCTGGCGCCAGCTCTCGGTGAACTCGGCCCGAGCGCTGCTCGACAGCGCACCGATGCCCTGCCAGTCGTCGGGAAGGTTGGTGTCGAGGAAGGTGCGGATCTTGGTCCTGAATTCCTCTGTCTCAGTCGGGTACGTCATGTCCATGTGGCGAAAGCTAGCCGCCCGATCTGGATGCGTCAGATTCGCCAACGATTCATCTGGCATCGCCGGTGCCAGTGCGACAAAGTAACGCCATGAACGACATCCGGCCCTTCACGATTGCCATCCCCGATGAGGTGCTGAGCGACCTCAGTGATCGGTTGGAGCGAACGCGCTGGCCCGAGGCGGAGCTGGTCGATGATTGGTCACAAGGCATTCCCCTCGCCTACGTCCGAGACGTCTGTACGTACTGGGCCAACGACTACGACTGGCGATCACGCGAAGCAGCGCTCAATCGGTTCGACCATTTTCTCACCGAGATCGATGGCCTCGACATCCACTTCATTCATCAGCGATCGTCAAAGCCCGACGCCACGCCGCTGATTCTCACCCACGGGTGGCCGGGATCGATCGTGGAGTTCCACAAGGTCATCGAGCCGTTGACCGAGGCGGGGTTTCACGTGGTGGCACCGTCGCTTCCCGGATTCGGATTCTCGGGCAAGCCGACCGCGACCGGCTGGGGGGTCGAGAAGATCGCTGAGGTGTGGGGTGAGCTGATGGCTCGGCTCGGCTATGACCGGTATCTCGCACAGGGAGGCGATTGGGGGTCGGCGGTCACGGCCAACATCGGTCGCTCACAGGTCGAGCATTGCGATGGCGTACACATGACGTTGAACATGGGGGGCCGCCCTCGCGAACACGATGGCGAACTGGGTCCTGACGAACTCTTTGCGCTCGAACGGGCGAAGTATTACAGCGAGTGGGACTCGGGTTACTCGACCCAGCAGGCGACTCGGCCCCAGACCGTTGGCTACGGACTCGCCGACTCACCGTCGGGTCAAGCGGCGTGGATCCTCGAGAAGTTCTGGGCGTGGACCGACTGTGACAGCCACCCGGAGAACGTCCTCACCCGAGACGAACTCCTCGACAACATCATGCTGTATTGGGCGACGTCGTCGGCAACCTCATCGGCCCGCATCTACTGGGAGAGCTTTGGCCGTTCGAAAAGCGGCGGCGCAATAGCGATCCCGTCTGGCTTCACCGTCTACCCGAAGGAAATCGTTCCGCCGGTGCGGCGCTGGTGTGAAGGAACGTTCACCAACATCGTGTCGTGGAACGAGCGGGTCAAGGGCGGCCATTTTGCGGCCTTCGAACAGCCGGAGTCGTTTGTCGACGACGTCGTCCAGTTCGCCCAAGCAGTCAAGTCGGCCACGCTGCAGTAGGCCGCCGATCTACAACAGGTGGCCGATCTACAGCAGGCGTTGGAGGAGCGCGCCGACCGAGAAGCCGCCGGCAGCGATGGCGCCGGTCATGCCCAAGGTCAGAGCGGCCTGTCGTCGTCGCGTCGCGGGAGGGGTCGACGGCAACGTCGCGGCCGCACGAGGAGTGTCGAAGACCAGGACATCGTCAAACGTCTGTTCGCTCTCGATGTGCGCTAGCGAAGCCAGCGCGCGCCGCGCCGTGGTCTGCAGTCGTCGTCCTTCGTCGGAGAGCAGCGCCTCGCTGACTGGGGGACGGTGATGGTCGAGGACGGCACGGGCGGCGTGGGGGCGCTCATGCTCGGGAATGGTGGTGGTGACGTAGTCGAGGTCGTCGAGCAGGGCCTGCAACGACTGATGGGCTATGTCATTGCGAGTCAGCGCCACCTTGGTGGCGGGATCGATGGGGTGGTCGAGACGGAGTTCCTGCACGGTCGGAGAAGTTACCGAGCTGGCGTAGGCGAAGGGGGGATGCTCGACGCATTCAACAACGCCAGGTTCGATCCGACGCCTCCCGCGCACGGGCGGAACCTACCGTCTTGGACGGGGCTAGTGTGACTATCCGTGACGAAACACACGCTTCACATTTCGCGCGTGCGCCGCGGCGTATGGCTGTCTAGATTGCGGACTCATGCGGGAGACGA
>JBBQUN010000262.1:0-6565 GCA_038212405.1 Acidimicrobiales bacterium | reverse complement strand
CCGGTCGAACGAGCAGTAATCGGAGATCCAACGGTTGTACGCCTCGAAGCAGGCCTGCTTGAAGTCGATGTCCTTGTGATTACAGATCAGCATGCCAACGGTCGGGTAGATGATCTCTCCCGCAATACCGTCGCGATCCTGATCCGCCGTGCGGGTCTCGGGCTCGTAACCCGACCGATGGAGCTGATCGAAGGTGCGGCCCAACTCGGTCAATTCCCCTGGCGGAATCCCGGCTGCCGCGGTCAGCCCCATGGCGATTGGCTTCGCCATACCCGGGATCACAAACATGTCGCCCTTACGTTCGTCGCGCACGACGTGGGGCGCTCGATCCCGAAACTTCGGGTCCATGTACTTCGTGTAGCAGTCTGGCGGTTCAGTGATGTGCGAGTCGGCCGAGATGATCGGTCGATCAACAATCGGAGTCACGTCGACACTTGCTGCGGTCATGATTGGTCCCTTCGACGGCGGTCAAGAGACATTACAGCCAATCTGTCTTCTTGTCAGGCCCGGAAGGCAACCGCCAGACTCCCGGCCAAGGTTGCGGAGATCCTGAGCTGCGAACGGTGGAAGCGCCTGTCAGACGAAAGCGGCCGGCCAGGCGCAGGTGTTGACACAACTGATCCGTCTTGTAACACTCCCCCTCGAACGCATGTTGACTCCGAAGGGGGCACGGACAGGTGCTGAACATCTCCGGTCAAACGGCCATCGTCGGAATCGCCGAGAGCGACTACCTTCGCGGGGCCGAGCAAACGGTTCCGCAGATGATTCTCGCCACGTCGATGCAGGCGATCAGCGATGCCGGGCTGAAACCATCGGACATCGATGGGGTCATACCACCGCCCGGTTTCATCTCGACCGAAGAAATTGCAGCCCACCTTGGCATGCCGGACATCCACTACTCCATCACCGTGCACATGGGCGGGGCCAGCCCGACCGCCGCCCTCCAAAGCGCGGCCACGGCCATCAGCGCAGGCTTGGCCGACGCCGTCCTCGTCACTTTGGGATGGAACGGTTACTCGGCGATGCGACCACGACCGGGCGTCAAACCGTCTCGACGCCGCCTCGATCTCGGACCGGTGCTCGAAACGAGCCGCAATTTCTACGCTCCCTATGGTGTCCGGTCCGCAGCGCAGTGGTACTCGCTCTACCTCCAGCGATACGTCGACCTCTATGACGTACAACCAGAAGACGCTGCCGAGATCGCCTTGACGTGTCGAGAACACGCCCATCTCAACGACAAGGCGTTGATGCGAGGACGTGAGATGACGCTCGCCGACTACCTCGAGTCACCCCCCATTGCCGGCCCGCTCCGCAAGCTCGACTGCTGCCTCGAGACCGACTGCGCTGCGGCCGTAGTCATGACATCGATCGAGCGAGCGCGCGATCTCCCCCACCCTCCGGTTGTCTATCTCGGTGGGGCAGAGGGCCACCCGTACCCTGCCGATGAGATCACCAACCGGCCCGAACTGTTGCGGCTCGGTTTGCACTCGGCCGCCCCGAGGGCCTTCGCCATGGCAGGAGTCCAACCCGCCGACATGGACTTCCTCCAGATCTACGACTGTTTCACCTATGTCGTAATGATGGAACTGGAAGCCCTCGGCATGTGCGAACCCGGCGGCGCCAAGGAGTTCGTCCGCGACGGCAACATCAAGCTCGGCGGACGCTATCCAATGAACACCCACGGCGGCCTTCTCTCACAGGGCCACTGTTGGGGACTCAATCATCTGGTCGAAGCCACCAGACAACTGCGGGGTCATGCCGGCGCAGCGCAGGTCGAAGGATGCGAACTCGGCGTCGTCACCGGCTACGGCGACCTCGGCGACGGAAGCCTCGCCATCCTCGGAAAGGACCGTTGACATGACCGAAACACGAACGACCCCCACCCCGTCACCCCGAAAATATGTTCCTGAAACCGAGGATCTGAACAAGGAGTTCTTCGAAGCCTGCGCTCGAGGCACGCTCCACCTGCAGCGCTGCGACAGCTGCGGGGAATTCCGGCACCCGCCACGGTACTACTGTCGCCATTGCTTCTCCGATCAGTATTCGTGGCAGCCGGTAGCTGGTCTCGGAACGATCGCGTCGTGGGTGACCAGTCACTTCACCGTCGACCGCGGGTGGGTCGACGAACTCCCCTACACCAGCATCGTCGTCCAGCTCAACGAGGGGCCTCGCCTGCTCGGAGCCATGCGCAACATGACCGAGCATGAGCTGGCGTTGGGGTTGCCGGTGATGATGACCGGCGAAGCCAAACGCGAGGACTTCGTCTTCTTCTGGGTCGAACCAGCATGAGAGCGAGAAGGGTAACTCAGCCGTGACGACCGTAGACGACGGATTCGAACATCTCGTCTCCGAAAACCGCATCCACCGATCCATCTACGTCGACCCGCAAGTCTTCGAAGCAGAACTGCGAAGGATCTTTGGTCGCAACTGGATCTACGTCGGCCACCAGAGCCAGGTGCCAACGCCGGGCTCTTTCGCCGCCAGTTGGATCGGGCAACAGCCCGTGATCCTCACCCGCGCCCTCGACGGCGAACTCCATGTGCTGTTCAACCGGTGCAGCCACCGGGCCGCCACCGTTTGCCAGGAACGAAACGGCACCAGCCGACAGCTACGCTGCGACTACCACGGCTGGACCTTTCGGCTCGACGGAACCCTCATCGCTCCGACCTTTGCCGACGGCTACGACAGCAACGTGTTCGATGTCGCCGACTATTCGCTCGGGCGACCGGAGCAGGTAGACCATTACCGAGGATTCGTCTTCGCCAATCTGTCCCCGGATGGCCCGACGCTGCAGGACCACCTCGGTAACGCAGCCGAGTACATCGACCTGTTCTGCGACCTGTCACCGACTGGCGACATAGGCGTCGGGTCAGCCGGCCAGCATCGCTACGGCTACGCCGGCAACTGGAAGCTCCAATGCGAGAACGGAGTCGACGGCTACCACCCGAACTTCGTCCACCAAGCCTTCCTCGAATCGGCAGCGCCCGATGGGCGTGCCATGAAACTCTTTCACGGGCAGTCACCAGCGACTGCGGCCGACCTGGGCAACGGCCATGCGTTACTCGACAATCGGCCGAACCTCGCAGCAGTCCACGAGCGTGCGCTGCAACGGACCGAAGAAGGACGCGAGTTGCATCGTCAGCTCGTCGACCGGCTCGGAGAGTCGCGGGCCAGGCTGGTGATCCAAACCAATGGCGGCCAAGGATTCAACCTCCTCGTGTTCCCCAACCTCCTCATCATCCAAAACCAGATCCGCGTCGTACACCCGCGTCGCGTCGACCTGACCGAGATCGACCTCTACCCCACGACATTGGCGGGCGCCCAGCCCGCGTTGAACGCTGCCCGTCTTCGAGCCCACGAAAGCTTCTACGGTCCGGCCGGAGGCGGTGCTCCCGGCGATCTGGAAATGTTCCGCAGGGTCACCGAAGGGCTGAAGGTCGAGTCGATGGAGTGGTTGCCCATTCTCAGGGGCCTCCATCGCACCGTCAGCGACGCCGACGGGACGCGACACGGGCACGTCACCGACGAACAACCCCAGCGGGGGTTTTACCGACGCTGGCTCGAGGCCATGGAGCCCCCGGGAAAGGAGGCATGATGATCACCGGCGAACGTCAGATACTGAAGCTACTGACCGATGAAGCCGCGCTGCTGGACGCTGGAGAACTTGATTCCTGGCTCAGCTTGTACGACGAAGAATGTCGATACTGGATCCCCTCGGAACCGTCCCAAACCGACCCCGACCAACACGTCTCGATCATCTACGACGATCGCACTCGCCTGACCGCTCGCATAGCCCGACTCCAGTCGGGGAAGGAACACGCGCAGACGCCTTTTTCAGTGACGTGCCACCAGCTCACCAATCTGACCGTCTACGAGCACCCAGCCACAAATGCGTTCTGCGTCGAAGCAGTCCAAGTTGTATACGAGAAGCGGCCGAACACCGAACTACAGGTCCTCCCCAGTCGAGTGAAATGGCTGATCCGACACCATGCCCTCGGCTTTCGGATCGCCCGAAAACGCATCGATTTGGTTGACGTGCATCGCTATTTCGAGAACTTGACGTTCATCTTGTGACACATCTGGCAAACGATGGTTGCGGGGCTGTCACGGGACACGTCCGTCGGGTGGCCACGCAACGACTCCATCCTCGAGCGGCACTTGGAGGGATCGAAGCAAGCTCGAAAAGAGCGTCCAGTTGCCAATAACGGCGACCAGTTCGATCAGAAGTGCATCGTCGACCAGTTGTTCTCGGCAAAGATCCCAGCTTTCGGCGCTGATGGCACCGTCCTCCAGCCAGTCGTCGGTTGCGGCGAGCACCGCTCGTTCGAGCGGGCCGAACGGTTTGTGTCGCGGCCAGTCGCGAACACCGAGAAGGTCGTCCTCCTCGATGTTCATGCCCGTGGCGACGCGCCAATGCTGGGTCCACTCGTAGACGGCGCCGGTGGTCCAGCCGATCCGCATGATCACCAGTTCGCGGAGACGACCGTCGAGCTGTCCCTTCCACAGCAAATTGTGGAGCATGCCGCTGAGGGCGCGGGCGACGCTTGGGTTCTTGAGAGCGATCTGGAAGACCGACAGGTCAGCCAGAACTTCGGGCAGACCCAGTTCGGCGGCAGCGATGCGGGCCTCAGCGATTTCTAGCCGGGCTACACGTCCTTCATCCATGGCAGTCCTTTCGGTATAGATGTATTCCGGAACAGACGCACAGGAGGAGGTTTCGCAGCCTCGGTTTCACCCGATCTGGCTCTCGAGGGTGCGGTGGAAGTGCTGCAACGCGGGTTCGTTCCGCCCGAACACGACCTCGGTTTGTGAGCCGGTGGAGAAGCCGGCCTGCATCGTACGAGCAACCCTGAAATCCTCTTCTTCGACCGTGTTCATGAGGACCTTCCAGTTCTTGTCCCAGTAATCAGCGCGGGCGGACGCTTCTTCGGGGCTCGGCGCGAGCAGGCTGACCCGGGAGACGCTGGTACCGGGCCCATTCCGGCCGGGGAAACAGTTCCACATCTCGAAGTGATCGGACTGCCAGACGAGGATGGTGTTGGGGAAGATCTGGTAGATGATCGCGATGTGCGGAAGAAGGTCGACGGCCGACGGGTCGGCGTCCACGAACGCTTCGAAGCTCTTGCGTACGGCGACCATGCGCCCGTGGAGTCCGATGGCCTCGAACGGCGTCGGTTTCTGGCGGATGTACGGTCCGATGGTGCGGGCGTGGAGGAACGGAAGGTGATAGCCCTCGAGAAAGCCGTCGACCACCAGCTTCCAGTTCACCTCGGTGCGGAGTTGCACCTCGCGTTCCTCCACGTACCTCTCGAGCCCGAACGAGGACAGCTCCTCGTCGAAGGCACCGAGGTAGTCGGCGATGTCTTTCGCAGGACCTTCGATCTGGACCCAGATGAGGCCGTGGCGGACCGTCGCGGTGAGTTCGGTGAGGCCGCGGGTCGTCTTGTCCACACCGGCGAAACCCTCCGACTCCGGAACGGTCGCGAGCGTCCCGTCGAGGTCATAGGACCACGCGTGGTAGGGACAGGTGAAGCGCCGCTTCGAGCCGGAACAGCCTTCCACGACCTGCGCCCCCCGGTGGCGGCAGATGTTCTCGAAGGCCCGCACACTGCCGTCGGCCTGACGCGCCACCAGGATCGGTAATCCTGCCACATCGGTGGCGAGGAAGTCGCCGGCACCAGCAAGTCTTGATTCGTGAGCGACAACAATTGGATAGCGACGCAGAACCGAGTTTTCGGCCTCAGCCCGGACCGGCGACGAATAGGTGAAGACTGGGTTGAAGTACTCCGTGCCGGCCAACGGCGTGGTTCCCTGCCGGATGTGTTCTTGAATTTCGGCAACAAGCTGTTGCTGAAGTTGTCGCTGCATGTCAGTCTGCTTTCCTTGGTGCCACGATGGTGCTTGTTCCTTGCGCGAGCGCCACCAGCCGACCTTCGTTCTCGATCTCGATCGACACGACCGCGAGGCGTCGTGTCATCGCACGGATATCGGCGGTGGCGATACACATACCGCCCGAAACGGGATTGACGAGGTTGGTCTTGAATTCGGTGGTAGCCGCCCAATAGCCGGGCGGCATCACGGGATACATGATGACGCCGAGGCAATGATCGATGAACGCCGACAGGCAGCCACCGTGCATGTTGCCGATCGGGGTGATGAGCTCGCTTCTTGCCTCGAACTGCGCTTCGAGATGACCTGCGGTGAGTTTGGTGACCTCGATCCCGAGATAACCGTCGATGCCCGTCATCGACTTACGGCCGACAATCTTGTTCACGAAGACCTCGTTGAAGACCTCGAACTCGATCAGCTTGCCCATCTCACGCCCCTCGATACTCGGGCACGAGGACGGCGTGGATCGGGGGCACCGAGTCGGTCTCGCCAGCCATCGTCGCCAACAGTTCGGCCGCGTTCTGCAACGGCTCGACCCGACGCGGAAGATCCCGAAACGGGTACTTGTCGCTGGCCAGCAGATCGAGCGCCCGACGATAGACGGGGGCATCGACGCCGAGGGCGCCGATGATGGTCAGTTCCTTGAAGGTGATGGCATCAGGTCGAAAACCGGGTG
>JBBQUN010000261.1:0-6674 GCA_038212405.1 Acidimicrobiales bacterium | reverse complement strand
ATGTCGAGCACTGGCAGGGTCCCTGTTCGGAATCGCAGGATCCCGAACAGCGCGAACAACCCGAACCCCACATTGGTGCTCACTGCGGCGGTGGCCATGAGGTAGGTCACGAAGAACACGACGACGTTGACCACGACGAGTGCGAAGACCGAGATTGCCCGGGAACTGGCTCGACGATGGGTGAGGAGGGCGAGAGCCGAGATGGCAATGGCGTTGAAGCCGAGCCCGAGGAGGAACCCGGGGAGGCGGGCATGGTCGACGATCTGGATTGCGAGGAGGCCGATCATGGCGCAACCGGCTTTCGGGTGATGGGGGACGCATCGAGGGCTTCGAGGTTCCTGAAGACCTTCTTGAAGCGGTTGCGGCGCAGGCTGGGATCGCACGAGGCCAGACCCATGCAGTACTTCGAGAAGTTCTGGGGTCGGCGGTTCATTGCGATCATCGCCGGTGAACGCAGGTCGAGCTTCGGTTGTTTGAACTCACAGATCGCGAGTCCCGGCGTGTCGACGGCGCCCCGAGTGCTGGTGAATCCGAGGTTGAGGTCGATGGTGACTCGTTCGGAGAAGTCACGTTTGACCAGCAGAATCCGTTGATAGTCGATCGTGATCGACGGGACGAGGCCCGACGGTGGCTGACCGGTCTTCTTGAAGAAGAACAAGGCGTCCTCCTTCCAAAGGCCTCCCTCGGGGCGACGAGACCGCCGGCGTTCCTTCACGGTCCGGCCGTTCACGTTCATCTTGACCTCGAAGAACGTGATGTCGGAGTTCATGTACGTCCGGTAGCGCAGCTTGCATCGCCGCCCCTTCTGGTTGTGGTGCTCGTAATAGTTCCGGAGTTCCGCACTGTCGAAGTACTCGTTGCGGTAACCCTGCAGCCGTTCACCCTCGTGATGAAGAATGAAGTACTCGTCGGCCAGCGCAACCAGAGCTGCGGGAACATCGGCGGTTCGCAAGATGACCTTGCTCTCTTGGCGATCATGGAGTTGGGCTTCGTCCAGCTTGGCCAAGCTCACCGATGTGAGTCCTGCTGCCGCTTCACCCAACGTCAGTTGGTCAGATGCGTTCGGCGTGGGCCAGTAGGTCGGTGTTTGATCGGCGAGGTAGCCGTTGGACGAACCGTGCATTGCGAGACCCCTTCATGGTGAGACCTCGATGATGAGAGGGATGCGGTCCTGTCAGGTAGTGGACATACCGACGGCTCCCATCGGCCAATGGTCCTAGTCCCCCTCCGGGTCATCGGACATCAGACTTATCGGCGATTTAGGGACACCGGGGGGATCGCATAGGGCGAGCGGGCGGACACTGAGGTCCAACACCTACTACCGCGTTGGAGATCACCATGAGAATGCAACGACAGATTCGAACCATCCTGGCGGCCGGAGCGATTGCCGCCGTAGGCATCAGCGCAACGGCCGGCGCCACTGCGTTCAGCGGCGGAGGTTCAAGCGACGATTCCCCGTCGACAAGCCAGCTGGAAACCAACACGATCTCGACATCGAGTTCCGTGAACACGACCTCGACCACGGTTCCCTCGACCACGGTTCCCTCGACCACGGTTCCCTCGATCACGGTTCCCTCGACGTCGGCTTCTGGCGTGACGCCGTCTTCGGTTGGGGTAGATATTTCCGGGCCGTGTGACGAAGCCGAGCATGCCAACGATCCCCGCTGTGTCGGAAGCGGGACCCGGAACACCGGTTCGAACAGCGACAACTCGGCGAACCGCTCTGATGATGACGACTCGGACGACCATCACTCAGGACGAGACGACTCAGGACGAGACGACTCAGGACGAGATGACTCGGACGACCATGACTCGGACGACCATGACTCGGACGACCATGGTTGATCCATGGTTTCGCCCTCTCTTGCACCGGACACCTCACGTCGATTCGACAGGCTTCGGAATCCGTTCGTTCAGTTCGCGATCGCCGGAGTCGTCGGCATGGCCGTGATCGGCGCCGGCAGCTTGCTTGCTTCGTATCGCGCTGGTGAGGCCGAAGCGATGAACGATGTCCGCGCTCGCACCGAAACGCTGGCTCGGACCGTGTTGGAACCGAACCTTTCCGCCGACCTGCTGGCCGGTGACCCTGCGGCGATCGAGGCGCTGGACGCCATCGTCAATCGCCGAGTCCTCGACGGCTCGACCCTGCGAGTGAAGCTCTGGGATGCCACAGGTCTGGTCGTGTACTCCGACGAGCATCAGCTGATCGGCGAGCGCTACGACCTCGACGACGACAAGGTCGAGTCGCTGCGAAGTGGTGTGGTCGTCTCCGAGGTCAGCAATCTCGACGGTCCCGAGAACCGGTTCGAGACCGCCAATCAGGCCCTCGAGGTATACCTACCCGTAAAGGGCCCATCGGGTGAGCCGCTGCTGTTCGAGTCGTACTACTCGATGGCCGCGGTCGGTGCCTCCAGTCAGCGAATCCGCTCCGAGTTCGCCCCGATCGTCGTTGCTGCGTTGCTGGTGATGCAGGCGATGCACTTCGGCTTGGCCTGGGGTCTGAACCGTCGCCTTCGACGAAGCCAGGTCGAACGCGAACATCTGATGCAGCGGGCGATCGACTCCTCACTCCTCGAACGACGCCGCATCGCAGCCGATCTTCACGATGGTGTCGTGCAAGACCTGGCCGGGACATCCTTCGCGATCGCCGCAGCAGCCGAGGTCGCGTCGAGAACGTCACCGAAGTTGGCGAGCGATCTTCGCTCTGCCTCGGCGGTCACTCGGCGCAGCCTGCAATCGCTGAGGTCCCTACTCGTCGACATCTATCTGCCGAATCTCAGATCGCAAGGACTGGAGGCGGCGCTCGTCGATCTGTTGGCGCCGGCGGCTGGCATCGGCATCCACACCGAACTCGTTGTTTCCGGCGACGTCGATTGCTCGCTCGAGACAACCGCCCTTGTCTACCGAGTGGTGCAGGAAGCGGTCCGAAATGTGTTCCGACATGCCGATGCCCAGACACTTGCGGTGGCAGTGACGGCCGATCACGAGGCGACGGTGGCGACCGTCGGCGATGATGGCCGCGGCTTCCACACCTCCACCGGTTCTCCCAGCGGCCACTTCGGCCTGCGAATGTTGACCGATCTCGCTGACGAGGCCGGGGCCTGCCTGATGGTCGAGTCCGTTCCAGGAGCGGGAACCACGATCCGCTTGGAGGTGTCGGCATGATCAGGGTGCTGTTGGTCGATGACCATGCAATTCTTCGTGATGGCCTTGAACGTCTTTTTTCCGAGGACCCGCGTATCGAGGTGATTGCATCGGCCGATAGGGGAGCGGTGGCTCTCCAGCTCGACACCCAACTGCGTCCCGATGTGGTTGTGATGGACATCTCCATGCCACACATGGATGGCATCGAGACCACTCGCCGCTTGATTGCACAGCGGCCTGACGCGTGCGTCGTGATGCTCACCGCTCACACCAACCACGACCACGTGCTCGACGCAGTCGATGCCGGCGCCCTCGGCTATTTGGTGAAGGACGCCGACCCGGCCGCGCTGGTCGCTGGTGTCTACGCCGCAGCCAACGGCGACGCCCCCGTCGATCCCCGTGCCGCACGTGTGGTCCTGGATGCTCGGACCAAACCGAGCAGCCCAGCGCTGACCGAACGTGAAACTCAGGTGCTGGCCCTGGTTGCCCAGGGCCAGGCGAACAAGGCGATCGCCCGCCGATTGATGATCAGCGAGAAGACCGTGAAGTCCCACCTCACTCGTGTGTTCGCGACCTTGGGTGTCAGCGACCGTACCCAGGCCGCGCTGTGGGCGGTTGAGCACGGCTTCAGTCAGTCGCTCGGCCGAGCTCGGTGCTAGCCCGGCGGGATGCGGGGAAACACCAGCGAAACTTCGGTTCCGCCCAGTTCGCTGCTGCCGATATCCAATGATCCGCCGGCAGACTCGGCGGTCGAGCGGGCGATGTCGAGCCCCAGACCGGTTGATCCGTTCCCGCTGACGCCACGAACGGAGGCGACGTCGTTGATGCCGGTGCCTGCGTCGCCGACCCAGATTCTGGCTCGACCGTTCTTCTCTCCGAAGCCGACCGTGAAGCGCACGGCATCGTCGGTGTGTGCGAACACGTTCTCGATCAACACGTCGACCGCTGCTTCGAGCGACGCCGACGACAATGGCACCATCAGAGGACTCCGTCCACGATCGAACGACCAAGGGCGCTCGGTGTCCTCGGCCAGTACCGACCAGAACTCGACCCTTTCAGTCACGACAACGGAGGCATCGCAGGTTTCCGGCAGGGCACTCAATGAGCTGCGGGCTTCGGCGATGAGAGCGTTCACCACCCGAGTCACGTCCTCGACATCGCTCCGCAAGTCGTTGGCCAGTTCCGGGTCGCCTACCTGATCAACCCGCATCCTGAGTTTGGTGAGCGGCGTCCGAAGCCGGTGTGACAGCTCAGCCACCAGCTCTCGCTCGCGAGCAAGCATCGATGACACCTGTGAGCCGAGGGTGTTGAACGCTGCCGACAGCTCGACCAGTTCCGGCGGGCCATCAGGATCGACCCGTGTCGACAAATCACCATCGCCAAGCCGGTGGGCTGCGGCCGCGAGTTGCTGGGTGGGACGCACGATCGAGCGGGCCAACCGATCGGCCACCAACACCGACAGAGCAACCAACGCTACGGCGACCGCGGCCAACGCCCCCCAGGCAGTCCACTGACCCCGTCGTAGGTCCTCGTTGGGAACGAAAACCCGTATGGCCGAAAGCTCGCCAGGTCCGTTCGCAACGGCGGTCACGACCTCGACACCACCGGCGACTGGACCGATCGCCGATGCGCCGCCTGACAACGCTGCGTCGAGCCGAGGGGACATTGCCACTGGTGGACCAATTGTCCACCCGTTCGAGGTCATCACCGTCAACCGGCCCGCCCTGCCGCTCCCAGTTGCGCCCACTGCTGCTTCGATCTGCGCGCTCGTGCTGTCGGCGACGATCGCAGGAACGATCGCTGCCGCGTCTGATCGGGCGGCGTCGAGCGCCCGGTCCTCCGCTGTCGTGTGGACCAAGAACCCGAGCGGCACCACGAACGCAACGGCGACCATCACCGAGATGGCGACGAACACGGTGATGAGCTGGCGCCTCATGCCGGGTCGACGAGCTTGATTCCGACACCCCGGACCGTGTGGAGATATCGGGGTTCAGCGGCTGTCTCCCCGAGCTTGCGTCGAAGCCACGAGATGTGAACGTCAATGGTCTTGTCGGCCCCGCCGTAGGGCTGGCGCCACACCTCGGCATACAACTCCTGCCGAGGCACGACCTCCCCGGACCGCGCCGCAAGGAACGCCAGTAGATCAAACTCCTTGCGATTCAACTCGATCGGCTCGCCGTCGAGATCGACAGTGCGGGACCGGAGTTCGACCGTCAAATCACCCACGACGAGCTTGTTCGACGGTCCGGCCACGGCGGCACGACGCAGAAGCGCACGAACCCGGGCTTCGAGCTCGGCACCCGAGAACGGCTTGACGACATACTCGTCGGCACCGGCATCGAGCATGCGCACGATCTCGGCATCGTCATCGCGAGCGGTCGCAATGATCACCGGTACTTGCGAAACGGCCCGAATCATCTTGAGCACGTCGCTCCCATCGACATCAGGCAGCCCGAGATCGAGCACCACCACGTCAGGACTGTTGTCTATGGCGCTCTGCAACCCCGCCATCCCGGTTGCCTCCGACCACACGACATGCCCGGCGCCAGACAGCGCACGAACAGCCAGTTCACGGATCTGGTAGTCGTCTTCAACAATCACAACCGATGCCACCGCCTCAACCTAAACGACCCCGGTACGTGGTGGCGCGCTCCTGAGCGTTGCTTAGGGTTCATTTAGGGTCTCGTTGACCCGATCGTCATGGCGAAGTTGCGACACTGGTGCCATGAAGAAGCTCATGCTGTTCTTGATGTGGCTGGCCGCCAGTGCCACAGCTGTTGGTGTCGCGTGGGCCGGCGTGTCCGTGGTCGACAATCAGGTGGTCGACCCGCCACCGGCCGCCGAGATTGCCACACCGGCGCCGAGTAGTTCGACCGGTCCCGATGGCTCGATCCAGGACGACCCCATCTCAACAGCAACGCCGACCACGACACCGACCAGCCAAACTGCGGCCCGGCCATCCACCTCGGGGCGTCCGCCAACAGCGCCACCTTCGAGTCAGCCCGTGGCAACGACGTCATCGACGACCGCACTTCAGACGCCGGCGGCCTCGACACAGACGTTCACCGTCACTGGCGGTACCGCCGCGATTTCATTCTCGGTTTCGGGTGTGGAGGTCCTGTGGGCGACGCCGAACCCGGGATTCGACGTCAATATCGAGGCGGAGTCGCCGGGCACCAAGGTCGAGTTCCGCGCCGAACATCATCGTTCCCGGTTGGACGTCTGGTGGTCAGGCGGCCCCCAGCACGACATCCGCGAAGAGCCCCGAGACTGACCGCGGCACCTGATGGAACTGGCCGCTGCATGAGAGCTCCGGATGGTTCCGGCGTTGCGCAGGTCAGCTTCCGCGGCGCATGATGACCAGACTCACGCAGACGGTGACGATGCCGGCGAGGACTTGGCTGCCTCGGAGCAGTCGATTGACATCGACGGCCGGTTTCCAGCTGAGTTTTCCGTTGCGGATCTCATAGACGCCGATGGGGTTGGCGCCGAGTCCAAAGCCGGTGCCGAAGCCGTGGCCACCCTCCGCT
>JBBQUN010000260.1:0-6677 GCA_038212405.1 Acidimicrobiales bacterium | reverse complement strand
CATCGGCTTCGCCCCCGCCGTCTGTCTCGGTGACGACTTCTGGGCGCCAGGCTGGGATGACGTCGCCACCGCCGTACAGGTGTCGACCTATTCGCTACGAACGCTCGCCGATCTGGTCCGGCCTCTCATGCAGGAAAACGGTGGCTCATTGGTCGGCTTGACCTTCGACGCAACGGTTGCGTGGCCCGCCTACAACTGGATGGGTGTCGCCAAGGCCGGGCTCGAATCACTCAACCGCTATCTGGCTCGCGAACTCGGCGCCGAGGGCATTCGATCCAACCTGATCGCCGCTGGTCCGATGCGAACGATCGCCGCGAAATCGATCCCCGGCTTTGCGAAGTTCGAAGAGGCGTGGGCCAAGCAGGCGCCACTCGGCTGGGACGTCAACAACGCCGAGGGCGTTGCTCGATCCACCGTCGCCCTCTTGTCGGACTGGTTCCCTCAGACGACCGGCCAGATCATCCACGTCGACGGTGGCTACTCGATCGTTGGTGCCTGAGACACCGTTGGCTCCTACGAGGCCGCTACGCCTCAGGTGGCGCCAGCCAGCGAGGGTTCACGATGGCGAGGCGCTCGGCCGTGCTGATCGCCAGCTCCGCCGCCACCTCGCCCAGTCGCTCGTCGTAGTCGCCAGAACGAATGGCTGCGGCCAGGTCGGCGTCGTTTGCCGCACCGAGCCCACGAAGTCGCTCGGCGTGACGAGCACGTTGGGTGACCCCTGCTCGCCCTTCACGTTCGAGCACCGAGGCGACGTTCGCTGCCACCCGCACGTGAAACGCCAGCCCGCCGCTGAGCGCAGGTTGCACGTTGTTGCGCAAGAAGGCGCTGAGCGCTCCGGCCAATTCATCGGGCTGGGGTTGCCCGCTACCGGGCACGACTGGCTCACCGAGACCGAGATCATCGATCCGCGTCGGATCGATCATGACCCCCTCTCGTTCCGCCAGCGCCCACGCAACGTCGTACTCCTGCTCGGCGATCCGATTGCCGATGGCCAAGTGCTCGAGTGACTCCACGACACCGGAGCGGTGAGCATTGGCCTGGAGGCCACACATGATCCCCCACTTGAGGGTGCCGAGGAGCTCCCACCAGGCGAAGGCGTTGCGATCGACTGGTTGCCCGGTGGCAGCCTCGTGCGCGTTGAAGAGATCGTCGTACGAGCCGATCCCGGCAACCGGTTCTGCTCCACCGAACCGCCACGAGCGAGTACAGAGCCAGCCCAAGTCCTCGAGCGGATCACCGAGATGGGCCAGTTCCCAGTCGAGCACGGCGCTCAGCCCATCGGGACCGATCAACAGGTTGCCGAGACGGAAGTCGCCGTGGACCAGCACAACGCCGGACGACTCAGGACGATGCTTGGCGAGCCATCGGAATGCCAGCTCATAGGTGGGTGATACGAGCGCCAGCTCGTCGGTGGCCTCTCGCCACTTCTGCAACTCGTCGAGCCGTTCGAGATGCGACAGGTCAGCATGGTCGAGCTCACCCGTCGGGATCGAATGAAGGCGACCGAGCGCGGCACCGGCGTCGGCGGCGAATCGAGCACGAGCCGTCACGAACTCGTCGTCTCGCTGGATCCGACGAGCGAGCGACTCGCCCTCGACGGCTCGGGCGATGAACCAGCTGGGGCCGAGGGCGTCGTTTGGGTCCGTTTCGTTCGTTGCGATGATCTCAGGAACAGGCATCTGGGCCTCAGCTGCGGCCCGCACCACCGAGGCTTCAGCTGCCATGCCCCGCTCGTTGCGCTGTACGCCCGAGCGTTCGCGCTGGAGAACGAACAGTCCATCGATTCGTGGCGACTGCACCTGAAAGCGATAGGTCTCTCGGCTCGCCCCAGCCGTGAGCCGTTCGAACCCGTCGATGACAGCGTCGGTTTCGCCAACGCCGAACAACGCGGCAAGCGCGGCGACGATGGTGGACTCCTCATTGGCAGCGTCAGTCACGGTTGCGAAGCTAGTGCGACGCCCCCTCGACGACCAACAAGAGCGGCGGGCAGGTCCAGTCGGTGATCTCAGCAGACAGCAGCGACGTAGGGGTACGGATTCACGGCGGCCCCGCCGCCGGGATGGACCTCGAAGTGCAGGTGAGGAATACCGCGGGCATTGCCATCATCACCCACGTAGCCAATGATGTCGCCTGCTGAAACTCGACCCGACTTCTCGTACCCCGAGAGGTGAGTCCCGAAGTAGTAGTTGCCGTCGTCGCCGTTCAGGTGGAACGACCGGCCGCCGACGCTGTTGGAGCGATGCTCGACGGTGCCGCTGACCGGCGCTGCGATCGGTGTACCGATCGACGCCATCATGTCGACACCTTTGTGGCGGCGTCCCCCGGATCGGGCGAAGCCCCAGGAATCGATGAAGGAACTCGCTCCGGCGACCGGACACGCCTTGAGCGTGCCCGTTCCAGCAGCCGGGACGCTTGGCGCCCCTGCCTGGTCGGGCACAGCTCGTGGTAGAGCCGCCTGCTGGGGCGCAGCTTGTTGGGGAGACGGCTGTTGGGGAGACGGCTGTTGGGCAGCCGCTCGTTGGGCAGCCGCCTGTTGAGCAGCCGCTCGTTCCGCTGCTGCTTGGGCGGCAGCGAGTCGGCGTTCTTCAGCGGCAAGACGCTCCCGTTCGAGGTCTTCGAGGCGTGCCAGTTCGACGCCGAGCTCATCTCGAGTGGCCATCAGCGAAGCCAGCTTGGCCTCGCTCGCTGACTGTTTGTCGACCAGTTCGGCTCGAGCAACGGCCAGGTCCTCGAAGAGTGATCGGTACTGCTCCATCGCCTCGGCGTCGGCGCCGATTGCTGCGTCGCTCAGCGTTTCGGCACGCCGGGCAGCGTTCAGGTCGCTGGTGGTGAGGACTGACGGACCCTCGTCGGCCCGCATGAACTCACTGATCGCCGAAACCACGACCACGTCGGCAAGTGCGGCCGAATCGGCCTCGAGGCCGGCAAATCGGCGGCTCGCAGCGTCGGTCTGTTGTTCGAGCTCGCTGAGTTCGGTTTCGGCATCGCTCAGGTCCTGGGTGAGTTGTTGAACTCGGGCCCGAGTCTCGTCGAGTCCGGGAGTGCGCTGGGCCTCAACCGGCACCGTGGCCACGAACATCAGGAGCGCAACGACACTCGCCAGCGTCGCCCCAAAGCGACGCCGTCGGCCGACAGACCGAGACGATTCTGGGCGAGAAGCTGGCGATGCGAGCGTTGACACGAGGGGCAACGCTAACCGAACATCACCCCAACCACCATGCGCAGTGACCAACAACTACCGAGCGTGAGTGTGCGCCGTCCCTCAGGCGTCGACAAGCGCTCGAATGATCTGCTCGACCGACACCACTCCGACCGGACCATCAGGCCCTGACACCACCGCGAGCTGACGGCGGAGACGACGCATGGCTCGCAGCACGTCGATGAGGCTGCGGTCAGCCGACACCACGACCATCGGACGCACCCGATTGCTCGGCAAGGGTGCTCCCCGCTTCTCGCGAGGCACATCGAGCAAGTCCTTGGCATGAATGTAACCGAGGAGCTGCACCTGGCCCCGCGCCGACGACAAGATCGTGAGCCGGGTCTGCCCGGTTCGTCGAACGACCTGTTCGATCTGGGCGGCCGTCGCTCCGTCTCGAATCGTTGCCAGTTCTGCCAGCGGTGTCGCCACGTCAGAGACCGGGCGCTGGGAGAAGTCGAGCGCTCCCGAGAGCAATCCGGCGCTGTCGGCTTCGATGACGCCACCCTTCGACGACGCAGCGACGATCGCCGCCAATTCTGCGGCGCTGTGGGCCGACACCAGCTCGTCTCTCGGCGTGACGCCCAATACCCGACAACCACGATTGGCGATCGAGTTCAAGAGCCCAACGACCGGCCGAACGATCGTGAGGTAGGCCTGATAGGGCACGACCAGAAACCGAAGCGTGTCGTTCGGCGCGGCGATCGCAATGTTCTTTGGCACCATCTCGCCGATCACCAGATGGAGGAAGACCACGAAGCCGAGGCCGATCGTGAATCCGATGAGCCGGCCCACTTCTTCGGAAACCACGCTGCCCAAGAGCGCCTCGACGATCTGCGCCACCGCCGGTTCCCCGACGTAGCCAAGACCGAGCGAGGCCATGGTGATGCCGAGTTGCGCTCCCGCCAGTTGCGTCGACAGATCCGAGAACGCTCTGACCGAGAGCTTTGCGGTCCGAACGCCGCGTTCGGCTGCTGCTTCGAACGACGCCCGTTTGGCAGCGATGAGTGCGAATTCGTAGGCAACGAAAAGGCCGTTTGCGGCGATCAGCAACCCAGCAGCGAGGAGCGAAAACGCGATCGAACGTCCGCTTGCCGACGTCTCCGACGCAATGATCGACGCCGAACCGCCAACGATGTGGTCCATCATGGGCCACCGTCGATCCGGCCGCTCGCCGGCTCGCCATCGGGGGTGTCACCGTTGTCGGGGGCGACCATTTCGATCGATGCGATCCGCAGACCGTCCATGGCAACGACCTCGAACTGCCAGCCTTCTGCGACCACGATGGCCCCCTCGACGGGGATCGAGCCAAGCCGGTCGAGCAGGAATCCGGCGATGGTCTCGTAGCCACCTTCTGGCATGCGGAATCCAGCGACCTCGTCGACTTCATCGACGTGCAGGGTGCCATCGATGATGAAGACGCCGGTCCGGCTGACACCAAGTGTGGTGATCTCGTCGTATTCATCGTCGATGTCACCGGTGATTTCTTCCAGCACATCTTCGAGCGTGAGGATGCCGGCCGTCCCGCCATGCTCGTCGACCACGATCAGCATCTGGGTGTCGTACTGACGGAAGTCGGCCAGGATGTCGATCAGATCCCGGGTCTCGGGAACGACATGGGCTTCGTCCATGATCTGTGAAACCAGCGTGGCGTCGCGCCTGTCAAACGGCAGGTCGAACACCGCAGCGACATTCACCACGCCCTTGACATCGTCGATTCCCCCATCACAGATCGGATAGCGGCTGTGACCGGTCTCGTTGGCGTGCTCGACGAACTCACCGACCGTGGCCTCGAGCGGGAGCCAATCAGCGTGCACTCGGGGAGTGAGCGCGTCAGCGGCGGTCTTGTCACCGAAGCGGATCGTGCGAGTCAGCAAACTCAACGCGTCGGGAGCAAGCGTGCCGAGCGTGGCCGACGATTGGATGAGGTACTCGATCTCTTCGAGCGAGCGCATGGAAGACAGCTCCTCGGTCGGCTCGACGCCAAGGCGTCGCACGGTCCAGTTCGCCGCACCGTTGAAGGTCTTGATGACGGGACTGAATGCGCCATGCACGACCCGCGCTGCCGGCGACAGCGCCTTCGATGTCGCTTCGGGCTTGGCCAGTGCCAGATTCTTCGGGATCAGCTCACCGGCGACCATCTGGAACACCGTGGCGATCGCCAGCGCAATCAGCACCGAAAGCGATGAGCCGCCTGAACCCCCAAGCGCTTCGAGAATGGGATCGATCAAGCGGCCGACGAGCGGCTCGGCGAGAAAACCCAGGACCAGACTGGTCACCGTGATCCCAAGCTGCGCCCCCGACAGGTGAAACGACATCCGACGCAACACACCCAAGGTGATCTTCGCCGTCGCTGACCCCTGGTCGGCCTGCGCTTCGAGTTTGGTGCGATCGGCGGCGATCAGCGAGAACTCGAGGGCAACGAAAAATCCGTTGGCTGCAACGAGGAACAGGATCAGGATCAAACCGAGAGCAACGTTCATGGCAGCGGTTGGAGACTAGCCTCTGGCGCTGTGAACCAGCCGTCCTCTCTCATTGCCACGCCGGTTCCGGCGATGGAGTTCGTCGACGTTTCGGTGATCATCGGCGGCAGCACCATCATCGACCACCTCGATCTGGTCATCGAGGCGAACGACCATTGGGTGGTGCTCGGACCGAACGGGGGCGGAAAGTCGACCCTCATGCGACTGGCCGCGCTCCAGCAGCACCCATCGTCTGGCACGCTTCGACTGCTCGGCAACGAGCTCGGTCGCATCGACATTCGCCCCCTGCGCTCTCGGATCGGCATCACCTCGGCGGGCTCAGCCGAGCGCATACGCGGCGAACTCGAGTGTGGTGTCGTTGTCATGTGCGGGCGCGACGGCGTCTTCGAGCCCTGGTGGCACCGCTACGGACCAGCCGATGCAGCGCGAGCGGCCTTGCTACTCGAACAGGTCGGCCTGGGCGGCTACGACACCAGAACCTTCGCGACGCTGTCGTCGGGGGAACGCCAGCGAGCACTCCTCGCCCGATCACTCATGCCGGATCCGGCGATTCTTCTCCTCGACGAACCAACATCGGGTCTCGACTTCGCCGGTCGTGAGATGCTGGTCGAGGCGCTGCAATCCATCGCTAACGACCCGACCGGGCCAGCGACCGTGCTGGTTGTTCACCACGCCGAAGACATCCCACCGGGGACCACGCACGTGCTGGGGCTCGGGAGCGCCGGCGTGGTCGGCCAGGGACCGATCGAGGAGGTCTTGACCTCCGCGCTACTGAGCGAGCTCTACGGACTCGATGTCACGCTCACTCGCCTCGGTGAGCGCTACTCGGCCGCCGCCAGACTGCGGCCATCGATTTCTCGATCCGACACGAGCTTGAGCAACGGGTAGGGATTGACCGGATCACCGCCGTTGGGATGGATCTGCATGTGCAAGTGAGGCGGCGTTCCGACCGCGTTGCCGGTGTTGCCGACGTAGCCGATGAGTTCACCAACCTCGAC
>JBBQUN010000259.1:0-6707 GCA_038212405.1 Acidimicrobiales bacterium | reverse complement strand
CCGCTCGACCATCGCAGCACTCGGCTCACCGCCTGCTGTTCGCGTTCGACGCGTTGACCGGGCCCGAGCGAAACCGAAACAGCGACCGCCAGGTGTTGCTGAGCCGGCGACGGCGCTAGGTCGGGAACGACGCTCGACAGCAGCACCGGACTGGCCAACGCTCCGGCAGACACGACCACATGATCGAAGCCAGAAAGCAACGGATCGTCGAGCGAGGTGATTGCCGTGCCCGTCACCAGCCGCACCTCCCCCTCGCCACGCCGTGGTGTCGCATCGTGAAGATAGACCGCCGCCGCATCACGACGTTCGCCACTTCTGGCCGCCGACGCCACAGCGAGCAGGCCCTGAGCATCGACGTCGAGGGTCGAACCACCGATCGTGGCCCCCGAATCGATCGCTGCCTCGCTGATGAGGCGGGCCAGCGGGCCGGGGGTTGCCATCTGTGGTGCCACCTCGGCAATGACCCGTTCGAGCGACGAGCGAGACGAGCCGTCAGAGAGACCGAGGGCGGTGTCCCATGAAGCAAGGTCGGTGCTGTCGGGTGCAGAAAGCAGCATCCCGTTGATCGCCGATGCACCGCCAACGACGTGGGCTCGAATCACGTTCGACGCCGCCCCTTCCTGAGCATGTCCGGCAGGCCACCGCAGGTCGGCCCGATCGAGCAGCGAAGCAAAATCGAGCGTGGGGGTCAGCCGCTCCCCCGCCTCGAACAGTGTGACGTGGTGACCGGCGTCGGCCAGTCGACGGGCCGTCAGGCAGCCGGCGGGACCAGCGCCAACAACCGCGACCCGAGCCATGGAACGACGCAGATTCAGCGGGCGGTGAGCGGCGGCGGGGTGAAGTTGACGCCGAGGACCGAAGAGATCTCCTCGCCGATGGCGATGAGTCGATGGTCAGACCACTGAGGACCGATGATCTGGATACCGATCGGCATGCCGTCTGGCGAGAAGCCGAGCGGCACGGTGAGGGCGGGCAGGCCCGGCATGGTGGCGAGACCGGCCCAGAACAACTGGTTGCGGTAAGGCTGCTCGACGCCATTGACGGTGAGCGTACGCTGGTCATAGGACTGCTCGGTGTCATGGGCGTAGGCGGCGACCGGCGACACGGGTGCGATCAGCACGTCGACGTGGTGCTCGAAGAGTTCGCTCCACGCCACCTGAGCCTGCGAACGGCATTCGTCGGCTTCGAGCCATTCACGGTGGCTCAGCGTTGCTCGCCGAGCCATCTGCACCCTCGGGTCACTGCCGCCCTGGGCGGCGCGCTCGACCAGTTTGGCGTACATCTCATCGTCGTAGCCCGACGACATGGCCGAGGTGAGAAGGTCTTGGTAGATGTCCCACAGCTGCTCGGCAACGAAGGGCGGACGAGCGTCGGGATCGACCTTCGCCCCGGCGTTTTGCAAACCGACCATCGCCGCTTCGATCACGCCGACCACCGAGGCATCGACCGGCGCAAGCGAGTCGTTGGTCCACACGCCAATGCGCAGTTCTTCGATGTCGACTGGCTCGTCCTGGTGCGGCAGCACCAGACCGGGCACCCCGTTTGCGGCCGTCGAGGAATCGGTCAGTACCTCGAGGAGGGCCCGCAGGTCCCCACATGAGCGTCCCATCGGCCCGAAGACACCGAGGTCCATCGTGGCGACCGAGCCGGGAGGCCCGGGGATGTGACCACGCCCCGACACCAGACCGAACGTGGTCTTGAGGCCGTAGACACCGTTGTGGCTGGCCGGCTGACGAATACTGCCGCCGATGTCACTCCCGACCTCAGCAGTGGTCATACCGGTGGCGATCGCAACCGCCGCGCCGCCAGAGGACCCACCGGCGGTCCGCTCGGTGTTCCACGGGTTCTTGGTGAGCCCGTGCACGTCGTTGTACGTCTGATGATCACCGGCCATGTAGGGCACGTTGGTCTTGCCCCAGATGATGGCCCCCGCCCGGCGAAGCAGCCGCACCACGGTGGCATCGCGTCCGGGCTCGTGGCCGACCATCTCGGGCGCGCCGGCGACGGTGGGAAGGCCGACCGTCTCGTAGCAATCCTTGATGGTCATCGGCAGGCCGTGGAGGGGTCCACGCTCGTCACCCGAGGCGTAGAGGTCGTCGGCGGCGCTGGCTTCGGCCCGGGCCTGCTCGAAATCGTGGGCGATGACCGCGTTCAGTTCGGGGTTGAACCGTTCGTAGTTTTCGATCTGCGCTTCGAGGATCTCGGAGCTCGAAACGGTCCCACGTTCGAGCGCTCGAAGGAGTTCCACGGTGGTTGCGGTCCTGAGATCCATGTGAGGTTCCTTGCTCAGCCGGGGTGGAATCCACCCCGGCACGTGAGAAATGGGCGATCAGCCCTTTGCCTGGTCCCTCAGGAATCTACGAAGGATCTTGCCAGAAGCCGACTTCGGGATCTCTTCGGTGAATTCGATGACACGAACCTGCTTGTACGAGGCAACGTGCTCGGCGACGAATGCTTGCAGATCCGCGGCACTTGCCTCGACCCCCGGCTTGAGCACCACGTAGGCCTTGGGGATCTCGCCTGCCTCGTCGTCGGGAACACCGATGACCGCAACATCGGCCACCGCCGGATGGGTGACCAACAGGGCTTCGAGCTCGGCCGGTGGCACCTGGAAGCCCTTGAACTTGATGAGTTCCTTGACCCGATCGACGATGTACATGTGGCCGTCGGCATCGAATCGGGCGACGTCACCGGTATGCAGCCAACCGTCTTCGTCGATCGTGGCTCGGGTGGCATTCTCGTTGTTGAGATAGCCCTTCATGACCTGCGGGCCTCGCACCCAGAGCTCGCCTTCGCCATCGACACCCTTGTCGTTTCCGTCTTCGTCGACCACGCGGCACTCGGTGTTCGGAGCGGTGAACCCGCAGGACCCAACGCGATACTCGCCAGTGACGGTGGCATGGGAGACGGGGCTGAGTTCGGTCATGCCGTAGCCCTGGATGATTTCGGTGCCGATGCGCTTGGCTGCCTCTTCGGCGACCTCGCCACCGAGTGGAGCCGCTCCCGAGAAGATCTTGCGGATCGACGACAGGTCGTAGTCGTCGACCATGGGGTGTTTGGCCAGACCGAGCACGATCGGCGGCACGGCAAAGAACTGGGTGACCTTGCGGTCCTGGATGATTTCGAGTGCCCGCTGCATGTCGAAGCGCGGCATCGTGATGGTGGTGAGACCTTCGGCGAGAAGCCCGTTCATCAGCACCTGCATGCCATAGATGTGGAAGAACGGCAGAACGGCGAGCGCGACCTCTGCGTCTTCGTAGGGCATCATGGCGTCGATCTGAACGAGGTTGGCGATGAGATTGTGATGGGTGAGCATGACGCCCTTTGGCAAACCGGTCGTTCCCGAGGAGTACGGCAGCACCACGATGTCGTTCAACGGATCGATCGGGGTCTGGCCGACGGGTTCGCCATAGAGGGAGGCCAGGTCGATGGTGCCTTCGAGGTCGCTGCCACCGATGACGATGACCTCGGTGGCCGGTGATCCTTCCATGGCCTCGATGGCGGTTGCGGCGAAGTCAGGCACGGTGATGATCGAGGTCGCCCCGGCATCGTTGAGCTGGAATCGCACCTCTTCGGCACCGTAGACCGGGTTGATGGTGGTGACGATCCCGCCGAGCAACGCAACGGCGTGGAAGACGATGGCGTACTCGGGCATGTTGGGCGCCATCAGTCCGAGCGTGCTGCCCTTTCCGAAACCGCGCGCCGCCAGCCCACCGGCCAGGCGAGCGATGTGGTCCTGCAACTCGGCGTAGGTGTAACTCGTGCCGGTCAGCCCGCACGCCATGGCGACGCGATCCGGGTGAGCGGCAGCATTGCGGAAGACGTACTCGGTGAGGGGCACCTCGGGAATGACGACAATGGGCAACGGACTGGTGAAGATGTGGGAGGCCATGTCGCACAATATGGCGTCATCCCGGCGGTTTTGCGACGCCGGCCGCGATCAATAGCCGATTCAGAGGGCGGTCGAATCAGACCAGGTGGAACCGAGCGGTGTCGAGCGATATCGACGGTTGGAGCACCGAGTAAAGGCCGTTCATCTTCGATCGCTTTGGCGAACCGTTCGCGCCGACTGGCAGCATTTCTCGAATGTGTCTTTTGACACGTTTCGATGAACCGGCCACCATGGCCGTGGCTGACCCGTCGGGGGACGGAGCAGCTCAACGACACCAGACAGTCAGGGGACGGTCATGGAAGAAGTGGTTCTACGGGTACGCGATCTGCGAACCCAATTCCGCACTCGGCTGGGAACAGTCGATGCGGTTTCCGATGTCACCTTCGATGTGCGGCGGGGCGAAACCGTCGCACTCGTCGGCGAATCGGGATCGGGAAAGAGCGTCACGGCACTCTCGATCCTCCAGCTCCTCGAGAGCACCGGCTCGATCGCCGAAGGGTCGATCGAGTTCATGGGACGAGAACTCGTCGGGCTTTCCGAAAAGGAGCTGCGGGCCATACGCGGCCGGGACATCTCGATGATCTTTCAGGATCCCTCCACCTGTCTCGACCCTGTCTTCACCATCGAGGCTCAGCTGGTCGAGACACTCACCATCCACGGCAGATCCAAGACCGAGGCCAAGACCCGAGCCCTCGAACTGCTCAAGATGGTGCGTATGCCCGACCCCGAAAGCCGGCTCAGGTCCTACCCACATGAGCTGTCGGGCGGGCAGCGCCAACGTGCGATGATCGCCATATCGCTTGCGCTCAATCCGAAGCTGATCATCGCCGACGAGCCAACCACGGCCCTCGATGTCACCGTGCAAGCCCAGATTCTCGACCTGCTCCGACTGCTCCAGGCCGAAACCGGCGCTGCAGTTCTGTTCGTCACGCACGATCTCGGCGTCGTTGCCGAGATCGCCGACCGGGTCGTCGTGATGTACGCCGGCCAAGTGGTCGAACAGGGCTCGGTACGAGACGTCCTCAAAGATCCTCAGAATCCCTACACCTCGGCCCTTTTGGCCTCGATGCCGGGCATGGTCGCCGGGACCGGCGCCCGTCTCACCCCGATCGAGGGCGTCGTTCCCAGCCTGTTCGACATGCCAACCGGTTGTCGGTTCGGGCCGCGGTGCCCCCACGAATGGTCAGCCTGCCAAGCCGCACCGGCACCACTCGTTCCCTTTGGAAACAACCGAGAAAGTCGATGCTGGCTGCGAGTGCCCGAGGCGGTCGCTGACCGCGACGTTTCGCTCACCGGGTCTGCGTCGCTGGCACGAGGAGGAGCACGTTGAGCCAAGTCGATCTTCGAGCCAACGCACCGCTGTTGGAAGTGCGAGATCTCCAAAAGCACTTTCCCATCCACAAAGGCCTGCTGCAGCGCCGAGTGGGCCAGGTCCGAGCGGTCGACGGCATTTCGTTCGACATCGAACGGGGGTCCACCCTGGCATTGGTGGGTGAATCAGGTTGCGGAAAGACCACCACCGGGCGCGTGATCCTGCGCCTCATCGAGCCAACCGGCGGCACGGTCCGCTTCGATGGCAGCGACTTGTCGACGCTCGACAAGGGCCAGATGCGAGAGTTGCGCCAGCGCATCCAGATCATCTTCCAGGATCCCTACAGCTCGCTCGATCCTCGCATGACCGCCGCCGACATCGTCGGTGAAGGTCTCGAGATCCACGGCATCGCCAAAGGTCAAGACCAGCTCGATCAAGTAGCAGATCTGCTCGAGCGGGTCGGACTGTCTCGTCGGGACCTCCGCAAGTATCCACACCAATTCTCCGGCGGGCAGCGTCAGCGCATCGGCGTCGCTCGAGCGTTGGCAACCAATCCCGACCTCATCGTGTGCGACGAAGCGGTGTCGGCGCTCGACGTCTCGGTGCAGGCCCAGGTGCTCAACCTGTTGAAAGATCTCCAGGCCGAACTCGGCGTGTCGTATCTGTTCATCACCCACGATCTCAATGTCGTTCGCTATATCGCCGACCGCGTGGCCGTGATGTACCTCGGCGAAATCGTCGAACTCGCCGACACCGAGCAACTCTTCACCGACCCGCAACACCCCTACACCAAGTCGTTGCTGTCGGCCGTGCCAATCCTTGATCCCGATCTCGCACAGTCGTCGGACCGGGTGCACTTGCAAGGCGACGTGCCGAGCCCATCGAACCCGCCGTCTGGCTGCCGCTTCCACACCCGCTGCCCCGAAGCGGTCGAGGCGTGCGCCAAACACGACCCGGTCGTCGTCACCCTCGACGATGGGCGCACGGCACGCGAGTGTGCGGTCTATCTGCCTCAGGCGTTCGGGCTCACCGCTGACGAGTTCGCCTCGCTGCCCAAACGCAATGCCGCCGATTTCGAAATGGCTCTCAACATCCCAGAAGAGGTGATCGCATGATGGAATACATCGTCCGGCGAATCTTGTCGGGCATTCTCGTACTGTTCTTGCTTTCGACCTTCCTGTTCTTCGTCATGCGTGCAGTCCCGGGTGATGTTGTTCGGTTGCAGCTGGCTGAAGCCGGGTCGGTGACGCCGGAACGCATGGCCGAAATGGAAGCCGCCATGGGGCTCGACAAGCCTGCGGTCACGCAGTACTTCGTGTGGCTCGGCAATGCCGTGACCGGTGACTTGGGTGACTCGCTGTGGGAGAAGCGTCCGGTCACCGAAATGATCAGCGACCGCTTTCCCGTCACCGCACAACTTGCCGTCATGTCGATCATCGTCGCGGTGGTACTCGGCATCGTCGTCGGTGTCGCCTCCGCCGTGCGGAGAGGGACCAAGACCGA
>JBBQUN010000258.1:0-6749 GCA_038212405.1 Acidimicrobiales bacterium | reverse complement strand
GGGTTCTCCGTTCGTCGATTGCGAATCAAAAACACGAACGCCAGGGCGGCATACGCACGAAGCGCTGACCGCCCTGGCATTCGAGTCAGGCAAGATCGAGACCCTGCCTTACGATTCGCTGTGAATCAGCTGCCGGCGATGGAGCTATTGACCTCGGAGAACTTGTCCGAAGCCGATCCACCCAGGGCGGTGACGGCGGTGATGCAGACCACGGCGATGAGGGCGACGAGGAGGGCGTACTCCACGAGGGAGGCGCCACGCTCGGTCTTGGCCTGAGCCATTGCGTATGCCTTGATGAATTCGAAATGCAGCATGTTAGATAATCTCCAGGTGTTGTTACTCGGTCCCTTGCGGGCTTGTTACTTCTTTGATCGGCGCTGTTGCCGCTCTGCTGGATAGGCCATGCGGCCCATTTGTCGTACATCAATCGAGCGTGACGATTCCCATGCGAACAGCAGCCAAAACGGCTTGGGTTCGGTCGCGGGCGTCGAGCTTTTGGTAGATCGATGCAAGATGGTTCTTCACCGTCTTCTGTGAGATGAAGAGCTGTTCTGCCACTTCGGGCGTCGAGCACCCGTCGGCAATGAGCTGGAGGACTTCTTCCTCGCGCTTGGTGACCACACGTTCGGGCTCCACGTGATCGCCCTGTCGACGGACCTCGGCCAGCATGCTGGCTGCGAGTCGAGGCGACAGGGCCGTCTCGCCGGCAGCGACCGTCTCGATCGCCGAGGCGATCTCGTCGGTCGAGCAATCCTTGACCAAGTAGCCGTTGGCACCGGCGCGGATGGCGTCAGCGAGGACGTCTTGATCGGCGTGCATGGTGAGCACGACGATGCGCACGTCGCTCGAGCGGGCCTTGATCTGGCGAGTTGCCTCGACACCATCGAGTCCCGGCATGGTGATATCCATCAGAATCACGTCGGGCCGAAGCGCAGCCGCCATGTCGACGGCTTCGGCACCGTCACGGGCCTCGCCGATCACATTGAAGCCACGCTCGGTCATCGAACGCCGCAGGCCCTCACGGAGCATGCGATGGTCGTCGGCGAGCATGAGGCGAATCGTGCTCGGTCCGCTGCTGCCTCCCGCCTGAGAAGCGATCGGTCCGATCGGCTGCTGGAAGCGAGGCGGAGCACTGCTGCCGCTTGGGAGTCTCGACGAGCCACTGGCTCCCGACCTCGATCCGTAGGAATGATCTGTTAGCCCTGTGCGAGGAAGCACCGTACTGTTGTCCCTTCTCCTGGCGACGAACTGAGTTCGAGCGTCGCCCCGATACTTGATGCGCGTTCCCGCATGCCGAGGAGCCCATAGGAGTCCTGACGTCCGGTTTTTCCGACGGGAAATCCAACGCCATTGTCCGCAATGGACAACAGGGCATTGGTCCCGTCAGAACGCCACTTGATCTCGACGAGCGAGGCTCGAGCGTGGCGCTCGATATTGATGAGTGACTCTTGCGCAATGCGCCAGAGCTCTCGTTCTTGAATGATCGGAAGGCGATGCGAGCCTTCGCAATCCAATTCGATGGTGATCGAGCTGCGTTCGGCGACGCGATTGGCAAACTCGGTGATCGTCCTGGCGAAGTCTTTCTCACTGCCGACGCTGGTACGCAGGTCATAGAGCGTCTCGCGTACCTCGCCGGTCACGCCGCGAATGTCGGCATTGAGTTGCTGCAACATGTCGGCGACCGGTTCGTCGTTCTCGTCACGGCGAATCACGCGATCCATTTCGAAGCCGAGGTAGGCGAGCGACTGGCCGATGCGATCGTGGAGATCCCGAGCAATGCGAGTGCGTTCTTCGTCGGCACCGATCGTTCGAAGGCGGGCGAACCAACGGGCATTGTCGATTGCGAGCGCCGCTGGCTCGACGTAGCGGCGCAGGACCTCGATGTCTCGCGCGCTGAAGTAGTGATCGTCGCGGGCTTCGATACAGAGCACGCCGATGAGTACGCCCCGTGCCATCAGGGGTGCGTAGACGGCACTCTGGGAATGCTGATTGAAACCGGGACCATCGATCGAGAGGTCGTCGCTCACGATCACGGCGTTGGTCGCAATCGCTCGTCGCACGGGTCCTGGCATCTCTGACAGCTCGAGAATCTGGCCGATTGCCATGGCTTGACGCCGCGCAACCAGCCAGTTGCCGTCCGACTCATCGAGGGTCAAGATCGCGGCGCTGTCGAACGTCACCAGTGAGCGCAGGCGGCTGATCGTGGAATCGAGCGCCTCGTCCTTGTTCAGTGATGCCGGCAGCGTCTGAGCGATTCGGTGGAGGTTGAAGAGGAGAGCGTTGGCGTCGGCCAATCGATTCATACGCCCGAGCGCAATGCTGTGCTGGCGATCGGCCTCACCGGAGATGCGCCTGCCGTACCCGGCAACCACACCGACGAGAAGTAGTACTGCTGACCAGCGGACGGCGTTGACGAGGTCGATGGCGAGCTCGCTCGAGGTCAACACGACACCCGTCGTGACGGCAATCGCTGACGTGGCAGCGATGCGAAGCCCGAACGCGAATCCGCGAGCGAAGCCAGCGATCACCACTGTGCTCATCAACGAGAAGAGCAGGGGTGAATCCCAAAGGCCGGTCAAGGTGACGAGAAGGACGTGCACCGCAAGCTCGGCGATCACCTCTGCGACGGCCCGGTCCCCGCCGTGATCGTGTTGTGGAACGATGCTGCGGATGATCGCGTTCGCAAGGATCACGACAACGCCGAAGACCACGATCGCATCGGCCTCAGCGAACGCCGAGGCGGCGAGTGACAGGCTCAACGCCGTTGTCGCCCAACGGATGGCCAACACCGAGGGGGTGAATGGCTCCAGGCGGTCGCGCTGGTCGTCCTCTGCCAGGTCGAGCCCGTCGCGACGCTCGGTTGGCTCACGATCGGTGAATCCACGGAAAGCCTCGGCCCGCCTCTCGGCTCGGCTCTCGGCTCGGCTCTCGGCTCGGCCAACGGCGCGACGTACGTCATCGGTCGTCGATGCCGCTTTCACGTTCGATGGGGGGAGAGTGTCAGTCATGAGAAAGGTGATGGGCGGCGACCGTCTTGGATGGCGTCGTCGCTCATGCCCTGTCAGAATCGGCCCTGCTCGTTCGATGTTGAGTCGTTGTGCTCATTTCGTGCGGTCGCGATGGGTCGTCGGGGCCAGCGTGATGGGCACGATGGGCTGCTCGAACCGATGTCGAGAACCGAGCGTGAACTGCCGAACACTTGACTGCGAAGAAGGAGAGCCATGCGCCTCGTTGGATTGACCGGAGGAATCGGATCCGGCAAGTCATCGGTATCGGAACGTCTGGCCGCTCTTGGCGCAACGATCATCGACGCCGACGCCGTGGTGAAAGAGCTCCAAGCGCCGGGTGCGCCGGTTTTCGAGGCAATGGTGGAGCGATGGGGTGAGGCGATCGTCACGACTGCTGCTGACGGTTCGAAGACGCTCGATCGTGCGGCGGTTGCCGGGATCGTCTTCGCCGACAGCGACGAACTCGAGGCGTTGAACGCGCTGGTACATCCCGCAGTTCGACGAGAGATGCGGTCGCAGATGGATGCAGCTGCTGGCGGAGACGGCGTGGTGATTCTCGACATCCCGCTGCTGGCGGAGAGCAAGAACCAGCATCAAGCGTCCGCCATCATCGTGGTCGACTGCCCCGTCGACATCGCCGTTGGCCGTCTCATCGAGTTCCGGTCGTTCGACCGAACCGACGCTGAAGCCAGGGTCGCAGCCCAGGCAACCAGAGACGAGCGTCGAGCATTGGCAGACTTCGTCATCGACAACAGCGGCGAACTCGGCGCACTCGAAGCCGAGATCGAGCGGTGCTGGGCCTGGCTGCAAACTCTGCCGCAGACCCCGTGGCCGCCACCAGCGAGGCCAGCCCCCGACGAGCCAACAGAGGCTGTCACACCAGATCACTAGACTGGCCCTCATGCCCCCCTTCAAGCTGGTGTCGTCGTACAGCCCTGCTGGTGATCAGCCAGAGGCAATCGAGCGTCTGGTCGAGGGGCTCGAAGGTGGCGAGAAGGCACAAACGCTGCTCGGCATCACCGGATCGGGCAAGTCAGCCACGATCGCCTGGACCATCGAACGGGTACAGCGACCAACGCTGATCCTGGCCCCCAACAAATCGCTTGCGGCGCAGCTGGCGAACGAATTCCGTGAGTTCTTCCCCGACAACCGGGTCGAGTACTTCGTCAGCTACTACGACTACTACCAGCCCGAGGCCTACATCCCCTCCAGCGACACCTACATCGAAAAAGACAGCTCGGTCAACGACGAGATCGATCGCCTTCGCCATGCCGCAACTTCGGCCTTGCTGACCAGGCGAGACACCATTGTCGTTGCGTCGGTGTCGTGCATCTATGGCCTGGGCAACCCCGAGGAATACAAGAACAAGCTCCTGGTGCTGCGGGCCGGCGAGGAATACGACCAGCGGTCGATCCTCACCCGCTTCGTCGAGATGCAATATGAACGCAACGACATGAACCTCATTCGGGGCAAGTTCCGGGTCCGCGGCGACACCATCGAGGTCCATCCTGCGTACGAGGAATTCATGGTCCGGCTCGAACTGTTCGGCGACGAAATCGAGAACATCACCAAGATCGATCCGCTCACCGGCGAGAACTTGGGAGCGCTCGACGAACTCGTGATGTTTCCCAATACGCACTACGCCACGTCCGATGAACGCATGGCCCTTGCGGTGAACTCGATCGAGGTCGAACTCCAGGAACGGCTCGCCGAGTTCGAGGGCGAGAGCAAGCTGCTCGAGGCCCAACGACTGCGCATGCGTACCCAGTACGACCTCGAGATGATGGCCGAGATGGGCTTCTGCAACGGCATCGAGAACTACAGCCGCCACCTCGATGGTCGTGCTCCTGGCGAGCCGGCCTACACGCTGCTCGACTTCTTCCCCGATGACTACCTCACCATCATCGACGAATCCCACGTTGCCGTGCCCCAACTCAACGGCCAGTACGCCGGTGATCGATCTCGCAAGGAGACGCTGATCGAGCATGGCTTCCGGCTTCCTTCAGCGGCCGACAACCGTCCTCTACGTTTCGAGGAGTGGGCCGAGCGGACCGGTCAGGTGGTGTTCGTGTCGGCCACGCCCGGTCCCTACGAACTCGAACACTCGGGCGAGCCAATCGAGCAGATCATTCGACCGACCGGCCTGATCGACCCCGAGGTCGTGGTGCGCCCGACCAAGGGACAGATCGATGACTTGCTCGAGGAAGTGTCGCGGGTCATTGCCAACGACGGCCGTGTGCTGGTGACCACACTCACCAAGAAGATGGCCGAGGACTTGACCGACTACCTCCTCGAGCAAGGTCTGCGATGCCGGTACCTGCACTCCGAGATCGACACGATCCAGCGCATCGAAACGCTGCGCGGCCTTCGGCTCGGCGACTTCGATGTGCTGATCGGCATCAACCTCCTGCGGGAGGGTCTCGATCTTCCCGAAGTGCAGTTGGTCTGCATTCTCGATGCTGACAAGGAAGGGTTCCTGCGGTCCGAAACGGCGTTGATCCAGACCATTGGGCGCGCCGCTCGAAACGTTGAAGGACGCGTGATCATGTACGCCGACAAGATCACCAACTCGATGCAGAAGGCCATTTCCGAAACCAATCGACGTCGCGGCGTGCAGATGGCCTACAACGAAGAACACGGCATCGACCCACAAACCATTCGCAAGGCCGTCACCGACATTCTGTCGATGCTGCGGCCCGGAGGCGATGGCACGGCGCCGGTCCCCGGAGGCGACAAGCGCAAGCGTCGGCCCGAAGAACTCAAGCGGATCAAAGAACTGGCCGAAATGCCAGAGTCCGATCTCGAACGCCTCGTCCAGAGTCTCGAGATCGAGATGCAGGAAGCGTCGGCCGATTTGCGTTTCGAATATGCCGCTCGGCTGCGAGACGAAATCCGCGACCTGCGTCGAGAGCTGAAGGACGCCGTTCGCTGAGGTTGGCAGCGCCATCGACCGACGGGTCATGAATCACCTGCCATCGCCGATAGGTGCCGGTGATGACGGCTCTCGAATCGCTACCCGATCCCGCTCGGCTTCGCGCGGGCCTCGACACGCCATCGAAGGCGGTTGTATCGCGACTGGGTTGGTCATGGTGGCGTCTCCACGTTCCGCTTGGACTCGTCGTCGTCATCGTTCTGCAGCTGTTCGTGGGTTCGGAGGGATTCGTCAGCGCCGACGAGCAGGTGTCGCACGAACAGGTCGAGTATTTGGCCGCCGGTAGCTGGACTCGTCCGATGCCCGAGCCGGCGATTGATCCCGATGCTCGTTGGCATCCGATGAACGGTGTGAGCGCTGGTGATGGCGTCGTCGCTCCCTACGCCAAGCATCCGGCCTTCCCATTGCTCTTGGTCCCTCTCGATGCCTTGTTCGGACGATCTGGTCGTTTTCTCACCGTCGGTCTCGGGACCGTGTTCGCTGCCTCGATGCTTGCTGTTGCCGCCGAGCGGCGACGCCATGGATCGGCTTCGACCGCGTTCTGGATGATGTTGATGGGAAGCCCGCTGCTGCTTCACGCGGTGGTGCTGTGGGGACATTCGTGGGCAATCGCGTTCGCTGCGGTTGCGATATTCGGAGTGCAGCGTGTGGTGAGCGAACGTCGCTGTGATCTCGTGGCACTGGCCGCCGTTGGCGGTGGCGCGATTGGAGCCGTGGCGCTCCGGTCGGACGCGCTGTTGTTTTTCGTGCTCCTGGGGGCCACGTTGGCGATCGACGGGCTCCTCGCTCGTTGGTGGCGCGAGACCTTG
>JBBQUN010000257.1:0-6772 GCA_038212405.1 Acidimicrobiales bacterium | reverse complement strand
ACCACTGAAAACAAGATTCGCAAGATCGAATCACCAGAGCCAAAGCCGGTCGACATCCTCGCCGTGACCGGTGACTCGGTTGCGAAGCGAGTGGCGCCAATCCTGGCCGGCGTGGTGTTGCTGATCCTGTTGCGTATTCTCCTGGGCCGCCGTAGCTGAGGGTTCCTCTCCGCATGGCCGACCAGCTCGATGACATCACCGTGGTGACGCGACTCATCGGACGCTCCCCGATGGGGGCGTTCGAGGTCGTGGTTCGGCGCGTCGACGGCAGTCCGGTCGTTCTCGAGAACGAGCCGCTTCTCGAATCGGGTCGGCCGATGCCGACCCGATACTGGTTGGCCGATCGTGCGTTGAACAAAGCCATCGGCCAGCTCGAATCGGTCGGCGGAGTGAAGCAGGCCGAGGCCGCCGTCGGGTTGCCTGCGATTCGGATCGCCCATGACGCCTATGCAGCCGAGCGAGACGCCCTCATTCCGCTCGAGCACGAAGGACCCCGGCCATCGGCTGGGGTTGGCGGCACCCGAGAGGGCGTCAAGTGTCTGCACGCGCACTATGCGAACTATCTCGTCAATGGCAACGACCCCGTTGGCCAGTGGGTGCATGAGCGGCTCGACGACCTCGGTCGGGCCTATGACCCGGCAAAACCCGGAATCGTTTCGACGTGGGATCAACTCGAATGACCACCTCGATTGCGATCATCGACTTCGGAACGATCACCACGAGATTGCTGATCGTCGACGCTCACGGGAACGAGATCGATCGTGACCAACCGGTCACCCGCATGGGGGCCGATCTCGCTTCCACGGGCAAGATCGGGACTGACGGCTTGAGCCGAGTCGAAGCGGTACTGATCGACTACCGCGAACGGATGGATCGTGCCGACGTCGGCACGATCTGGGCTATCGCCACTTCCGCCGCTCGCGATGCCGCCGACCAGTCAGCACTGGTGGAGTTGGTCAAGCAGACCATTGGCGTCGATCTCGACATCATCGATGGTGTCACCGAGGGCCGCCTCGCCTTCGCGGGCGCAACCGACGGCCTCATCACCAACGACCCATCGAAGCTCTTCGTCGTCATCGATATCGGCGGTGGATCGACCGAGTTCTCCTATGGCACGGCCAACGACGGGTTGCTCGGGGTGCAGTCGGTCGATATCGGCGCCAGTCGTGTCACCTCGACCTACTTCGAGAACGATCCGCCGCACGCAGCGGAACTCTCCGCCGCACTGTCGGTCATCCAGCTCCATCTCGACGACGTCGTTCGGGAGATGCCGAGCGTGGTCGCCGCCATCTCGTCGGGCACCGTCATCGGCGTTGGTGGAACAATCACCACGGTCGGCGCCGTCGAGATCGGCCTGGTCGGTGAGGACCGGACCGCCCTGCAACACTTCGCCCTTTCCATCGCCGCCGTTGAAGACGTGTTCCGAACCATCGCCACCGAGCCGCGAGACGCCCGCCGCTACAATCCGGGGCTCCCCGAGAACCGGGTGGACCTGATCGTCGGGGGTTGTTGCGTGCTGGTGGAATCGATGAGGCACCTGGCCATCGATGAGATCATCGTTTCCGAGCGTGATCTGCTCGACGGCGCAGCGAGCGATCTGCTGGAACGGCTTGGCCCGTCACCGTGGTAGCGCTCAACACCACCCTGATCGGCCGTCACGTCGTGCTCCGACCGCTCCGACCCGAAGATTTCCCCAATTGGCGTGAAGTCCGGCGCCGCAATGCCGAATGGCTGACCAAATGGGAACCGAGCCGGTTACCCGGCTCGCCTGATGTCATCGAGGACCGTTCCGCGTTCTCGCTCCGTTGCCACGCTCGCGAGCGGGAATGGCAACTTGGGTCTGGCTACGGCTTCGGGGTGTTCGTTGGCGGCCAGTTCGCGGGCGAAGTCAACCTGAACTCGGTCCAACGCGGACCCTTCCAGAACGCGTATGTCGGCTACTGGGTCGACGAGGCCCAAGCCGGGCGAGGGTTCACCCCGGAAGGGGTGGCGCTGGTCGCTCGTTTCGCCTTCGAAACGCTCAATCTGCACCGGCTACAGATCTCGATCGTGCCCCGTAATGCTGCTTCTCGACGTGTGGTCGAGAAGCTCAGCATCCGGGCCGAGGGCGTTGCCGAGCGGTATCTCGAAATCAACGGAACGTGGGAAGACCACATCCGTTTCGCCATCACCGCCGAAGACTGGACCGAACGCCGCTCCGAATTCGAGACGTACTGGCTCTGATCCGCTACTTCTTGGTGGAGATGCGGGCCTTCAGTTTTGCCAGTTGGGCTTGGAACGCAGGTTGACGTGTCGACCACGACTGCGGCCCGAGTTCGTAGTTGACCGCAGCCTCCTGGGTGCCGAGAGCCACGATGTCGCGCAAGCTTTCCTTGGTGCGAAGAACGAGGTCGCGTGGAACATCGGCCAAGCGCTCGGCCATCTTCTGGGCTTCGGCGAGCAACTGGTCGTCGGCGAAGCACTTGTAGGCCAGGCCCACTCGTTCGGCCTCGGGGCCGTCGAGGACCTCGCCGAAGATCACCGCCGCCGCCGTGGCCTGTGGGCCGGCGATGCGGTGATACATCCAGGTGTGCCCACCTCCGGGATGGATACCGATCTGAAGGAAGCGATCGTCGAACTTCGCCGAGACACCGGCAAGGCGAACGTCGCAGATCAGCGCGAGGTTCATGCCGGCACCAACGGCAGCGCCGTTCACCGCAGCAATGGTCGGGAGAGGCGACCGGCCAACTCGAAGGAACCCTTCGTAGATCGCCAGCAGGCCTTCTTCGGCGGACTCGCCCAGGTGGGTGAGATCGGCGCCGGCACAAAACGCCGGGGCAGCCCCGGTGATGACGAGCGACTTGACCGTTTCATCGGCTTCGAGCTCATCGAGAGCCTCGGCCACCTCATCGCACATGGCAAGGGTGACCGCGTTACGCCGATCAGGGTCATTCAGGGTGAGGGTGGCAACGGAGTTGGCGACAGAAACAGTGACGAGGCTCATGACCGACGATTCTGCCAGGTGCTGGCCCGCTTGACCCAATGGCCGCCCATCGGCCTTGCCGGCTCGCTCGCTCAGCGAAGGTCGAGCTCGTTCTTCGTGTCTGGCTGGCTGTTGCGATGGTCTTCGCTCGCACCGGCCGTTCGATCGGTGCGTGAGCCCGTCGGTGCCAGCGTGGCGGCGCGAATGGCCCCGATCGTCACGTCGCCGATTTCCTTGAGGGTCGACATCAAGGTGTCCAGATGACGATGGTCCTCTGGAAGGTCATGGTGATACGCCCAGATCGAAAGTGCTGACTCGATGGCAGCGGCGTCTCGATGCCGGATCGACAAGAACCGTCGCGATTCTTCGAATTCGAATCGGTGATCAGCGAGGAAGGCTCGCAGAAGTGCGGCTTTTGCCGGCTGGTCTGACGCAATCGGGAGGTCGATCCAGTCGTCATGCCCCGTCGTCGAGGTGAGGAGTGGTGCGGCGGCCTGGCTGGCGAGAATCGCATTCGGGCCGAGTTCGAGAGGAAAGTCGCACGTGGGACAGGTCGTGAACCACAACTCTCGAGGACCGTCACAAGACGGACACAGCAAAGCGTCGCTGCTGTCGGGTCGGTTCCTCATGGAGGTTGCATCGGCCTCGATCGACCACTTCTGAAGTAGAAGTTGACGTGATGAGTCGAAAGGACCGAAGTGGGCATCGGTTGTTCACATCGGTCGTGCGTTCCGGGGTCCGACATGGCCTTTCGAGACCGGTCGCCTAGCCTTGAAAGCGTGACATCTCAGGCCCCACTGCTGCTCCTCGCGTCGGGGTCTCCTCGGCGACGGGAGCTACTCGAGATGATGCTCGGAGCGATCGAGGTCGAGGCGGCCGATATCGATGAGACCCCCCTGGTCGGGGAGCAGGCACACGATCTGGTACGTCGACTTGCACGGGAAAAGGCGGCGGTGGTGGCCCAGCGCCACCCCGATCGAACGGTCCTCGCTGCCGACACCGTGGTGGTCATCGACGGCGAGATCCTCGGTAAGCCAACAGACCGACGTGCTGCTGGCGCCATGTTGCGCCGCCTCGCCGGCCGTGCGCATCAGACGGTCACGGGGATCGCCATCGTCAGCGAACGATCGACGACGAGTGCGAGCGAATCGACCGACGTGACGTTCCGATCGATGACCGAAGCAGAAATCGACCGGTACCTCGCCACGGGCGAGGCCGACGACAAGGCCGGTGCCTACGGTATTCAGGGCCGGGCGTCGGTCTTCATCGAGCGGATCGAGGGCAGCCATCAGAATGTGGTTGGCTTGCCGTTGGCAGCGGTCGACACGTTGATGCAGAGCATGGGCCTGTCGTTGCTCGACTTCGAGCAGCCAACGAACATGGTTCGAGAGAGCTGATGCCGAGCCAGAGCGACGAGACGGTGCCGCTCGCTGCCGAGCGGCACGGTGTGACGGCCGAGCGGCACGGTGTGACAGCCGAACGGCACGGTGTGACGGCCGAACTGCCGGGTGATGACGCCGGCGGTTTCGATATCGGCAGCATCATCAAACGGGGCGTCTTCCTCGCGCTCGGTGCGCTTTCGCTGTACCTCTTGCACCCCAGGGTGATCGAGGTGGTGTCCTCTGCCGAGCGGTTCCGCACGATCCACGCCCGTTGGTTCCTCGTGATGATGGCGATGGAGGCGATCAGTTTCGGTTGCACCTGGTGGCTGATCCGCATCGTTCTCCCGAAGGTGTCGTGGTTCGTTGCTGCAACGAGCCAACTCTGCGCGAATGCAGTGAGCCGCGTGGTTCCGGGGGCAGCGGCGGTTGGCGGGGCGACCCTGTACCGGATGTTGTCGGTCAGCGGTGTCAGCCCGGCCGAGGCTGCCGGAGCACTGGCGGCCACCTCGATTCTGTCGACCGCCGCCCTGTTCGCCATTCCCACAACCGCGTTGCTGATTGCGCTGCTTGGTGCCCCGGTACCGGAGAGCCTGTGGCCAGCAGCCGTTGCCGGTGGCGTCATGTTCGTTCTCCTGGTGGGGGCGGGCGCGATCGCTGCCGCCTTCGATCGTCCGCTCCTCCTGCTCGGACGAGTGATCAACACGATCGTGGTGCCCGTCTCCAGACGACTGCATCGACCAAAGAGCCTGACTCCGCAGCATCTCCTCGATGAACGAGACCGCCTTCGTGGGGCAGTCGATCAAGCGTGGGGCCGCTCCGTTGTTGCTGCTGCTGGCAACTGGGTCTTCGACTACCTGGCCTTGGTCTCGGCGCTGTACGGCGTCGGCGCCAACCCCCGCCTCAGCATCGTGCTGCTCGCGTATGCCGGAGCCCAGGTACTGGCCATGATCCCGCTCACGCCCGGCGGGTTCGGCTTCGTCGAGGCCGGGCTCGTCTACCTCCTGGTGGTGTCTGGTATCGCCACGCAAGACGCTGCGTTGGCCACTGCTGCCTACCGCGCGGTGTCGCTCCTGTTCCCGATTCTGCTCGGGGCCCCGGCCTTCTTGGCGTATCGGTCGCGGTTCAACCTCAGACGAGACGAGGGCTGATCCGCACCCGTCGGGCCAGATGTCGTCGCACCAACAGGTAGGCACACACGGCCGCAGGTATTGGCAACCAGTAGTGACTCAGTCGATAGCCAGCCACTCCGATCACCGCCGCCTCCGCCGGGGCGCCGAGCCCGGTCAGCGCGGCAGTCATTGTCAGGTCGACGACGCCGAGCCCGCCGGGCGTCAGTGGCAACAGGCCGGCAAGATTGGCCAGACCGAAGACCAGCACTGCGGTTTGCGGCGCAACGTCGGCGCCAGCGATCGCCAGAAACACCCAGAGCGAAGCGGCATCGAGAAGCCAGTTGGCGGTTCCCCAGGCGAGAGCCGAGCGGGCATCGCCGGGCCGTGAAGCGAGTTGCTGGGCCTGGGCGCGAAGCGCGTCGAGGAGTTCGTCGAGCCGGGCGGGTCCAAGTCCAGACAAGAAGTACCCCAACGCATGGCCGACCCCGCGAACCAGTCGGTGCAACCATCGACGATCGTGCCACACACCGTCACTCATCACGATCACCAACGTGAGCAGACCAGCGCCCAGCACCGCCGCCGTGACATATCCCGGCGCCATCCCGTGAACTGGCAACGCGATGATCATTGCCGCGGCGACGAGGACCACGAGCAGAAGGTTTGACCCGAGGCCCTGGGCTGCCATGACGAATCCCGTTCGCTGCCGCCTGACGCCGATGCGGCTGAAGAGCCGAAAAGCCACGACGCTGCCTGCCGCGGTCCCGGCTGGCACCAGGCGGTTGACTCCGAGTGCAGCGACAACGATGCCCAATGTCAACCAGGGGCCTGGGCGCTCGTCTTGCTCGAAGAGCATCCGAGTGACCTGGGCGTAGGACCAGACGGCTCCGATCGCCAGGAGTGCACCGAGAATGGGAAGGGCCAGGCCCCGATCGTTCAACAGGCGGACGCCGCTCAACGCTCGGGGAATCTGCGGGAGTGCCAACCAGTAGGTGGCGCCGGCAACGATCAGCACCTTGGTTGCCCGCCATGCATTGCGTCGAACGGTCATGCGCCGCACCGAACGTTCATGGGATGCGGACACTGCACAGCGAAATCCTACATCCGCGCCGGTGAGGTTCTGCCGCGTGGTTGCATGGTGGCGCACGTACGATGCTCGAATGCAACGAGAGCCCGACGGCGAGGGTGCCGGGTCCTTCGGCGAGAGCAGGCTCTTGCTCCTCGCCGAGGTCGCCGTGTTGGTCGCGCTGGCAGCATCGATGGCGACCAGAGTGTGGCAGGAACGGCTCTGGATTGGGTTCGTGCTCGTCGGTGTTGCCGCA
>JBBQUN010000256.1:0-6823 GCA_038212405.1 Acidimicrobiales bacterium | reverse complement strand
GGCGGCCGCACGCTCGGACTCGAAATGGCTGACCAGCTGCACCGGGCCGGCGTTGCCCCGACCGACCTGTACATCCAGATCGGTGGCGGCGCGTTTGCCACCGCGACGGTCGAGGGACTCATCAGATCTGAGGCGATGGCTGCGTTGCCACGGCTCCACCCGGTCCAGTCCGAGGCCGCGCATCCCTTCGTCGCCACCTGGCAACGACTTCGGCGTGTGCTCGCTGCCAGCGCCGGTATCGACCCGGTGCCAACCTCGGATCGAGCGTTGGCCGAGTTGCTCCACCCGTTTGCCAACGACGGCCGGTTCGTCTCGCTGATTGCGACTTCTGACGATGCAATGACGCCATGGCCCGGTCAGCCCGCCAGCGTTGCGAGCGGAATTCTCGACGACGTCACCTACGACTGGAAAACCGTGCTCGGCCATCAACTGCGAACCGGTGGCTGGCCGGTGCTGGCCTCCGAAGATCGTTTCCTCGATGCCGTCAAGCGAGCCGAGGTCGCGATTCGCAAGGTCGACGCAACCATTGCGCTGCCCGATGCCACTGGAGCGGCAGGCTTGGCTGGGCTGCTGGCTGACCGAGAGCGCCGCAATCCCGCCACCGGAGGTTTCGACGGGCCAGCCGTCGTCATCTTGTCGGGCCGCCGCCGTGAAGGAGCCTGCTGAGCGTGCGACCGAATTGGCAAGCAATCTTCGCAGTTGCTGCGCTCGTGTCCACCGGCCTCGCGAGTGCGCCGGTGTCGGCGTCCTCCGCCCAGGACGACACCAGCCAGCGGCTCCCGGGTGTCCTCATCCTCGACACGCTGCCGGGGACACCCGGGAGATCAGCGACCGAGACGATCCAGCCCGATACGGCCGGGCGCAGTGCTTTGTTGCGGTCGGACGCAAGCGAGAAGTTGACCTCGCCGGCCGGGGGATTCACGCTCTGTCACGACGCGTCAGTGCCGGCGGCGGTCCTGGCCGATGTGTTGACTGCACTACAGGAGTGGTCGGAAACCCTGGCCATGTCTGGCCCCACGATCGCGATCGACTTCGGTTGGATACCCCTCACCGGCAACGGTTCGCTCGGCGTCGCCGGTCCAAGCGAATTCATCGTCGACCCGCGGCTTCCCCTACCGGGAACCGGGTATCCCATCGCCCTGGCGAACGAACTCCTCGGGACCGACGAGAACGGGCCGGGTTGCGGCGCCGCCAACAGCGAGATGGCGCTCTATCTCAATTCGACCGCGGGCGGTGACGGCTCGTTGTGGAACATCGGCGACGACAGCGCCATCGACAACCAAGTCGATCTCAGCACCGTCGTGCTTCACGAGGTCGGGCATGGCTTGGGGGTTGTCAGCGCTGCCCAGTTGGTGAACGACCGAATCGAGTGGCCACGGACGAGTACGCCGATCTACGTGTACGACCACTACTTCGGTGAGTGTTCCAGTGAGTCGGTCGTCGGCTGCGACAGCGAGCTGACGCCGCTCAATTCGGCCAACAGCAACAGTTTGCGAGGAACCCGACTGTGGTTCCGCAATCTCAGTGGTCAAGCCCTCGAACTCCATGCGCCGACCGAATGGAGCGGTGGTAGCTCGGTGTCCCACCTCGACGAAGTCCGCTACCCGGCGTCTTCGGGCTTCAGCCTCATGACCCCCTACCTGCGGCGGGGTGAAACGTTCGGGTCGGTCGATCCTGCGCTCCAGAGCCTCGTGCAGACGCTTGGCTGGCGGCTGTCGAGTGTTCCTGCCCCGCCGAGCAACGTTTCCGCCACCGCAGGCAATGGTCGCATCGACATTTCGTTCCAACGGCCGACGCTTGCCTCGGGAGCGCCGGCCACCGCGTACCGCGTCACGCTCAGCGCCAACGGAAGCATCGTGCGCTCGGCCGATACCGGCGCCGGTGTACTGGGCTTCGAAGGACTCACCAACGGTGTCGCCCACCAGGTGCAGGTCGCCGCCATCAATTCGGCCGGTTCGAGTGCCGCTGCCATCGCGTCGAACAACCGCTTGATTCCTCTCGAACTGCCCCCTTTCGCAACGGCCGAAGGAGCAGCACGCCAGCTCTATCGAGATCTCCTCGGCCTCGACCCGAGCGCAGCTGAGTCCGCCGCCATCGCTTCGCGCCTACGATCGACCAGTTCGCTGGCGGCCGAGGCCTCGACCGTTGCCGCTGATGCACGGTTGGAACGACGATTGCAGGTGGTGCGGCTGTACCTGGGCTTCTTCGAACGAGACCCCGACCCGGCGGGACTTCAGTACTGGTTCGACGAAGTTGGCCGTGGCGTGAGCCTCGACGTCGTTGCCTCATCGTTTGCCATCGCATCGGAATTCCAGCAGGGCCAGACCGTCCCCGCTTCCGACTTCATCGACGCCGCCTATGGTCGAATCCTCGACCGCTCACCCGATGAGGTCGGCAAGGCCTACTGGCTCACCCAGCTCGCTCGTGGTCTCGATCGAGGTCAGATGCTGATTCTGTTCTCCGAATCGGCCGAGCACGTCGCCAAGACACGGGTGCCCGCCAACGTCTTGGCCATTAGCTTCGGCATGCTTGCCCGCCCACTCACCACGACCGAGAGCGCTGACTTCGCTTCGGTCGTGTCAGGATCGGGCGCTCCCGGACTTGCCAGGCAGCTGGCCGCCAGCGCCGACTACGACCTGCGACATCGCCCTCGCTGAGGGCCGGCGGAGCCCCGACGCTTCCCCTTCGACTCAACCGGCGAGTGGCCGCCCGAAGAGCTTGACGTCGGTCCAGGTTGCGAGGTTCGCCTCGGCTTGGAGGCATGCAGCAACGAACGTTCCGTCGTCGTGTCCCTTGGTCGCCTCGAGAGCCGCGTCGACTTGGCCGGCAATCGAGGTGGCGATGGCGGCATCGTCGCCGTCTTCGAACCCGGCAAGGAGACTTCCGGCGTTGGCGATGAAGTCGGGGACGATCATGACGCCAGCCCGTCGCAACATCGCAAATGCTTTGGTCGTGACGGGGATCGCCCCCCAGGGAACGATGGCCTTGGCTTTCACCATGGGAGCCCCCTGGTGAGTGAGCGTGCCGAGTTTCGAGCCGGGAAGGAGTGCATCGACGTCGGCACCCCAGATCAGCCACGGCTTCTTGTCGGCGCCGGCAACCGTCACGATCTCGACGCCGGCAGCAACGAGCGCCATGGCAAGTTCGTCGGGAGCTTCCTCGGCGCCCTCGATGGCGACTCGCTTGCCCTCGATCCCCCCGAGCGCCCAGGCAAGAGCAGCAACGACGCCAGCAGCATGCGCCTTCTCCGACGAGATCACCGGCTTGCCCTCGGTGGCGGCAGCGACCAGGGGAGCGAGGTCGGCGTCGGTCACCCCTTTCGCTGCACTGAGCAGGAGGCGTCCTTCCGCTGCTGCCGGCGTGAGTTCCTCGACGAAGGCCGCCTTCGCCGCTTCGATCGCGTCACCCTCGGCATTGATGCCGGCCGATGCACCCGATACCTGATGGCCAAAGGTGGCAAAGGTATAGGTGGCCGTGCGGGCGAGATCAGTGGCGCTCGATGTGAGGATCTTGCGGGCACAACGGACCACGCCGGCGGCAGGAACATCGGGGATGTCGACAACGACGAACGCGTCGGTTGAGGTCAAGTTCTGTACGGGCACGGCGACAGTGTGGCACGACCCCGCACCGTCACCCAACACCATCAATGCAACGACTGTTGGACCACTCGCTCAGGTCGTCGTTGGTGACGTCGACGCCAGCGCAACGACCGCATCGTAATGTTGCTTCTCGATCGGCATGACCGACAGTCGTTGCCCCTTGGCGAGCAACGGCATGCCATCGAGCTCCTTGCGCTGCTTGAGTTCGTCGAGAGACAGGAATCGGGGAAGGTGGTCGACGTACCGCAGGTCGACCAGGATCCAGCGGGGATCATCGGGATCGGATTTGGGGTCGTAGTACTTCGACGCCGGATCGAAGGCTGTTGGATCGGGATACGGCTCGCTCGCCACCTCGGCCAGCCCTACAAGACCGGGGGGCTTGGCGTTCGAATGATAGAAGAGCACCCGGTCACCGATGGCCATGTCGTCGCGCATCATGTTGCGGGCCTGATAGTTTCGGATGCCATCCCACGGCTCGGTGCCAGCAGCTCGGAGATCATCGATCGAGAAGGCATCGGGCTCGCTCTTGACGAGCCAGTGGCGTTTCGTGCTCATTCGGCGACCCTAATGGTTGTCGACTCGATCGACCATGATCGATTTGTTCGACAGCGTGGCCGCGCCGACGAAGGCGGCGAAGGGGACATCAGCGGCGTCTCGACCCAATCCGATGCGAGCAAGGCTGTTGGGCTCGGCCATTCCTGTCGGGTCGAACAGATACCACTGGTGGCTCAGATAGGCCTCGAAGAATCCGTGAAAGTCTTGCGGTTCCACTCCGAGTCCATAACCCGAGACATAGCGAGCCGGAATCCCAAGCGCCCGGCACAGGGAAATGGCGACATGGGCATAGTCCCGGCACACACCCGCCCGCTGGAACAGGACATCGACCGCACTGCTCGAGCCATCGGTGACACTCGAGTCGTACAAGATATTCGCGCCGACCCAATTGCTGATGGCCTGCACTCTGCCGTAGCCGGGCCACACGCTGGCGAAATGGCGACTGGTGAATCCACTCACCTTGTCGGACTCGCAGTAGCGACTCGGGTTCAGATAGCGGATGACCTCGGCAGGGATGTGGCGAAACTCCGTCTCGCTGAGCGACGAGGTATCGAACTCGACGACGTTGACGGTGACCGTGGCCCGATAGGAGATTCCAAGCGGACCTTCGGGTGCGTCGAAGCGCACGAGTTGCTGAGTCCCATCGCCATAGGGCTCGAAACCGAACTCGACCGGTCTGTCGAATTCGATGTTCTCGTTCGTGACCGTCTGGTGGTCGGTCCGGGCCGCCGTGATCGACAACGCGAATGACGTCGGTTGGAGCACCTCGTAGTCGAGTCGGGCGTTGATGTTGATGGCGTTCAAGGTGGGCCGAGGTTACTGGCGAAAACGCAAAGGCCCCAACGACGTTTGCCGTTGGGGCCGTGCTCGTGACTGTTCAGTTGGGGCTGTTTCCCTCAGCCGACGAAGGCGCTGGCGAAGACCAGGCTCACGATGGTCATGACCTTGATGAGGATGTTCATGGCCGGTCCCGAGGTGTCCTTGAACGGGTCGCCAACGGTGTCACCGACAACAGCAGCCTTGTGGACGTCGGAGCCCTTGCCGCCGTGCGCACCGGCTTCGATGTACTTCTTGGCGTTGTCCCACGCACCACCGGCATTGGCCATGAAGATGGCCAATGCGAAGCCGGTGACCAACGCACCGGCGAGCAAACCGCCGAGGGCATCGATGTCGATGAAGCCGACGACGAGGGGCACCACAACGGCGAGGGCGCCGGGGATGATCATTTCCTTGAGCGACGCCTTGGTGGAAATGGCGACGCAGCGAGCGGAGTCGGGATGCACGCCGGGCAAGCCTTCACGCAGGCCCGGGATCTCACGGAACTGACGGCGAACCTCTTCGATCATCTCCTGTGCCGCACGGCCGACGGCGTCGATCGTGAGGGCGGCGAAGAGGAACGGAAGGGCAGCACCGAGGAAGAGGCCGGTGAACACGTCGACGCTGCCGATGTCCAGGCTGATCGAACCGCCGGCATCGATGACGGCGAACTCAAAGCTCTTGAACAGCGCCAACGCGGTGAGGGCAGCCGAACCGACGGCGAAACCCTTGGCAACCGCAGCCGTGGTGTTGCCGAGGGAGTCGAGGGCGTCGGTGACTTCACGCACCGACGGATCGAGTTCGGCCATTTCGGCGATGCCACCGGCGTTGTCAGCGATTGGACCGTAGGCGTCGACCGAGACGACGACGCCGGTGGTGGCGAGCATGCCGATGGCGGCAACGGCGATGCCGTAGATACCGCCGTTGAGTGCGCCGATGTTCTCGAAGGCCAGTTCGCCACCCCAGTAGGCGACGCCGACGCCCACGAGGATCAAGACCACCGAGGCGGCGACCGAGATCATGCCGGCCGAGATGCCGCCCAAGATGGTGGTTGCGGGGCCGGTTTCGGCCTGCTGGGCGATCTTCTTGACCGGTCCGTAGTGATCCGAGGTGTAGTACTCGGCCGTCTTGCCGAGCGCCCAACCAATGAGGAGACCGCCGATGACCGAGATGGCCAGCCCGTACGGGTTGTCGAAGACCTCGGAGTCATTGAACATCCAGGTGGCAACGCCGAGGGTGCCGAGGACGGTGATGCCCATGGCGACGTTGGTGCCCATGTGGAGCGCTTTGGCCAGGGCGTGCGAGTCGGTCGAGGTGCCGCCCTTGACGAACAGCGAACCGATGATCGAGGCGATCATGCCGACGAAGGCGACCGCAACGGGGAAGAGGAGAAGCGACAGGTTGGTCTCGTCCGATGCCTGCTCGGCCGTCATGGCCAGCGCGAACGCCACCAACGAGATCGGCGCGATGATCGAGCCGGCGTACGACTCGAACAGGTCGGCACCCATGCCGGCGACGTCGCCGACGTTGTCGCCGACATTGTCGGCGATGGTTGCGGGGTTGCGAGGATCGTCTTCTGGGATGCCGGCCTCGACCTTGCCGACCAGGTCGGCGCCGACGTCGGCGGCCTTGGTGTAGATGCCACCGCCAACACGGGAGAACAACGCAATGGTCGAAGCACCGAGTCCGTACGAGGTGACGATCTCGAACGCTTTGTCGACTTCGAGCACCATCACGAACAGGATGTAGACGGCCATCAAGCCACCGAGCGCCAAACCGGCGACCGAGAAGCCCATGACGGCGCCGCCGCGGAAGGCGATCGGAAGTGCCTTGCCTGGCCCTTCTTTGGCTGC
>JBBQUN010000255.1:0-6832 GCA_038212405.1 Acidimicrobiales bacterium | reverse complement strand
AAGACGATGGTGATGCCCTCGTCCCGTTTCACTGTGACGTCGAGTGGTTCGAAGCGGTCGTCCATGACGCCAGCATGCCGGGTACCTTCTGGCGAATGGCGTTCTCCACCGACACCCGCTCGCTGCAGGCCGGCGACACCTACGTCGCCATTCGTGGCGAGGTCTACGACGGTCACGCTTTCGTCGACAAAGCAATCGAGCTCGGAGCGACGAGCGTCGTTGTCGACCATGCGGCAATCGGTGCTGGTCTCGAGATCGGTCCTGGCATTGACGCGCTCGTGGTCGACGACACCATCGCCTACCTCACGGCCTTGGCCCGCGAGCGAGTGCGCCAATCGGGAGCCGACATCGTTGCCATCACCGGTTCGGTCGGCAAGACCACCACCAAGGCAGCGCTCGTTGCGGTGTTGAGCGAAGCGTTCCCGGTGGTGTTCGCCGAAGGCAACCTCAACACCCCACTCGGTCTTTCCTTGACCGTGCTGAATGCGGAACTGCTCCAAGCTGCCACCGATCCTGACCCCGTCAAACCCGTGATCGTGATGGAGATGGGGGCCCGCAATGTCGGCGACATCAAAGAACTGGTCACGTTGTTCCCCCCGAAGGTTTCGGTCGTCACCAACGTGAAGGGCGTGCATCTCGAAACCATGGGCAGTATCGAAGCCATCGAGCACGAGAAGGGCGAATTGATCGCCGGTCTGCGCCCCGACGGGACCGGAGTGCTCAACGCCGACGAGCCACGGGTGATCGCCATGGCGTCTCGAACCACCGCGCACTGCATCACCTACGGACACACTGATTCAGCCGACATCGGCCCGCAAGACATCACCGTTGTTCTCCCGATCCTGGGTGGCCATGCGCTGGTGACGGCGATGTCGGCGGTCGCCGTCGGTCGCGCATTCGCAATGACCAAGGAGCAGATCGACCATGGTCTTGGTGCCTTTCGGCCCGAGGCCGGTCGCCTCGTTCGGCTCCGCGGTCGGGCCGAATCGACATTGGTCGACGACACCTACAACGCCTCGCCGGATGCAACCCTCGCTGCGCTCGATGTTCTCGTCGGGCTACCGGCGCAACGGCGGCTGGCGTTCTTGGGCGACATGCTCGAACTCGGCCCCGATGAGATCGCCCAGCACACTCGGGTCATCGATCGTGCGTTCGAGGTCGCAGAGGTCGTCGTGATCGTCGGGCCTCTGATGGCAGAAGCAGCGGCCGATCGTCCGGTCGTACGATTCCCGGACTCCGTCGTTGCTGCCGAGGCGATTCGGACACGACCGGGGTTCGAACCTCGGCCGGGTGACGCCATGTTGGTCAAGGGTTCGCAGGGCTTGCGCATGGAGCGAGTGTCGGAAGCGCTGCTCCACCCCGACGTGGACCCGGCTGTGGTCCTTGCCCGCCAGAGCGACAGTTGGAAGTCGAAGTAGTCAGTCGCAGAACGGTGTCCGGAAGCCATCGAGCAGGATGGCGGCGTCGCACGACACGCCGTAGAGCGTTGAGGAACGGTTGCTCCAATCAACCGGACGGGCGTCGGCGCCGCGACGATCGGCCACGGTCTGACCGTGGGTCGGCCCCCCAATGGCGACGGTCATCGGGCCCTCGTCGAGGGTGAAAGCGCCCGGCGTCGTCAGGTACATCATGGCAGTCGGATCGTGGGCCTGGATGCCGACCACCCCCTTGGCGCGGTGGAAGTCTTCGTAGAACTGGGTGACCTGTCGCAGGAACCGTCCCGCATCGCCGCCGTGTTTGCCGAGGTCGTCGAGGTAGGCGGCGCTCATCAGCACACGGGTGGTGACATCGAGCGGGATCAGCACCACTCGCCAGCCAGCGGCGAGTACCTGCTCGGCTGCGTAAGCGTCGTGGATGATGTTCGCTTCGGCAACCGGACTGGCATTTCCGGGAACACCGAATGCGCCACCCATGATCACGATCTCTTGCGCCCACTCGGCAACGCGTGGCTCGATGGCCAGCGCCAGTGCAAGGTTGGTGAGAGGGCCGAGGGCAACGATCGAGATCGTGCCGGGAGTGTCGGCAACGGTGTCGATGATCAGTTGTGCGGCGGTGAGCGAACCGGGGGCTGCGGGGAGGACGCCGTGGCCGCAATCGCCGAGGCCGTCGTCGCCGTGTACGAACATTGCCGGAGGGTGCGCCGCCCCGAACAGGGGGCGCTGAGCTCCGGTTCCGACCGGAATGGGTGAGCCGGCAAACTGTTGGAGGACCCCGATGTTTGCCGTTGCCTGCGGGGTCAGGCAGTTGCCGAAGATCGAGGTCATGGCGACCACGTCGAGGTCGGGGCAGGCGAAGGCGTAGAGAACGGCCAACGCATCGTCGATCCCGGGGTCGGTGTCGATGAGGATCTTCCTGCTCACGCTGTCAGTCCATCGGGCTGTGCCAGTCCGTCGAGCTGCTCGACCAGGGCCTTTGGGGCAACGAGGCGATAGGCCTCACGTACGATCTGGGCGACTTCGTCCCAGTCCGGGTCGACGCCGAGATCGACGCCGATCCAGCCGCGGTGACCGACGTAGGCCGGAACGAAGAACCGTCCGGGTTCGCGATCGGCCAGTTCGGCTTGTGCGCCAACCGGTGCTGGGCACCACATGGCCAGACGGTGGTCGTCGTGGTGGCCGTCCCACAATTGGGCGATCACCTTCTTCTCTCGCACGAAGAAGGTCGGGGTCTGGTGACTCGATCGTTCGCTGACCTCGGGCAGGGCCAGAGCGATGGCCTGGAGTTGCGCAAGGGCGGCTTCACCTGCCGGAGAATTGATCGCCATGGTGCCCAGCATGCCAGAGCTACAGTCAGTCGTCGTGACGACCAACCGCTGGGTGCTCGGTGCCCGACCTCGCACGCTTCCCGCCGCCGTGGTTCCGGTCGCTGTCGGCACCGCAGCCGCTGTCGGTGCCACCGACGGCGGCATCGTCTGGTGGCGAGCGATTGCGGCGATGATCGTTTCGCTCGCGCTCCAGGTCGCAACCAACTACGTGAACGACTACGCCGACGGCGAGCGCGGTACCGACGACGACCGGGTCGGCCCCGTACGACTCGTTGGTTCCGGGCTGGCAACAGCGGGTTCGGTGAAAAAGGCAGCACTTGCAGCCTTCGCCGTTGCCGGCATCGTTGGTGGGGCGTTGGCGTTGACAGTTGGGCCGGAGTTGTTCGTCGTCGGTGCTGCCTCGATGCTTGCTGGGTGGGCCTACACCGGTGGGCCCAGGCCGTATGGCTACCTCGGGCTCGGCGAGCTCCTCGTGTTCGTCTTCTTCGGACTGGTCGCAACCGTTGGCTCGACCTATGTGCAAACCGAAGCGGTCACCGGGCTTTCGGTGCTGGCGGCGGTGCCGGTCGGTCTGCTCTCGGTTGCGCTCCTGGTGATCAACAACCTTCGCGACATTCCCGGCGATACCGAATCGGGCAAGCAGACCCTGGCGGTTCGCATCGGTGATCCGGCGACGAGGCGTTTGTACATCGGGCTGTTTGCGATGGTGGCGGTGTTCATCGTTGCCGCAGCGTCGGTCCGGCCAATGGCCGCCATCGCTCTCGTGGCTCTCGTGCTGGCGATTGCTCCGATCAAGGCCGTGAGGTCGGGCGTCGTCGGGGCTGGCCTCATCCCGGTGCTCGCTCTGACTGGCAAAGTGCAACTGGCTCTCGGAATTCTCTTCGCCGTCGGACTCGCCGTCGGCGCCGCCTGAGAGTCGTCGAGCGCAGCGAGCAACTCCGGAAGAGACGAACGCGGTGAGGAACGGCCCGCTCAACTACGTCATCGATCGTGCCGATGGGGAACCAGTGACTTCATCGTTGGAGGCTTCTTCGGGCACGACCCGTCGCCAGGGCAGTGCGTCGCGCCTCGACACCCGTCGCCAACAAAAGATCGCCAAGATGGTCGATGGCTACCGCTCGACGGCAACCATCGCCGCGGCTCTGCGCAATGTCTTCCTCATCTGGACCATGCCGGCGGTGATGCTCGTTTGCCTCGGTGTCTTGGCCCTCGATCGCCACCGCTACAGCTCGGTGGACGACACCGTGATCAGATCGATCGGGGCGCTGCAAGTTGCGCTCAGCCTTTTGTCCTTCGGCACGTTGCTCGGATGCATCGTCTTCGCCGTGATGTCATGGAACAACGTTCGATGCGTCGGCAAGAGCACTCGCATTCGCTACTGGGACATCTTCAAGAAACACCTCAGCGCCTTCGGTATGGCGATTGCGTGCTTCGTTGTTTCGATCTTCTTCTCAGACCTCGCACCGGTGTTCTTGGTGATGGCGGTGCTGCTGTGGGTCTACTCGGGCCTCTTCCTCTGGAGTGTGCTGTTCGAGATCGTCTCGATGCTGTGGCGAAGCGGCTCGCCACCGGTTGGCTACGAGGACGAGCTTCCACACTGGGGCATCGTGTGGATGGTCTCGCTGGTCACGTACTTCAGCATCGTCGGCTATGACGAAGTCGCGGCGGCGCAGCCCCGCCTCTATGCGATCCTCACGATCGCAAGCGGGTTGAGTTCGTTCGTTGCCGCAATCTTGGCGGCACGGCTCGTTGTTGCCATCTCGCTGCGCCACGATGCCCGTCTCTCGGCGATCCTCACCCAGCTCGATGCCGATTCGGGCAACGACGGCGGGCTGGTCACCTCGAAACAGATCGAATCGGCGTGGGAGCGCTCGCAGGCGCTCGTTTCCTTCGATATCTAGCGAGAGACGATCTCGGCCACCTGACGCAAGAGCGATACAGGGCCACTCACCATCAAGGTGTTGACGACCGACTCGTCCCAAGCGGCGAGGTCGTCGCGGATCTTGTCGGCTGATCCGACCAGCGCAACGGCCTCGACCATTTCGGTGGGAACCGCGGCGATTGCTGCCTTCTTGTCGCCGGCGAGGTAGAGGTCTTGGATCGTGGCGCAGGCGCCATCGAATCCCATGCGGCCAAAGACGTTGAGGTGGAAATTGGCTTCCCTTGCGCCCATTCCGCCCGCGTACAGCGCCAGCATTGGGCGAATGGCATCGGCGGCTCGCTCGAGGTCGTCATCGATCACGACCGGCACGACCGCGGCAACGTCGAAGTTCTCGGCAGTGGTGTGTGCCCCTGGTCGGGCGAAACCCTCGTCGAGAGCGTCGGCGTAGAAGTCGTTGTCCTTTGGTGAGAAGAACAGCGGCAGCCACCCGTCGGCGATTTCGGCGGTGAGGGCCACGTTCTTCGGGCCTTCGGCCCCCAGATAGATCGGGATGTTGGGTCGGAAGGGGTGAATGGTGGATTTGAGCGGCTTACCCAGGCCGGCGCCACCATCGAGCGGGAGCTGGTAATGGTCGCCATCGAACGACACCGGCTCGTCGCGGGCGATCACCTTGCGAACGATCTCGACGTATTCACGGGTGCGGGCCAGGGGTTTCGGATACGGCTGGCCGTACCAGCCCTCGACGACCTGAGGTCCCGATGCTCCGAGTCCAAGCCGGAAGCGGCCACCGGAGAGGTGATCCATGGTCATGGCGGCCATGGCCATGGCGGTGGGGGTGCGGGCCGAGAGCTGGCAGATCGAGGTGCCAAGGCCGATGGTCTTGGTTGCAGCACCCCACCAAGCGAGCGGTGTCAACGCGTCGGATCCGTAGGCCTCGGCCGTCCAGATGCTGTCGAATTCGAGCTCCTCAGCGGCCTGGATCTGGTCGAGTGCACCCGCTGGTGCGCCCTTGCCCCAGTAGCCGAGTCCAAGTGCCAAGCGCATGTGATGCTCCCTGTGTGAGTGGAGCCGTTCCGCTCCTTCGATCCGTGTGTCGCTGTGTAGCATCCCTACGCTGTCTTGGTCGAGACTCGAAAGGTTTCCCTCTTGCCACCTCCTACGAAGAACCACTACGAGGTTCTCGGCGTCCCAACGGGTTCGTCGCATGAGGAGATCCGTCGCGCCTACCACGACCAGGCCAGACGCTGGCACCCCGACCGCTTCCAGGAGAAGCCGGCGCCAGAGGCCGAGCAGGCCGAGATCTCGATGCGTCATGTCAATGAGGCGTGGCGGGTGTTGAGCGATCAGCAGCGCCGAATCACCTATGACTATTCGCTCAGTGGCCCGGTCCAATCCCCACGACCGGGCGTGCAGACCTCCGCCGATGGCATCACCCGCATCGATCCGCGGCTGCTCGACCCCGAATTCCTTGCTGCTCGTCGTCGCAGCCAAGTCGATGCCGTCGAGTACAAGAACTCCTGGATGCTGCGGGTGCTGCCGATGGTGGCGTTCGTTGCGTTGTTGGCTGGCATCGTCGTCTTCACCGCCTACGCCCGAACGCCAGGCACGGCGATCACCACCACCACGTTCCGAGGACCTGAGATCGGCATCGATCCTGGCGCGTGCGTTCGCCGCCTTCCCGATGCCGGCCTGCTCCAGTTGCCGTGTGACGGCAACGAAGATGGCGTGCTCATCGCCGTTGCGATGCCCGGCGCAGCATGTCCCGAGGGGACCAAGTTGAGTCAACCGGTGCGCGAGGGCATGACGGCCTGCCTAGGTTGATGAGCCTGCGCGAGTCGATCTGATGAGAAGAGGAACAGTGTGAAAGTCGCCGCCGATTACATCTGCGAGCACGGCATGCCCCAGCCTTGGGCAACCTGCACCGATTGCATGCTGCTACCACACGCCATGCAACCGCAGCCCCCTCGCCCAGAGCCTGCCCCACCGAAGCCGAAAGCAGAGCCCAAGAAGCGAGCTTCGCGGGCGAAGGTGCCGGGAACGAAGTCGACCACGACCAAAACCGTGTCGGCCACGCCGCGAATCTCGACCCGTTTGCCGAAATCGGTCGACGACGAGATGCCCCGGCTCACCGGTACCAATGACCTGGCCTACGAGATCCCCGCCGCCAATCTGCGCCATCACGTCCA
>JBBQUN010000254.1:0-6833 GCA_038212405.1 Acidimicrobiales bacterium | reverse complement strand
TCGTCAGCACCTTCGAAGATCGACAGCACCCGGGCGTCGACGAAGTAGCGGCTGACGTCGTATTCCTCGGCGTAACCCATGCCGCCATGAATCTGGAGCGCCTCTCGGGTGACCCACTCGGCGGCCTTGCAGACGTAGGCCTTGATGAGCGTGGCTTCCATCTTGCCCTCGCCCTTGGCCATGAGCTCGCCAACGCCGTACGAGAACTGGCGCGAGGCCTGGATGATCGCGGCCATGCGGGTGAGCTTGACCTGGGTCAGCTGGTAGTCGACGATCGGGCTGCCGAACACCTTGCGATTCTCGGCGTAGTCGAGAGCGGCCTCATACGCCGCCTGCATCACGCCGACGGCGCGGGCGGCGGTCTGGAGCCGGCCGTTCTCGAAGCCTGCCATCTGGTAGTAGAAGCCGCGGCCTTCGCCGGCCTCCATGCCTATCAGGTTCTCGGCCGGTACGAACCAGTTGTCGAACGCAATCTCATAGGAGTGCATGCCGCGGTAACCAATGGTGTCGATCGGGCTGCCCTCCATCTTGCCGCCGCCGTCTTGGTTCTGGGTGAAGCCATGCCCATCGGCGCGTTCTTTGGGAACGATGAAGATCGACAAGCCGCGGTGGCCGAGGCTGCGGTCCGGATTGGTGCGAGCGAGCACCATGAGGACATCGGCCCGGGCGCCGAAGGTGCACCAGGTCTTGACACCGTTGATGTGCCAGCCTTCGGTGCCATCGGCACCAGTACCGCGGGTGGCAGACACCTTGATGTTGGCGACGTCGGAGCCGTAATCGGGCTCGGTGACCGCAACGGCATTCATGATCTCGCCGCTGGCGAGACGGGGGAGCCAGGTGTTCTTCTGCTCCTCGGTGCCGCCGGCTTCGAGGGCACGGGCCAGGATTTCTGGGCGGGTGATGAGCGAGCCGCCGGCGCCGAGTGAGGCGCGGCTGAGTTCCTCGGTGGCGATGACCATGCCGTAGTAGTCGGATTCGCCGCCCCCGGCGAATCCGCCGAACTCCTCGGGAATCGACAAGCCGAAGACCCCGATCTCGGCCAGACCGGAAATGATCTCTTCGGGGATGTCTTCGTTGAAGCGATGGATGTGCTCGGCTCGGGGAGCGATGACCTCGGTGCCGAAGCGACGGAACGTGTCTTGGACCAGCTCGAAGTCTTGATCGAGGTGACGTGGGCCTGCCTGGCCGGCTAATGCGGCCAAGGTGGCAGCGTCTCGCCAGAGAGCGACGAAGGGGCGGGTGGCATCGAGTGCTGTTGGTTCGACTCCCCACGCGGCCTCGCGACCCCACAACTTGCCGCCGAGGTCGGCGATCGCATCGGCAGCAAAGACACAGGTCAGCTTGGCTTCGATGTCGCCCTTGGATCCGTAGTCGAGCATTGCTTTCGCCGTTTGCACCGCGGCAGTGGCGTGGGCGATGTCGTACGCCAGGACCTGGTCGGCATCAACCGAGCTGGTCTCGGCCAAGGTGCGGATTGCGGTCGTGATCACGTCGCTGGCCACGGCAATGGCGTTTGCGGCGTCCTGGAGATCTGGAATCGTCATGTCGCCGATGGTAGAGGGCTCGCCCGGCGAGCGGCGAATGCAGCGTCATGGCGCGTCACGAGGTGACAAAGCGGGGATCGAGATCGAATGCGTGTGTCAACCACCCGTGTCGATGGCGTGCGGTCCTCAGGTGGCGTCGGCGAGGAAGCGGCCCCTACGCTGCATCGCCGTTGCGATACCGAGCAACCGCTGATCTCAGGAGAACTCATGACCGTGCACGACCGCCCATTCGGCCGCTACCTCGAGGACTTCGAGGTCGGCGACATCTACAAGCATTGGCCGGGCAAGACCATCACCGAAGCCGACGATCACCTTTTCTGCATGATCACCATGAACCACCACCCGTTGCACACCAACCAATGGTTCGCCGAGAACGAGACCGTCCATGGCAAGAATGTCGTTGTCGGCAACCTCGTCTACTCGTTGGTGCTCGGTATGAGCGTTCCCGACGTCTCCGGTGCTGCCATTGCCAATCTCGAAATCGAGACGCTGAAGCACTCGATGCCGACCTTCCACGGTGACACCATTTACGCCGAGACGCGGGTGCTCGACAAGCGTGAATCGTCCAAGGGCGACCGCGGCATCGTTGGGGTGGAGACCAAGGGCATCAATCAGCGGGGCGAAGAGGTCTGCTACTTCAAGCGCAAGGTGATGGTGTGGAAGCGCGATGCCGGGCCTGCCCGCCAGCGCCCGTACACCGAAGAGATCTGGGCCGAGTAGGCGCCGATCTTGGCGTTGCATCGCGGCGGTCCAGAGATCTCAGCAGCAGCCCTGCTCGCCTGGTTTGGCGAGCAGGGGCGCGATCTGCCGTGGCGTCGATCTCGTGATCCATGGCTGATCCTGGTCTCGGAACTGATGCTGCAACAGACACAGGTCGCAAGGGTGACCGAGCGGTTGCCGGCATTCCTCGAGCGGTTTCCGACAGCAACCGCTTGCGCCGAGGCGGGCGCTGGCAGCGTGATCGAGGCATGGAAGGGTCTGGGCTACAACCGGCGTGCGCTCAACCTTCATCGCAGCGCTGTTCGCATTGCCGCCGATCACGACGGCGCAGTCCCCAGCGAGTTGGCGGCGTTGCTCGCCCTGCCGGGAATCGGTGCGTACACCGCACGAGCGGTGCGAACCTTTGCGTTCGAGTTCGATGACGGGGTGGTCGACACCAATATCGGCCGCGTGCTTGCCCGAGTGGGAGGTCGAACGCTGTCCCCGTCACAGGCACAGCGAATCGCCGATGACTTGGTGCCGGTAGGCGAGGGCTGGGCATGGAACCAAGCGGTGATGGAAGTCGGGGCGCTGTGCTGTCGGCCGCGTCCCCATTGCGATGTCTGTCCGTTGGCCGCTGATTGCCGGTGGCAAGGTGCTGGGAGGCCCGAACCCGATCCGGCAGCGAAGTCGGCGGCGGTTTCGAAGAAGCAGTCGGTCTTCGAAGGGTCAGACCGTCAAGGCCGCGGCCGTCTCATCGATACGCTGCGGCTGCGTCCTGTTGCCAAGGCCGAGCTGGGAACCGTGATGGGGTGGGCGAATGACGTCGCACGCGCCGAGGCCGTCGCCGACACGCTGGTCGACGACGGCCTGGCCGTGGTGGAGGCTGGTTGTTACCGCCTGCCGTGAATTGGGGTGATTCAGTCAGCGCTCTCGAGCTGGGTGATCCGAGCGATCAGCGCCTCAACTGCGTCATCAGCCATGGCTGCCATTTCGTCGTCGGTTCGATCTTGGATCGGATGTGGAACGAACAGCCGCTCGGGCTGGAAGCCGATCGCGGCCCCCTGAGTTTGGGCGGCATCGACGAAAACAGAACTGGCAACGAAGACCCCGGGAACGCCACGGCGCTCGAGATCGGCGATGTCGTGCACACTGCACGACGTGCAGCTGCCTCAATCAGCGAGCGCTTCGATCACCGCATCGCAGTTGGTGGCAATCTCGTGGCGAAGATCGACCGGTGCCGGTTTGGTGAACGTCGGCTTGCTGTACCGCTTGACGGTGGCTCCCGCTTCACCGAGCCGTATCTCGAGCTGGTCGAGGAACTTGTCGCCCCGAGGCTTGGAGATGTTGAGCAGCCCAACGGTCTTGCCCTCGAGCGTTGCAAGGCGAGTCGCAGGCTCGACGGACTGCGCCACCTTGCCTGCGGTTGGATCCAACACGGTTCGTGATGTCATTCGCTTACCCCCTGGTTGTGGTGAGTCTGACAGAGTCGACGGTGCGTCGACCAGTTTGGTTGGCATTGCCCACTCATCGAGTGATCGCCTTCGTGATTGGCTCTGAGCCCATTGCCCCGCCGGCCCAGCCGGTGAGTATCGATGAGAAGAGGCCGGCGTTGCCGCCGGCGTGAGCGATCAGGAGCCCCCCCTTGCGGAACTTGGGCACCGTCGCCCCGGCGAGCGATGGCGGCAGGCCCTCGGTGATGCCGTCGACCCCTCGCAGCATCGGGTCGGCGTCGAGCATGAGGAGGGTTTCCAGTTCGCTGCGGAGGCGAGCCTTGTCCCATCCTGCGTCGGCGAAGACCCGTGCGTGCTCGGGCGACACGAGCAAGAGCGCGTCCATGCCAATGGCGAGCTTCGGGTGATGGGTCCCTCGCAACACGCCGGCAATCGATCGGACGAGCGAGTCGGGGTCTCGTGAGAGCTGGTCGACGATGGGCGTTGGTCCTTGGCCTGCGAACAGGGTGACGGTGTCGGTACCGGGGGCGAATCCCCGCTCGACGGCGAGGGAGTCGAACGGCGATCCTTCTTCGAGTTCGGTGAACGCAAGGCCGAGTTTGCTCGGCGATCCGTGCATCGCCATGTCGACGCCACCGGGCCGGCCGCCACCGAGGTTGCGCACCACCAGCTGGAGTGCTCGTCCGATGGTCATGTTTGCTCGGTTGCCCTGTCCGAGCACGTTGCCTGCGCCGTTCATGCCGATGCGCTTCGCGATGGGCCCGTTGACGATGATGATCGGTCCGGAAAAGTAGGTGGTAGCCAAGAGCCCGTGCATGTTGAACGCTTCGGTACAAGCCGCTTCGACCGCCGTCAGCACGACTGGCAGATACTCGGGTTTGCATCCGGCCATCACCGCATTGATGGCGACCTGCTCGACGGTGACGTCGTTGAGGTCGGGGGGCACGGTTGCCACGATGTCGCCAGGGGCCCGGGTCGTCCCTTCGAGCATGCGCAGAACCCTCGCCTCGGTCGGCGGAACGATCGGCAGCCCATCAGACCAGCCTCGATCGAAGCCCGCCTCCATCTCGTCTTCCATGGCGGCGAGTTCGATGCGTCGACTCCTCAGGGTCGATCCGGTGAATCGGACCATGAGCTCATCGACGAGCAGCGGATCGACCGACAATGATCCGCAGCCAGGTCGCAGATCGGCCAGCTCGGGCGCCAGAGCAGCGACGCCCGACAGACGCTCCCAGTCAGCTCGGGACCACCCGACAGTTCGATCGGTCTCGACGCCGTTCTCGACCAGCACCAGAGTGGGAACCGTCTCGATGTCGTGATGCCACGAAAGCGAAAGATCGGTGTCGTGTACCGGTGACAGGCCGTCGGGGAAGGTGGGATCGTCTTGGGTCACGATGCTGACCCCGGGGCCGGCCACGAGTTGCGTGAGCGCCGGGACGACGAGCTCGCACGTCGGGCAGTCTCGTTTGACGAAGGCAACGAGTCCGTTGGGGAGTGCTGGAGTCTGTGATGCGGCCATCAGCAGAACGTAACCCAATGATGAGACCTTCATCACATGCTCTACCGCAAGACCCCGAGTTGGTCTACCTTCGCCCTAACTCTTCGAGGCGTGACGACTCGAAGCGAAGAATCGGGGGACGATTCCAGAAATGCTCGACGTGACCTTCTACGGCGTTCGCGGTTCGACACCGTGCTCGTGCGACACCACCAACGGCATTGGAGGAAACACGTCCTGTGTCCTGGTGCGAGGCCCCGAAGGCGATGCCCCGCTCGTGCTCGATCTCGGGACCGGGCTCCGCTACCTCGGCAACGAACTGACCGAACGCACCAGCGATCACACCTTCGAAGGCACCGCGCTGGTCACCCACCTGCATTGGGATCACGTGCAGGGGATTCCTTTCTTCGTCCCGTTGCTGCACCAAAATGCCAACCTGCGCCTCATCGGTCCCGAGCAACTCGGATCGAACCTGAGGGCCGAGATCGAGTCGTTCATCCGTCCGCCGTTGTTCCCGGTTGATCTGTCGGTTCTGCCGTGCGAAATCGAGTTCGTCGAAATGAGTGCCGGCTCGATCACGCACGGCACATCGACCATCACGGTCGCCGCGGTCGACCACATCGGCCCGACCAACGCCTACCGCATCGACAACGGCAGCGCTTCGGTGGTCTACATCCCCGATCATCAGCAACCGGTCGACGGGTCAACCGATGTTCCGTCGTCGGTCATCGACTTTTGTCGAGGCGCCGACGTGCTCATTCACGATGCCCAATATGACGATGCCGAGTTCATCACCAAAGCAACGTGGGGACACTCGACTGTGCGCTACGCCGCGGCTGTCGCCAAAGCGTCTGAAGTCCGCCGCCTCGTACTGTTCCATCACGATCCGTCCCACGACGATGCGTGGATCGCCAACGCCGTCGCCGATGCCCAGTGCTGGGTGGGCCCCGAGATCGAAGTGATGGCAGCCTCGGAAGGCCTCAGCCTGACATCAGGCGATCCGCTTTCGTCCTGAGACCGCCTTCGTTGCCGCTGCTGAGCCTGGGCGAGCTCGCCGTTTGCTGCCTTCTCCGTCGGAGCTACTTGCTTCGAGATGCAATATCCACGCTCCGCTTCGCTGCTCTAGGGTGTTCGCCATGACGGATGCAAGCAACCACGACCCCATCATCGATCCGGCCGAGTTCCGCCGCGTTCTCGGCCACTTCCCGACGGGGGTCACCGTGGTGACGTCGGGGTCGAGTTCGTCGCCGGTCGGCGTTGCCATCGGATCGTTCGCCTCGATCTCGCTCGATCCGCCGCTCGTTGGCTTCTTCTTGGGAACGAGTTCTTCATCGGGCGCTGCCATCAAAGAAACCGGGGCGTTCTGCGTCAACGTTCTCAACCAGGATCAGCTCGATCTCTGCGGGTTGATGGCATCCAAAGCCGACGACAAGTTCAGCGGCGTTGCCTGGACCCCGTCGCCCGCCACAGGGTGCCCGGCGCTGCCCGACGTCCAGGCCGTGATCGATTGTCGAGTCGATCAAGTCGTGCTGCTCGGCGACCACGAACTCATCGTCGGCCGAGTCGAGCACCTCGACACCGTCGAAGGCGAAGCCAACCCGATGGTGTTCCACAAAGGTCGCTACGGCACCTTTGGCTGAC
>JBBQUN010000253.1:0-6898 GCA_038212405.1 Acidimicrobiales bacterium | reverse complement strand
CGGCCAACGCCGGTTCCAGCTTCGCTCGTCGCTCGACACGCGAGGTCGGGTTGATCGAAGCGAACACGTCGTCGCCATCGGAGCCAGGGCTCGGGTCGCTGAACAGGCGCCCATACTCATAGACCGATGCCTCGACTGCGGTCGGTGCCGACACCCAATGCATGGTGGACTTCACCTTGCGACCATCGGGTGCTGCCCCGCCCTTGGTCTCGGGATCGTACGTGGCGAGCACCTCGATCACGTTGCCATCGGCATCGGTGACCGCATCGGTCGCTGTCACGAAGAACCCGGCACGCAACCGAACTTCACGGCCAGGACTCAGGCGGTAGTACTTGGGCGGCGGGTCGAGCTCGAAGTCGGCCTGCTCGATCCACAGGGAACCGGTGAAGGGCACCTCGCGGGAGCCGGCGTCGGGATCCTCGGGATTGTTCGGCACCTCGACCATGACGACTTCACCGTCGGGCCAATTCGTGATCGTCAGCTTGAGCGGTTCGAGCACCGCCATACGTCGAAGCGCCGACTTGTTCAGGTCGGTGCGGATGAAGGATTCGAGCAATTCGATGTCATGGGTAGCGTTGGTCTTCGCAACGCTGATCTTGTCCATGAACGCTCGAAGAGCGGCAGCCGGGTACCCCTTGCGCCGCATCCCGCGCAATGTCGGCATTCGCGGATCGTCCCACCCCTCGACATGACCCTCTTCCACCAGCTGGCGAAGCTTGCGCTTCGAGGTGACGGTATGGGTCAGATTCAGACGAGCGAACTCGGTCTGCTCTGGGGCGGCGGCGGGAAGGTCGAGTTGGGCCAGGCACCAGTCATAGAGCGGTCGGTGATCGGCGAACTCCAGGGTGCAGATCGAGTGGGTCACTCCTTCGATCGCATCGGACTGCCCATGGGCCCAGTCATAGGTCGGGTAGATCACCCACTCATCGCCGGTGCGATGATGGGGCACGCGTCGAATCCGGTACAGCACCGGATCGCGCAGCTGCATGTTGTCGTTCTGCATGTCGATCTTGGCCCGGAGCACCCTTTCGGAGTCGGCGAACGCGCCATCGCGCATCTGGCGGAACAACCCCAGGTTCTCTTCGACCGAGCGGGTGCGGAACGGGCTCTCGACCCCCGGTTTGCCAAAACCGCCGCGCTGGGCGGAGATGGTCTCGGCGTCTTGATCGTCGACGTAGGCAAGACCCTTCTCGATCAGATCTTCGGCCCAGCGGTAGAGCTGGGGGAAGTAGTCGGACGCAAAACGCACTTCGGCCGGGGTGTACCCGAGCCAGGCGAGATCGTCGATGATGGCGTCGACGTATTCGAGATCTTCGGTCTCGGGATTGGTGTCGTCGAAGCGCAGCAGGCAGCGGCCGTTGAACTCGTTCGCGAGTTCGAAGTTGAGGCAAATGGCCTTGGCGTGACCGATGTGCAGATACCCGTTCGGCTCTGGCGGGAATCGTGTCTGTACTCGACTTCGGTATCGGCCCGAAACCAGATCGGTTCTGATCTTGTCTCGGATGAAGTCAGTGCCGGTGGACTCGCCGAGGCCGTCGGCATCAGAAGCAGTCGAGGTCATCCTTCAGAGTTAGCAGCTCTGGCGACCAATTCGGCGCGACCGTTGCGCATTTCCACCCGATGCAGAGCGAGCCAACGACACGAGCGCGGTCGGATCGAAGTCGCGTGTGGCGCACGTGACGCACTAGCGTCGCGCCAACGCTGGCACACCGAAGGAGACGCACCCTGCTCGTGGTGTCTCTCGCCATGCAGCAATTCGACGGAGACGTACAAACGATGAGAGTTCCAGCAGTAGTGAGTGCCGCTCGGCGAAAGGTGCCCAAAGGCGATCAGCCGTTGGCCGACACCGCCGCCGGCATGGTCCGCGGCAGCTATCGACGAAAGCGAACCATCGCCCGTTTCCAGGGCATTCCGTACGCGGCCCCGACCGCGGGCGAGCATCGCTGGCAACCACCCCAGCCCCCGACGCCTTGGAGCGGCGTTCGCTCGTGCACCAAAGCGAGCCCCATGTCGTACCAACGGGCGGCAAACATGCAGGCGTTCTTCGACGAACTGGTGAGCGGGGTCGGTATCCCACCGACCAAGAAGAAGGCGATGTCACTCGCCCTGAAGCTTCCCCGGCCACAGAGCGAGGATTGCCTGACGGTCAACGTGCAGAGCCCGGTTGGCGCCAGCGACCTTCCCGTCATGGTGTGGATCCATGGCGGCGACCAGACCGATGGCAGCGGCACTGATCCGTTCTACACCGCGCCCGATCTGGCAGAACGGGGCTGTGTGCTGGTCACCTTCAACTACCGGCTCGGCCTGTTCGGATGGTTCTCGCACCCCGAGCTTGCGGCCGAGTCGATGGCGAAGACACCAATGGGCGCGGCGAGCGAGGGGCGTCCCGAGGGTCACGCCGTTTCGGGCAACTACGGTCTTCTCGACCAGATCGCTGCCCTCGAATGGGTGCGGGACAACATTGCCTCGTTCGGAGGCAATCCGCACCAGGTCACGATCTTCGGGGAATCTGCCGGAGGTCAGGGCGTGCTGAACCTGATGACCGCTCCTGCAGCTCGAGGACTGTTCCATCGCGCCATCGCGCAGAGCCCAAGCGACTCCGGACGCTGGCTTCACCAGCACAAAGCCATCCTCGATTTCGAGCCGGCGCAAGCGTCGGGCCGAGCGTTCGCCGACCTTGTCGTTGGCGACGGTCCCAACCAGCTGGCGCGGCTCAGATCGATGGACGCCAAAGAACTCCATGCGCTCTACCAAGCCAACCCCGATCTCGGTCGAGCCTTCTACCCGAGCATCGATGGCGTCGTGCTGCCGGTAACGCCAATGACCGCGTTCTCTCGGCAGCTGCAGGCCCCGATCGATCTGATGATCGGCTACAACGCCGACGAGGCCTCGTTGTTCAAGTCGGTCGTCCACCCTGCCGGAGCCGAATTTCCGGCTCCCCCGGATGGTCCGACGTCGCTCAAACCGGCGGAACTCCACGACGTCTTCGTCCGCTCGTTCGGATCACCCGACGCCGTCGACGAGCTCTTCACGCTCTACCCCGGACTCGAGTTCGCCCGTGAAGATGCTCGGGTTCGTTATGTTGGCGACCACCAGTTCGGGGTCCACGTCGATCATGCCAGCCGCCAGCACGCGGCGGCAGGCCACGTCACCTATCGCTACTACTTCAGCGCCGAATCGCCGACCCCGAGCCAAACCCTTGGCGCCTACCACTCAGCCGAGATTCCCTACGTGTTCGGTCGCACGCTGCCGCTCTTCCCCGTCGCCGACAACGACCATCTTCTCGTCCGCGACATGGGTGATCGGTGGTTCGCCTTTGCCGCCACGGGCATCCCCGATCATCCCGGTCGCCCACCTTGGCCGCGATTCGAAAACGCGCAGCCGAAACAGATGGTGTTGAACCGCCCGCTCGGTGTCGTTGGCCCCGTGCCGCCCCAGCCGGAGTTCGATCTCCTTCGAGCGCGCATCGACTACCTGACGACGTTGGCCGATGCTGCCCCGATCATCGACACTCCCCTCAGCGGCGTCGTGATCGACCTCTCCGTCAACGGGCCCCAATCGGAACGGTCCATGCAATGACCACCTTCGAGACACTCTCGATCGACGAACGGCAATCGCTGCAACGTCGAACGCTACTGTCGCTGATGACCGGCGTTCTTCCGGGCGGCGGCGCTCTCACTGCGGCGGTTGCTGCCAACGCACTCTTGGGCGAAGATCTGACCGGCAGGGCATCCCTCGGCACCCTGGCTGCTGCCTTCCTCACGATCGGCGGAACGCTCGCCACCACCCCGCTTGCGAGCTACATGGCCCGATACGGCAGACGGCGCGGGCTGCGTCTCGGTTGGGCCCTTGGCTGCCTCGGCGCAATCAGCTCGTTCCTCGCCGCAGCACTCGGGGTCTATCCTCTTCTGCTCATCGGAGCACTCACCATGGGCGCCGGACAGGCGGCGAATCTTTCCGCTCGCTATGCCGCAGCGGACCTTGCCGATGACTCGAACCGGGCCAAGGCGATCGGCAAGTTGGTATGGACCAGCAGCTTCAGCTCTGCCCTCGCTCCGACCATCGCACTTGGCTTTGTTGCCTCATTCGCGGTCTGGCTTGGGCTCAACAAATACGCCGGTCCGTACCTGATGGGTGTGGTGCTGTTCGCACTGGCGGCCTTCTTCGTCGACCGAACCCTGCGACCCGATCCGCTCGAGGTCATCGGCGGACTCGTCGAGCCCGACGACGGTAGCCCCACTGGCTTCGGGGCACTGCGGGCGCAGTTCGTTCGGGCGGGTGTAGGTATCCGAAGCATCTTCAGGGTGCCGTCTGCTCGCCTGGCAATGGTTTCCATGCTCGTGGGTCAAGGAGTGATGGTCGGCGTCATGACGGCGACGCCCCTCCACATGAAGTCAGGCTCGCACGAGATTCGCATCATCGGGTTCGTCATCTCGGTACACATCATCGGGATGTACTTCTTCTCCCCCGTCGTCGGATGGCTGGTCGATCGATTCGGGTCTCGTCCGATCATCGCCGGCGGCGGCGGAATCCTGTTCATTGGGTCCGAGATGGCATCACACACCAGCGCCGAGGATTCACTCGGGGTGTTCGTCGGCCTCTTCCTGGTTGGTCTCGGTTGGAGCTTTGGCCTCATTGCCGGTAGCTCGTTACTCACCTCGTCGTTCACCGTCGCCGAACGTGTGCCGATCCAGGGAGCAGCCGACCTGGTGATGAGTGGCGCAGGTGCTACCGCTGCGCTCTCGGCCGGTGTGGTGTATGAGTTCGGCAGCTACCACGCACTCAGCCACTACGCGGGCCTGGCCGCCGTCGGCATGGCGGCGTATGCGATCTGGCGCATGCTTCGCTCGCGTGACCCCCAGACGCCAATCGCTGCGATCTGAACCACTCGAACACCGAACCCGCCGACCCGCAGCGAAGCGCTCTGATAGATTCTGTCGGAGTCGGTGCATCGGCACCGTCCGTTCCGACGAAGGAGTCTTCGTGCCTTTGGTCACCGTCTCGGCAAGTTACGGATCAGGTGGCAGCATCATCGCTCCGATGATCGCCGAAAGCCTCGGCGTGCCATTCCTCGATCGGCCCGTTGCCGCCAAGACCACCTCGGCCATCGACACCGCGGCGCACGACGAGGCCGCCCAGCCCGACGAAGACGTGACGCAGAGCATCTGGAGTCGAATCCTCGAGGCACTTGCTGCGGTGCCCGATGAATATGGCACCCACATGAACGTGCCGCCCGGCGGCAGTGGCGCTGAACTGCGTGAAGCGGCAGAGCGCCGTCTGTCAGGCTTCGCCAACGCCAATGCCGGCGGTGTCATCCTCGGCTACGCCGGTGCCCTGGTGATCGAAGGCGCCTATCGAGTTCGTCTCGACGGACCGAGCGAGCGACGAGTCCGCAATGGCATGAGGGTCGAGAACATCGATGAAGCCACCGCTCGGGCCCGCTTGAACAAGACCGATCGAGTGCGCGCCGGCTACTGGAAGCGGCTCTATCAACGAGACATTCGCGACCCCGCCGCCTATGACCTCATGATCGACTCGACGTTGATGTCACCCGAGACCGTCACCGCGGTGATCGTCACGGCCGTCAACGGCTACCTCGCTGCTGCTCGCTGATCGGTGCCGTACCAAGAACCGGAGTACATGCCGTGGGACGGGCGGCGGGTGCCGGTCACGCTGTTGGGCGGCTACCTCGGTGCAGGAAAAACCACCGTCATCAATGAGCTTCTCCGCCGTACTGATCGTCCTGTTGCGGTGCTCGTCAACGATGTCGGCGCGGTCAACGTCGACGCGAAACTGCTACGCCGACGCAACCGCAACACGATCGAGTTCACCGACGGCTGTGTCTGTTGCAGCCTGAGCGACGGTCTCGGGCGAGCATTCGACGAGCTTCGCTCCCATGAGCAGCCACCCGATCATGTGGTCTTGGAACTCTCGGGTGTCGCCGAGCCGAGCCGAGTCGTGCCCTGGACCGCGAGCGCCGGTTTCACCCTCGATGGGGTGGTCGTATTGATCGACGCCGAGCAGTTCTGCAACCTCGAATCGCACGACGTCATCGGGCACACGGTGCGAACACAGGTGATCGCCGCCGACCTCCTCGTGCTGAGCAAGCTCGACCTGGCAACACCAACGCAAACGCACATGACCAGACAACGCCTCGCCGAGCTCGCACCACACATACCGGTGATCGAATCAGACCATGAAGCAGCAGGCGCGATCTTGTCACTCGGTGCGAGACGACCAGCCGGATCACCAGCAACGCCTCCACCGACGCTGTTCGACGTTCACCGAACCGAGATCGTGCCGATCCCCAAGCCAGCAACGATCGCCCTCCTCGACTCGCTCCTCGACTCGCTGCCCAGCGACACACTCCGAGCAAAGGGCATCGCCGAAACCGCCGACGGTCAACAGCTCATCATCCAAGTAGTCGGACGACGCCGCTCGATCGAGCCGCTCCTGCTCGCCGAACGCACCGAGCCCACCGACCTGGTGGTGATCCGGCCAATCGAACGCTGATCAAGGGCCCCGAGGCGCTCATCGCTGCGGTGCCGCTCATGAACTCGGCAACACCGATCTTGCTCCCGGTCCTCGGTGTTGGCACCACGATCGATGTCGACGGCGTCAGCTGGCCAACCGCCGTGGTCGATGCGTCGCATGCGCCCGAAGTCGCCGACCTGGCACGAGTCCACGCCATCGAGGGTGTCGGCGACATCCACACCGTGGCCGAACGCGTCACCTCGACCGGCATCGACCTCTTTCTCGTTGGCGTACGAATGTCCAGCCCGGTTCGAGCATCCTTTGCCCTGGCGTTCGAGCTCCCACGACACGAGCCCTTCCTCACCGACATCGTCGCACCCGCCGCCCGGCTGACGATCGCCACGTCCGATCCCAATGTGGCAAC
>JBBQUN010000252.1:0-6947 GCA_038212405.1 Acidimicrobiales bacterium | reverse complement strand
CAGTACCCCCCAATGAAAGACAGGAACTGAACATGCAAGAAGCAGTCATCGTCGACGCCATCCGGACCCCGGGCGGCAAGCGCAACGGCAAGCTCGCCGATTGGCACCCCGTCGACCTTGCGGCCCACGTGCTCAAGGCCCTCCAGGAGCGCAACAATCTCGACCCCTCGATGGTCGACGACGTGATCATGGGTTGTGTTTCCCAGGTCGGTGAACAGTCACTCAACATCGGCCGCAACGCCGTGCTCGCCGCAGGATGGCCCGAGAGCGTGCCCTCCACCACGGTCGATCGCCAGTGTGGTTCGAGCCAGCAGGCCATGCACTTCGCCGCACAGGGCGTCATGGCCGGCGCCTACGACATCGTGATCGCCGCCGGAGTCGAGGTCATGTCGCGCACCCCAATGGGGGCCTCGGTCGTCGAGGGCAAGCTCGGCATGCCCTTCCCAGACTCGATGCAGGCTCGCTACGCCGAGACCGGCCTCCCACCCCAGGGCATCGGTGCCGACATGATCGCCGACGAGTACGGCATCACCCGCGAAGACCTCGACGCGTTCGGCGCCCAGAGCCAGCAACGGGCCGAGCGGGCAACCGCCGAGGGCCGTTTCGAGAACGAGATCATTCCCGTTCCTGTGATCGTCGGTGACGCCGAAGAGATGATGACGGCCGACGAGGGCATCCGCCCCGGCACCACGGCCGAGGGTCTCGCCAAGCTCAAGCCAGCCTTCAAAGAAGACGGCAAGATCACCGCAGGCAACTCCTCGCAGATCTCCGACGGCGCCTCTGCCGTGCTGATCATGAGCGCCGAGAAGGCCAAGGAACTGGGCCTCAAGCCACGCGCCCGTTTCCATAGCTTTGCGCTGGCAGGCACCGATCCGGTCACCATGCTCAAGGGCCCGATCCCCGCCACCAAGAAGATCCTCGAAAAGACCGGCCTCTCGATCGACGACTTCGATGCGTTCGAGGTCAACGAAGCCTTCGCTTCCGTCGTGCTTGCATGGCAGAAGGAAACCGGCGCCGACATGGAGAAGGTCAACGCCTCCGGCGGCGCTATTGCTCTCGGGCATCCGCTCGGGTGTTCGGGCACCAAGCTCATGGCCACCCTCCTCAACGAACTGGAGCGCACCGGCGGCAAGCTGGGTCTGCAGGTCATGTGTGAGGGCGGCGGCATGGCCAATGCCACCATCATCGAAAGGATTGAAGACTGATGCCACGTATGGATCTGAACGGCGCTTCCGCCGTCGTCACCGGAGGTGCCTCCGGAATCGGTGAAGCCTGCGCTCGCCAGTTGGCCGCTCTCGGCGCCCACGTCGTGATCGCCGACCTCAACGAGGAGAAGGGTGCCGCTGTTGCTTCCGAGCTCAAGGGCATCTTCGTCAAGTGCGACGTCTCCTCCGAGGAAGACGGCGCCGCGGCGGTAGCCGCCGCCTCCGAGATGGGCCCGCTGCGCGTGCTCATCAACTCTGCCGGCCTCGGCATGGCGGCTCGCACCATCGACCGCAACAACGACCCAATGCCCCAGAAGACCTTCGACTTCGTCATCAAGGTCAACCTGCTCGGCTCGTTCAACATGTTGCGCCTCTGTGCGGCCGCCATGGCCAAAACCGAACCGCTCGACGAAGACGGCGCTCGCGGCGCCATCGTCAACATGGCGTCGGCGGCGGCATTCGACGGACAAATCGGTCAGGCCGCCTACTCGGCGTCCAAGGGCGGCATCGTCGGCATGACCCTGCCAATCGCTCGTGACCTTTCAGCCATGGGCATCCGGGTCAACACCATCGCCCCCGGCCTCATCGACACCCCGATCTACGGCACTGGCGAGCAGTCCGATCAGTTCAAGGCCCACCTCGGCCAGTCGGTGCTCTTCCCGAAGCGTCTCGGCTCTGGCGAAGAGTTGGCGTTCGCCGCCATCGACACCGTCACCAACCCGTACATGAATGGCGAGACCATCCGTGTCGACGGCGGCATCCGGATGCCGCCCAAGTAACACCGGCTCAGCATTCCCAGCAAAGCTCAGGGCTACCCAGCAGCCAATCGCTGGTAGGCCCTGAGCTTTTCCTGTTTCGCTGGCAGCCCCTGAGCGTTCGTCAGTCGGCGACCGCGCCGCCGAGAGCGACCGGGTTCAGCCGAGGGCGCGGGCGTCGGCGAAGGCGAGGAGTGCGTCGGTGAATGCCTTTGGTTGCTGCTGATAGGCGGTGTGGCCGGCGTCGGAGATGATCAGAACCTCGGCGTCCACAAAGCCTTCGGCAAGACGATCGGCGGCACCGCGTGGGTCGCTGCCGTCACCGTCACCCCAGACCAGCAACGCCGGCACTCCGACCGGCGGGCCATCATCGGCGAACGAGCCTGCGCCACTCGGCGCGACCGGCACGTAGCCGGCCAGGTCGGCAAAGAACGGGTCACGGAGGGCAGGCAGGCTGAAGATGCCCGACATCGAGGGCGACACGATCACCGTCGAGGCCGGGTCGAGATCGAGTGCGTCGAACAACGACGCAAGAAACTCTTCGTCATCGAGGTCGACGTCGTCCGATGATCCCGACCCTGGCAAGTCGATGGCCAACGCCCGATGGCCGGCCGCAGCAACCGCCTCGAGGATTCCGTTGGTCACCCACGTCTGCGAAGTGAACGCTGCTCCGTGGAGGAAGAGCACCACACCGTCATTCGTGGCTGCATCGGCACTGGCGGCGAAGTCGACGACCGTGATGTCGCCGCCTCCGACCTCGACCGCACCATCGATCGCCGAGGAGCCATCGTCTGCACTGTCGCTCGTCGACGGATCGGCACCGGTTCCATCGGCAGTCGTCGTCTCGTCGTCACTCGACGTTGAGGAGGCTCCGCCGCTATCCGAACCCGAGCAGGCTGCGATGATCAGGAGCATGGTGAGCACCACCAGCGCATGGAGCACCAAACGGCGAAGGGACGCTGGATGGGTGTCCATCGAGCGGAGGGTAGCCATCGATGCGGCGCTGTTCAGGCCGGGCCAGGACCGAGGGTGGTGCCGACGCCGACCTCGATGTCGTCTCCAGCTCCAGGTCCAGGCCCGGCGGTCTTGGGAGCGATGCGCTGTCGCGTCTCGAGGTAGCTCGCGAATCGAGCCATGGCCCATATCAACATGAAGTACACCACGCCGACCATGACGTACGCCTGCAGGTTGCCGACCCGGCTATCGGGAAAGTCTGCTGTGCCTTGCCCACGGCGTACGAACTCCGCGTAGCTCACGACAAAGCCGAGACTCACGTCTTTGGTCAGCGTCGCCATCTGGGCAACGATGGCTGGAACCATCCTCCGCACCGCTTGCGGGAGTACGACGAGGAACATCACCTGCCAGTACGACATCCCAATGGCTTTCGCCGCTTCAGACTGTCCACTGTCCAGGGAGAGAACGCCCGCTCGGAAGATCTCGGACAAGACTGCCGAGTTGTAGAGAACGAGGGCGACAACCACCGACCAGAAGGTGCCGAGGATTGCGTCGCCGCCGCGACCTCGAGCGATCGAGGTGTCGATGAAGAACACGCCCAGAATCATGAGTAGTAGCGGAAGGGCTCGGAAGAGTTCGACCCAAGCAACGGCAACCGTTGACGAAATGCGGTTGCTGGACAGCCGCATCAGCGCCAAGGCGAATCCGAGGATCGTGGCAAACACACCGGCGACCACTGCAGCCTGGATCGTTGCCCGGAGCCCCTGCCAGAGGAAGTCGATCGTCGTGCTGGCGAAGAGATCAGTCCATTTGCCAGCTTCGAGCTGACCATTCTGGTCGAGCCGTCGGTACATCCAGAACACGACGAGGGCGATCAGGACCGAGGCAATGCCGCTGCCGATTCGGACACGACGCTTGCCTCGCGGACCAAGCTCCTCGATGAGGACGTTGGCGGTCATCGTTTGATCGCGTATCGCGACTCGAGCCAGCGGAACACGAAGCCGGCGGGGATGAGGAAGAGAAGGTAGATCACGGTGATGACGAACAACACCCGCCACACCCCAACCGCGGCGTCGTTGAACATCCGCTTGGAGAGCGCAGTCGCTTCGACCACCGAAATCGTGGAAGCCACCGCTGTGTTCTTGAAATTGGCAACGAACAGATTGCCGATCGGACCGATGACGGTTCGGACGGCCTGAGGGATGACCACCAGCCGCATCAACTGGATGAATCCGAGGCCGATCGAACGGCCGGCCTCTGCTTGGCCCTGGGGCACGGCGTTGATGCCCGAACGCAGGACCTCGGCCATGTAGGCCCCGGTGTAGCAGCCGAGCGCCACGGCTGCGGTCGGGAAGAAGTCGTAGACGAGGCCGAGATCACCAAGGCCGAACAGCGCCAGGAAGAAGATCACCAGCAGCGGTGTGTTACGGAAGAAGGCGACGAACCACGTCGCCAACTTGACCAGTGGGGGAATAGGACTGACTCGGAAAGAGACGACGATGACGCCGACCACCAGCGCAATGGCGAAGCTGACCGCAGCCAGCTTCAACGTGGTCGAGGTCGCCTCGACAAGTTGATCTTGATACTTGTCGAGGAATTCCGACCAATTCATCGTCGTCTCCTTCCTTCAGTCAGGGCGTGTTTCAGTACTGATCAACGGTGCTGTTCAGCAGCCCTCGTTGTTCAGAGGCGGCGGGGATGGGACGGTGGCAGCGACGGCCCCGACAGTGTCGGTATAGATCTGAGCCCAGGTGCCGTCGTCATAGGCCTTCTGGAGCGCGGTGTTGATCTGGCAGCGCAACGGTGAGTCCTGAGGAACACCGATGCCGTAGGGCTCCTCGGTGAACGGGTTCTCGACCAGCGTGTACGCACCATCAGCCTCAGAGGCAAGGCCGAGCAAGATCACATTGTCGGTCGTGACCGCGTCGACCCGGCCCTGCCCCATCGCATCAGCACACTTGGAGTAGGTGTCGAAGGTCGTGACATCGGCATCAGGAGCCATCGAGTTCAAATTCTCGAGCGAGGTCGATCCTTCGACGGTGCATGTCTTGATGTCGCCCGAGTTCAGATCCTCGATCCCGGTGATCCCCTTGGGATTGTCGGCAAGAACCATGATGTCTTGGCCGGCCACGTAGTACGGGCCCGCGAAGTCGATGATCTCGTCGCGGGCTTCGTTGATGGTGTAGGTCGCGACCACCATGTCGACGGTTCCGGCCTCGAGGAAGGGCTCACGGTTCGCCGAGACCGCTTCTTGGAACTCGACCTCCATGCCCAGTTCGGCGGCGATGTAGCGGGCGATGTCGGCGTCGAAACCGACGACACCGTCGGGCGTGTTCACGCCGAAGAGTGGCTGGTCGAACTTGGTGCCAACCTTGAGCGTTCCGCCCTCCGCCGTTGCTTCTTCGTCGGAGCCGCCTTCGGAGGCTGCTTCGTCAGAGCCGCCTTCAGAAGCTGCTCCATCTGCGCCGGCATCGTCGGACCCGCTACCTCCGCAAGCGGCGGCGAACATCGCCAACGCTGCGAGGAGCGAGAACAATCGCGTGTATTTCTTGGACATTGAGGGTCTCCCTATTGTTTGTTGTTTGGTCGAGGTTGTTTGGTCGAGGTTGTTTGGTCGAGGGAACTACTGGTCGAAGGAACGGCCGAAATCAATGCGTGATGATCTTGGACAAGAAGTTGCGTGCTCGTTCCGTCTTTGCATTGCTGTAGAACGATTCAGGATCGTTCTCTTCGATGATTGCACCTTCTTCCATGAAGATGACTCGATCAGCTGCTGAGCGAGCGAATCCCATTTCATGGGTCACGACGACCATGGTCGTGCCTGCCGAGGCGAGATCGAGCATGACCTGCAGCACCTCGTTGATCATCTCGGGATCGAGGGCTGAGGTCGGCTCGTCGAAGAGCATCAACTTCGGCTCCATCGCCAGCGACCGGGCGATGGCGACACGCTGCTGCTGTCCACCGGAAAGCTCGGCCGGGTACTTGGCTGCCTGGTGACCAACGCCGACACGCTCGAGCAGCTGTTCTGCCGATGCACGAGCTTCGTCCTTGGATTTCTTGAGCACCTTGATCGGGCCGAGCGTAACGTTTTCGAGGATGGTCTTGTGAGCGAAGAGATTGAACGACTGGAACACCATGCCGACTTCAGCCCGTAGCGCTGCGAGTTCACGACCCTCGGCAGGCAGCAGCTTGCCGTCGACTCGGATCTCACCCTCTTGGATCGGTTCCAGCCGGTTGATGGTGCGGATCAGTGTCGACTTGCCCGAGCCCGACGGACCGATGACGACAACGACTTCACGCTCGTTGATGTCGAGGTTGATGTCCTTCAACGCATGCATGTCGCCGTACCACTTGTTGACACCCCGCATCGTGACCAGTGGTTCGCTCATTCTCGACTCCTCCACTTGGTTGCCAAGCTGCTCGGCCGCGCTCTGCACACGGCGTCGACCATAGACCGTGCGACGGGTCGCCGCTCGATGTCGTTCGGATCTCCTTCACTTGACCGCGCTTTGCGAATCAGATCATCAGCAGGTCAGACGATGACGTATCGCCTAGCGTGTCGGGCCATGGAGGGAATACATCTGGTGGAAGCCTTGAGCTTCGACGTCTACGGCACCTTGATCGACTGGGAAACCGGCATTGCGGCAGCGCTGCGACCGTGGGCTGATCGACACGGTTTGCTCATCAGCGACGACGCACTGACCGCTGCCTTCGCTCGGCACGAGACACAGGTGCAAACCGAGCATCCAACGTGGCTCTACCCCAACATTCTGTCAGAGCTCATGTGGCGCATCGGCAATGACCTCGACGCGCCGGTGACCGAGCTCGAGGCGGCCGCGTTCGGGAGAAGCGTCGGTCAGTGGCCAGCGTTCCCGGACTCGGTTGCGTCGCTTCGTCGGCTGCAGAAGCGCTTCAAGCTGATCGTCTTGAGCAATGTCGACAACGTCTCGCTTCGGCTCAGCAACGATCGTCTCGGGGTGACCTTCGACGCCATCGTCTCGGCTGAAGACGTCGGCGCCTACAAACCGTCATC
>JBBQUN010000251.1:0-6969 GCA_038212405.1 Acidimicrobiales bacterium | reverse complement strand
GACCTCCTCGATCTTCTCGAACTCGGGGAGCAGCAGGCAGTGCTGGCGCATGAACTGGCGCACGTCGCGCTGTGGCAACGAGACGACAAAGCGTTCTGGATTCTCGACCATCTCGTGCACCGGCTCGCCGCTGACCCAACGGCCAGCGAGTCCATCGATGAGACCGCACGACGCCTACGCCTTCACACCGAAGTGTTCGCCGATGCCATTGCCAGTGCGCTCGTCGATGACGACAACGACGTGGTCTCCTCGATCGTCAAGGTCCACAGCGGACTGCGTACCGTCGACCCCGAGGCCTACCGGCGACAAGCCCAGCAGATCCTCGAGGCCGACCCAACCTCGAGCCGAGGCTGGACGCACCCCGAGCTACACGTACGCGTTGCTTGTCTGGCCGCCCAGCGCGCCGCCAACCCCGAGTTGCTCGTCTCCGGTCTGATCGAGGGGCCTGACGAGCTCGATCGTCTCGACGTGCTCGGCCAACTCCGCCTGGAGGAACTGACAGGCCGAGTGCTGGGGTCAGCTCGAGCCGCCGCACTCGACCATGCCGGTGACACCGGCGTCGAGCCTGCCGAGATCGACACCTACATCACCTCGTTCCCTGTCGATGTGCACGTGACCGCTCTCGCCCCCAACGACCCGATCGAGGACGCAGCGTTCGTGGCGGCTGACGCCTCCATTCGTCACCTGTGCGCAGCGCTGCTCGTCGACATCGCTCTGGTGTCCGACGGCGTTGCCACCGACCTGCGCACCATCGGGCCCCTGGCGAACGAAGCTGATCGGCTCGGAGTTGGCGCCGAATTCGACAAGATCATCTGCCGGGCAACGACTCGGACAGTGAAAGACCTGCGGCTGCTCCGCAAGGCGACAGGGAGCAGGACATGAGCTTCGCTCGATTGCTCAGTGAGGCGCTGGCCGCCGACGAGCTACCCAAGACCGGTGACCTACTCGCCGTCGGCCTACCGTTTCTACGCCAACTCGACGACCTCCACCAACTCGGACTCATCGGCCAACGAGGCGGCCTGCAAGGGGTCAACTACGACGGCGTTCGCCTGGCCTTGAACGACCCCGACGGTCGCGAATCCCAGACCAACCCCGTGGTCGACCAACTCAACCCCCTGCATCAGCACCAGGGTGTCACCGTCACCGGCCGCTTCGATCACGACCTCGCCAAATTCACCACGGCCGCCTACCGCAGCGGCGATGTCTTCGATCCGGTTGATGCGGCAGATACCAAGCCGATGCGCCCGATGTTCGTCGTTGGCTATCGGGCATGGGAGCAGCTCCACGACCATCACGACGCACTGACCGACATCCACCTCGCCGGTCTGCTTCTCGTCAGCTACGCCGTCGGGCTCGATCTGACGCTTGCTCCCGCCACCGATGAATTGGCCCTCGGTCACCGGCATTTGCTGCGCATGAACCCGACGCTGCATCCGGTCGTCGCCAACGTCTTGAGTGAGATGGTGCAACCCGACCGACACGCCAGGCCGGGGACGATGAGCGAGATCGTTGCTCGCTTGCAACACCACCGCGAACTTCCGGCCGACCTCGACCTCTCGACGGTGTATGAGAACAACGGGGCCGAGGGAACCACCAACCACTGGCGATACGGCGTTCTCGCTGCGCTCCGTGAACGCGTCTTCGACACCTCTCGGCGTAATCGTGCGTTGTACTTCAAACCATCCTCAGCAGCGCTGTCACTCACCGAGGCATCGGTGCCGCTCCTCCTCAACGTCGACCGGATCGAGCCGACTCAACTGTTGACCTGGACGGGTGACACCATCACGGCGTTTCGCAAAGGCACGCCGGTCGATCTCGAGCAATGGTGCCGCTTCGAGGAGGCCCCACATCTCGCCCCGGGCCTCGACAAGCTGATCATCTCGGAACGCAAACTGCGCGCCGAACACGGTCAAGGTCGACTCCGCCTGATCATCGCCTTCCTGCGCTGGGTGGACCCAGAGACCGACGAAGAAATCCACTCACCGCTCCTGACGATGCCGGCCGACCTCACCAGGAAGAAGGGCGTCAAGCCTCACTACCTCGTGCACGTCGATCCCGAGGCCGAGGTCAACCCGGTCTTGCGCTACGTCCTCAACAAACGATTCGAACTCCAGCTTCCCGAACGAATCGACACCGACGGCACCTCGATTGCCGAATTCATCGCCTACCTCGAAACCGCAATCCAGCGCAGCGACCCCGGCATCACGATCGACGTCATCGACCAGCCACGCATCAGCCTCATCAGACGCCGAGCACAGCTGCGAGTCGATGCCTATCTGCGACGGCGCGCACAGGCTCAGGCTTCCTCGGGTCGGTGGCGCCGCAACGACTACAGCTACGACTCCGAAGACTGGCGGCCACTCGGACAAGCGTTGTACCGGCGCTTCGTCGAGCCGGGCGAGCTTGCACTGCGCGCCCTGGCTGGCGCCAACCCAACCAACAAGCCGCAGGCATCGCTCACCGGCGACGACGCGCCGCCGCATCCCGGTGAGCGTGAACGCGAGCTGTTTGCGTTGCAACGAAGCGACATCAGCCGCCAGCGCTGGGAGGTCGACCTCTGCGCCATCACCCTTGCCTCGCTCGGATCTCGCCGATCGACCCTGGCTCGCGACTACGACGAACTCCTCGAACGCGCCGCAATGGGGACCGCTGCGACAGAGACCGCTACAGCCGAGAGCAGCGACGATCGACCGGCGCCATTCGATGCCATGTTCTCGCCGGCCTACCGCAAGCAGGGCATGGCTCCCGTACCGCCCATCTCACTCGACCAGATGCTCGTCCTTCCGGCCGACTCCACCCAGGCACAAGCCGTTCGCCACAGTCTCGAGGGCGAGTCGTTCATCGTCCAGGGACCGCCCGGAACCGGCAAGAGCCAGACGATCACGAACCTGATCGCGGCGCTCGTCGCCGAGGGCAAACGGGTGTTGTTCGTCTGCGAGAAGAGGGCAGCACTCGACGTCGTTGCCCATCGGCTCGAACAGGTGGGCCTCGGACCGCTCGTCGCAACGATCCACGATGCTGAACTCGACCGGAAGCCGTTCATCGGCGAACTGGCCGCGACCTACGACGATTGGCTCAGCGCCGATCCGAGTGACCACGAACAACAGCGTGCCAACCTCCTTGATCAGGCAACGGCATCGCTCACGCCGCTGGCCGCCACCTTCGCCGACCTGCATGTCGTTCGGCACGGCGAGCATTCGGTCGCGCAACTCATCGAACGACTCGTCGTCCTCCGGGCGAACGACGTCGGGTCTGCTCACGATGTTGTCCATGGCGTCGATGCATCGGCCTGGCTGATTGCCCGACCGGACCTCGAAGCAACGCAGGCGGCTCTGGCGAGTGCCGGCCTTGCGAGCAACCTCGGCCAACACTTCGTCTTGCGGGCGACTCCGGCATTCGCAGGGACAGGCAATCCGCTGGTGAGGATTCCCGAGCTCGGCAACGCCATCCGCACCGCCGTCGATTCGCTCGAACAATCACTTCCCGCCGGCCTCGACCTTGCTTCGGTGAGACTCGACGACCTCGAGATGTTGTTACACACCGGCGACCTGCTCGACCGGTTGGTTGCCACCAATTCGACGGGTCTGATCGACCCGGCCGGGCCGCTCCATGCCGAACTCCGATCGGGAAACGAGCGGCTGCAGCTCCTCGTGCAAGAAGCCGAGGCCCTCAACGCCACCCCTGGGCGCTGGCACCAGATTCTCTCCGCTCAAGACATCCGCACCGGGCTCGCCTTGGCGAACGAAGCCGAAGGTTCGTTCTTCTCGTTCCTCAACGGTCGCTGGCGCACGCTGCAAGCCCTGATCCGTTCGAGTTATCGATTCGACCAACACACCGTCCAACCGACCATCGCCGCAGTACTGGCGGAGCTCGAGCAATGGCACAACGCTCAGCAAGCGATCGCGGACCACCGGCAACGGTTGACCGCGAGGTTCGGCACCGACGACACCGCTCAGCTGCTGAAGATGGTCGGTCAGGCATCGAACAACGTGGTGGTATCGCACGTGCTTCGAGCACAGTCGCCAACCGATCTCGCCGCCCTTCGACAGGCCAGCACGAGGCTCAGCCAGCTCGGCCCACATCTGCTGTTCGCCGAACAATCGTCGATCGGCGATTTGCGAGCGGTCGCCGTCGGCCTCGGCACCATGTCGGTCGCCCATGAACGTGCGCTGCTCGCCTGGGCCCAACTCGCCAACGCCCCAATGACGGTCTTGCATGCCGCGTTGTCTTCCCCGGTCGTCGATCCCGCCAGCAACCATCTCGACCTCACGGAACGAGCGATCCTCGAACAGGCACTTGCCACGTTGCGTGCCGAGGGGCGATTGGGCGAGATGACCGGCGCACAGCTCGACGACACCGTGAGCCGGATCCTGCATTCCTACCAGTCGCTCTTGGCAACCAATGCCACGGTCGTCCTCGGCCGCACACGCCATCGTTTCGCCGAGCACGTCGCGTTCAGCGAGGCCTCGATGGCTGGACGTAGCGACGACGACAAGGACTACAAACGCTCGTACACCGCAGGCCGGCGCCTTCTCGAGCGAGAGTTCAAGAAGAAGATGCGGTTCCGCCCCATCCGGGAGCTCGCAAGCGGCGACAGCGGCCTGGTGGTGCGCGACCTCAAACCGGTGTGGCTGATGAGTCCGTTGTCCGTCTCGACAACACTCCCACTCGACGAGGACCAGTTCGACGTCGTCGTGTTCGACGAAGCCAGCCAGATACCGGTCGAGGATGCCGTTCCCACGCTATACCGGGCCCGCCAGGCGATCGTCGTTGGCGACCGGATGCAACTCCCCCCAACTCGGTTCTTCTCCTCGAACGCCGACGCTGACGAGGACGAGCTCTTGCTCGATGACGACGGTCAGGGTCTGTCCATCTCGCTCGATGCCGACAGCTTCCTCACCCAGGCCGATCTCAGCTTCAATTCCATGATGCTCAGCTGGCACTACCGCTCTCGTTCGGAGAACCTCATCAGCTTCTCGAACAACGCGTTCTATGGCGGGCGCCTTGCCACCGTTCCCGACCGGGAGTTTGCAGCATCGACCCAGCCTGGGTTGGTGGCATCGACGCCGGAGGAGGCTCGGCTGAACCTGGTAGCCGCGTTGGAGCGTCCGATCTCGTTCCATCACCTGGAACACGGGGTCTACGCCGACCGCCGCAACGAGGCCGAAGCCGACTACGTCGCCGAGTTGGTTCGTTCGTTGCTGCGCGGCGGCAGCGGTTTGACGATTGGCATCGCCGCATTCTCCGAGGCCCAGCAAACAGCAATCGAAGAGTCGCTCGACGAGCTCGCCATCGTCGACGCATCGTTCGCCATCGCCCTGGAAGAGGAAACCCAGCGGATCGACAAGGGCGAGTTCGTCGGACTGTTCGTCAAGAATCTCGAGAACGTCCAGGGCGACGAACGAGACATCATCATCATGAGTGTCTGCTACGCCCCGGGCCACGACGGCACCATGCGCATGAACTTCGGGCCGATCAACCAGGCGGGCGGCGAACGTCGACTCAACGTGATCTTCAGTCGCAGCAAGCAGCACATGATGATCGTCTCGACGATCCTCGGTTCCCAGATCACCAATACCCACAATGACGGGGCCGCCAGCCTCGCCCGCTTCCTGTCCTACGCCGAAGCGGAGAGCCGTGGGGACCATGGTGCTTCGGCGGCGATCCTGAGCGCCGTTCGGGCCGACGGCCGGTCGACCGAGCACAGCGGTGACCACTCCGCCGTTGCTGCATGCGTGGCTGCGGCGCTGAGAGCGAGGGGCTGGGAGGTCGACCTCGATGTCGGACGCTCCGTCTTCACGATCGACGCTGCGGTCCGCGGCGTCGACGGCTATCGACTCGGCGTCATGATCGACCCAGGAAGCGAGAGCGCCAACGCTACTTCGCGACTCGTCGCCGATGCTGGTGTTCTTGCCGCGTTCGACTGGCCGATCACACGGGTGTTCATCAGCGAGTGGCTCAACGCCCCCGAGCGGGTCATCGATCGCATCGATCAGCAGCTGCGGTCGAACGACCGCTGAGCCGACGTCAGAGGACCCGAAGTGGCATGACTCTCGGGCCTCGGACCTGCCCGACCGACCACGTGGTCTCGCCTGCCAGTTCGAAGTTCGGGAACCGGATCAGGAACTCCTGAATGGCGACCTTCATCTCGAGCCGAGCGAGGTTGGAGCCAATGCACCGGTGAATACCGAGACCGAACGCGCCATGACGATTCCGTTCGCGGTCGACCACGAACTCATCGGCCCGCTCGAAGTGCTCGGGATCGCGGTTCGCCGCTGGGAATGGCAACAGGACCCAATCGTCCTTCTTCATGGGGCAGCCATGGAAGTCGGTGTCTTCGGCAACGAGACGCGCCATCGTGACAGGTGCGTAGAAGCGGAGGAACTCCTCAAGAGCGAAGTCGAACTGCTCGGGATTGTTGCGCAGATGCTCGCGGTCTTCGGGGTGCTGGGCCAGGTGCCAGAGCGACGAGCCGATCGCCGACCAAGTGGTATCGATGCCGGCAACGAGAAGAAGGATGATCGTGCCTCGGACATGCTCGGGGGCGAGCTTGTTGCCTCCGAGCTCGATGTCGAGCAGATAGCTGATCAGATCGTCCCGCGGGTCATCGATGTGTTCCTGGATGATTCGGTCGAGGTAGACGTCGAGCGGGCGGTCGTCGTCGGTGCGCTCTCGTGGATCTTGATTGATCGTCTCGAGTACTTGGTGAACGACGTGGCGGAAGAAGTCGTCGTCTTCGGCTGGCAGCCCGAGCATGCGCCCGATCACTGCGACCGGAATGTGCTGGGCGTACTGAATGGCTCCGTCGATGATCGACGTGCCAGGCTCGATATCGCCCATTTCGTCGAGAAGCGAGTGGCACAGCACTCGGATTTCCTCTTCCCAGGCGGCGATCTTCGTCGGCGCGAACGCCGGGAGGAGCATGCGCCTGGCCTCTTTGTGGAAGGGCGGATCGCTGGTGATGGGAGG
>JBBQUN010000250.1:0-7058 GCA_038212405.1 Acidimicrobiales bacterium | reverse complement strand
CACTGTGACCTTCGACTCGGAAAGATCGTGGGTGACGGCTCTGATGATTGGCTGTTCCATGCCGGGTTCCTCTTCGATGACGAGGGTGCCCGACTCCCAGGTGAAGGCCGAGCGAATGTGGAGTGGGACCTGATAGTTGTGGGCGACTTCGACCGAACGCATCGCCGGCTTGGGACAGCCGGTCGCGGTCATCTCGAGCAGCTCGTCGAACGTGATGGTCGACATCTTCTGTGCTTTGGTGACCACGCGTGGGTCGGCGCTGAAGACGCCAGACACGTCGGTGTAGAGCTCGCAAAGATCAGCTTCGAGCACGTGAGCAAGCGCAACCGCGGTGGTGTCGGAGCCGCCGCGTCCGAGGAACGTGACGTCATTGTTGGTCGACACCCCTTGGGAGCCGGCAACAACAGGCACGACCCCGGCCTCGAGCGCCTCGCGCACACGATCGGGGTGGATCTCGAGGATCTTTGCGTTTCGGTGGTTCGAGTCGGTGATGAACCCCGCCTGACTACCGGTGAACGAATGCGCCTCGTAGCCCTCTTCGGCGATGGCCATGCACATCAGCGCGCAGGCCTTGCGCTCGCCTGCGGTGACGAGCATGTCCATCTCCCGACCGGTGGGGTTCTTCGACACCTGCGAGGCAAGGTGGAGGAGTTCGTCGGTTTCCTTGCCCATGGCCGAGATGACCAACACGACCTGATCGCCTCGACGACGGCAACGAGCAACATGATCGGCGACGATCCGCATGCGGTCGGGATCGGCAACAGAAGTACCACCGAATTTCTGAACAACGAGAGCCACGGCCACGAACGCTAACGCTGTCAGGCCTCGATGAAACGTCAATTTCCACTCATCGAAGTGATCGCGGCCCGACGAGTCGCGTGGGTGGCGTCGGCTGCGTACCGACCGCCGGTATTCTCCCTGCCGTGGGTACCGACAAGCGTGAACGTCAGAAAGCCAACCGCCAGAAGAAGCTGGAGGAGCAGTATCGGGTCGAGAAGAACGACAACGTGAAGAACCGTGTGATCTTCTTCACTGCGATTGCTGTCGCCTTGCTCGGCAGCTTGTTCCTTTGGTCGGTATTGACGGGCGACGACGACGCTGACACGACCACGGTCAACGCCGGCGAAGACGCCGCCAGCGACGACACCACCACCGACGACGCCACCAGCGAGGATGCTGCCACCGAGGTCGATGCGGAGCCCGAAGGAGCCGCCGATCCAATGGAACCGGTTCCGGCTGACTGTCCGGCGGCCGAGGGCGCGCCCACGGCCCTCCAGTTCCAGTCGGCTCCTGAGATGTGCATCGACGTCGCCAAGACCTACACCGCCGAGGTCAGCACCTCGATGGGCGACTTCACGATTGCGCTCGACCCTGAGCGGGCCCCGCTCACCGTCAACAACTTCGTGTTCCTCGCCCGCTACGGCTACTACGACGGCGCCACGTTCCATCGTGTGATCAACGACTTCGTGCTCCAGGGTGGCGACCCGACCGGCAATCCCCCGGGCACGGGCGGCCCCGGCTACTCCTTCGACGACGAACTCCCGTCAGCGGGCGAATACGAGCTCGGATCACTGGCCATGGCCAACTCCGGACCAAACACCAACGGCAGCCAGTTCTTCGTCATCACCGGCGACCAGGGCATCAATCTGCCGCCGCAGTACTCGCTGTTCGGCCAAGTGACCGATGGACTCGACGTTGCCCTTGCCATCCAAGAGGTCGAAACCGGCCCGGGCGATGCACCGGTCGAACCGGTGGTCATCAACTCGGTCACCATCACCGAAAGCTGAAGCCGGCGTCGTGAGCGATCCCATTGCTCCGACCTGGTCCTTTCCTTCCATCCGGGCACTACCCGACGACGACCTGGTCGCCCTCGGTGCCGATCTCTCACCACCGACCTTGATCAGCGCTTACCGCGCCGGTTTCTTTCCGATGCCGCTGACACTGCCGATCTCCGAGGCACTACGAGCCAGGAAACGGAGCGAAATCGGCTGGTTCCATCCGCTGGAACGAGGCGTCCTGTTGCCAGGCCAGCTACACATCAGCCGTTCGCTGCAGCGCTCGATGCGCCACTTCACCACCACGATCGACCAGGCATTCGACCAAGTGATTGCTGCGTGCGGTGACCCAGCCCGGCCGCACGGATGGATCGATCGAGACATTGCCACCGCCTACCGTGAGCTCCACCGTCTCGGGGTCGCACACAGCATCGAGGTGTGGGACGCTCAGGGGCTTGCCGGCGGTTTGTACGGCGTTGCCATCAACGGTCTCTTCGCTGGCGAGTCGATGTTTCACCACCGACCGAACGCCTCGAAAGTGGCGATGACCGCGTTGGTCGAACTCGTTGGTGACGAGCCGGGCCGGCTGATCGATGTGCAGTGGCTGACCGACCATCTCGCCTCGATGGGCTGCACGAGCATGACGCGTGGCGCCTACGTCGAGCGGCTCGACACCGCCATGCAACTCGACCTACCCGAGTATTTTCGCTCCTCACCCTGATTTCAGGCGACAATGCCGCCATGACTTCTCTTCGTCGTGACCAGCCCGATCGCCCCTGGATGATGCGGACCTACTCGGGCCACTCGACCGCACGGGCATCGAACGAGCTCTACCGGACCAATCTGGCCAAGGGGCAGACCGGTCTCTCGATCGCTTTCGATCTGCCAACCCAAACGGGGTATGACCCCGACCATGTTCTCGCCCGTGGCGAGGTCGGAAAAGTCGGTGTGCCCGTCGTGCACCGAGGCCACATGAACACGCTGCTCGACCAGATCCCGGTCGGCGAGATGAACACATCGATGACCATCAACGCGCCGGCAGCGTGGATGCTCGGACTGTACATCGACAACGCCAACAGCCACGGCGTTGCCTCGAACCAGCTGCGTGGCACCACACAGAACGACATCGTCAAGGAATACCTCAGCCGCGGCACCTACATTTTCCCTCCCGAACCCAGCCGCCGCCTCATCGTCGACATGTTCGCGTTCTGCAATCAGCACGTCCCGCTGTGGAACCCGATGAACGTGTGCAGTTATCACTTGCAGGAGGCCGGAGCGACGCCGGTCCAGGAGATCGCGTATTCATTGGCGACCGCCATCGGGGTGCTCGATGCCGTGCGAGATTCGGGCCAGATCTCCGACGAAGCCTTCAGCTCGACGGTTGCATCGCTCTCCTTTTTCGTCAACGCCGGCATCCGGTTCGTCGAGGAGACCTGCAAGATGCGAGCGTTCACCCAGTTGTGGGATCGCATCACCCTCGAGCGGTACGGCATCACCGACCCAAAGGCTCGCCGCTTCCGCTACGGCGTACAGGTCAACTCTCTCGGACTGACCGAGGCCCAGCCCGAGAACAACGTGCAGCGCATCGTGCTCGAGATGCTCGGCGTGAGCTTGTCTCGAGATGCCCGCGCTCGCTCGATCCAGCTGCCGGCGTGGAACGAGGCACTCGGCCTTCCCCGCCCCTGGGATCAGCAGTGGGCCTTGCGGATGCAGCAGGTCTTGGCCTTCGAGTCCGATCTGCTCGAATACGACGACATCTTCGCCGGTAGCCACGTCATCGAAGGCCTCACCAACGAACTGATGGAAGCCTCGATGGCCGAACTCGACGAGATTCTCGAACTCGGCGGGGCGTTCGAAGCCATCGATGAGCTGAAGGGGCGTTTGGTTCGTTCACACGCCGAACGCATCCGCCGTATCGAGCGCGGCGAGCAGACCATCGTCGGGGTGAACAACTTCGTCGAAACGGCCCCGTCGCCACTCGGCGGTTCCGACAGCATCCTCACGGTCGATCCCTCCGTACAACAGGAGGCAATTGTCGACGTCCAGCAGTGGCGGGCCAGCCGAGACAACGGCGCGGTCAGCGCAGCGCTGGCTGCTCTTACCGCAGCGGCGAACGGCACCGACAACATCATGGAAGCCACGATTGCGCTTGCAGCCGCAGGAGGAACGACCGGCGAGTGGTCCGATTGTCTGCGGGAAGTCTTCGGCGAATACCGAGCCCCCACCGGTGTGGCCGCCGCCGGCGGCGCTGGCGGGGGCTCCGATCGTCTCCGGGCAACGGCCGAGAAGTATCGAAACACCGAGGGCGGCCCCATCCGTTTCCTGGTCGCAAAGCCTGGTCTCGATGGCCACTCCAACGGAGCGGAACAGATCGCCGTCGCCGCTCGCGACGCCGGAATGGAAGTGATCTACCAGGGAATTCGACTCACACCCGAGCAGATCACCGCAGCGGCCCGCGACGAAGATGTCGACGCCATCGGCCTGTCGATCCTGTCGGGCAGTCATCTCGAACTGGTCCCGACCACACTGGCACTGCTGCGGGCGGCGGGCGTCGAGGCACCGGTGATCCTCGGGGGCATCATTCCCGAGGCCGACCGTGCCGGTCTGATCGAACAAGGAGTCGCTGCGGTCTACACGCCGAAGGACTTCGACATCAGCACGATCATCGCCGAGGTGGCCGATCTGGCGGTGGCGGCGAGGGCCCAGCGACTCTGATCGTGGCCATGAGCCCTCGGAGCCGGCATACGTGAAAGAATCGAATCGGGTTTACTCCTTGAGTTGGCGGCGCCCTAGCCGATGGAGTCTGTGATGAATGCACGCGAATCGCTTCCCGGATTGATCACTGGTGTCCTCGGTCTCGTCGCGGGCATCATTGCTTCGATCCTCGAGGTTCCCATTTTCGGCGCCGTAGCGGGGCTTCTCGCCCTGGCCGCCGGCGTTGCCGGGGTTCGTCTGGCTCAGCGCCTCGACGAACAGTCGGCAGTACAGCGCCTCGTCGAAGACGAGCTCCGAGCCGTTCGAGCCAACGCAGCGTCCACCGAACAGCGCTTGATCGCCGAACTCAACAACGAGGTCGACGTCGACGACGAACCCGACGAGGTCGAGGCATTGACTGACCCCTCGACGGGGTTGTTCAGCGAGAGTTTCTTCACCGTCGCCCTCGATTCTCGGGTCGCCGCTGCCCGTCGTCATCTGCGACCAGTCGCCATCATCCTGCTCGAGGTCGTCGAGGGACTGTCCACCGGCAACCAGACCGACGCCGACGCCGAACTCGTTGCCGAAGCGATCAGGGTCACGCTCCGCGAGGCCGACACCGCTTGCCGCTTACGCAACGGCCACTTCGCCCTTCTCCTCGAAGACACACCCGAAAACGGTGCCATCTGGACAGTCGAGCGCATCCGCCGGCAGCTCCTTGGCGCTCAGCAGGGCTTGACCCTCTGGGCAGGTGTTGCCTGCTATCCGGCGCATGCGTTCTCGCCGAACGAGATCATGGCCGCCGCCGAGACGGCCCTCGGCGCAGCTCGTGAGTGGCGCCAGGACCGCATCGAAGTCGCCACCGCTGCGGCCGACTGATCGGGCCGACTGATCGGATTGTGGTGCCTCGGTGCCGGTTCCGGCACTGACGCACGTTCAATCTGCTGGCTGTCGATCGACGGCGTCGAGCTCGGCGAAGATCTCGGCGGTGTGGTAGCCCAGTGGGCGGCCGCCGTGGCGGATCTCTCCCGGTGTAGCGGACAGCCCGGCGATGAGGCCCGCCATCGGGTAGCCGTCATAGCGAGCGAACGTACCGCGAGCCTCGATGTGTGGATCGGCGCAGAGTTGGGCGACATCATAGACCTGGGCTGCGGCGGCGTCTGCTTGGTCGAAGGCAGCGAGCACCTCGACCATCGTTCGCTCCGAGGTCCACACCACCATGCGGGCCTCCACCAGCTCCCGGTGTTCCATGCGATCGCCAACCGTTGCCACTCGAGGATCGCCACCGAGTCCGATCAGCTCCATGACCCGGGCCGCCACCGTGTCGGCCGAAGTGGAGACCGCAACCCACTGGTCGTCGCTCGTGCGGTACGTGCCACGCGGGATCGAGTAGGGAAGCCCGGATCCCAGGCGGGGTTGGAGCTGACCGGTTTGTAGATAGAGCGATGGCAGTGGTCCCATCATCTGGATCATCGAGTCGATCAGGTTGGCGTCGACGATCTGACCGACACCGGAGTGGACCGCCACCATCGTCGCAAACGCCGCAGCCAGCGCCGTGACCTCGTCGGTGAGCGCGATCGGCGGCAGGGTCGGGGCGCCGTCGGGGTCGCCATTGATCGAGGCGAGGCCCGACATCGCCTCGGCGAGGGTGGCAAAGCCCGGGCGATCTCGGTACGGACCGGTCTGCCCGAATGCTGTCACTCGAACGATGACCAGGTCGGGCCGCCGCTCATGGAGAACGTCGGGACCAAGACCGAGGGCCTCGAGCTTGCCGGGGCGCATGTTCTCGACAACGACTCGACTCGTGTCGACGAGCTGGAGGAACCGCTCTTTCCCTTCGGGCGCCGTCAGGTCGAGCTCGATGAACCGCTTGTTGCGATTCGCACCCTTGAAGAAGAACGTCTCGTTGTCGACCGGGTCACGCCAGCCAAGGTTGCGGGCGGTGTCGCCAACCCCGGAACGTTCGATCTTGATGACGTCGGCCCCGTAGTCGGCGAGGTAGCGCGCACACCCCGGACCGGCGAGCACCGTCGCCAGGTCGAGAACACGCAGATCAGAGAGTGGGCCCATCCCCCGGAGGCTAGCCGGAGGGGTCAACAGCAAAGCCGGAGGATCTCCTCTACGACGATGCCGTACACGGCACTCTGAAACCGGAGTTCCCGTTCGACCAGCCAGAACTGCAGGATCTCCTCTACGACGATGCCGTACACGGCACTCTGACAACGGAGTTCTCAGTCGAGAAAAGCGGCGAACAGGCCGGTGACAGCTACTGCTGTCCCCTTCGCCGCTGAACGGTTCACGGCCATGAGACGGTCAGTGACAGCCGCTGGTTCCCGTCAGGGGCGACGACGGCTGGTGATCGTGGGCTGGCTCCACCAACGGCCACTGAAACGCCAACGCGGCGGACCCTGATCGGGTGATTGAGAATTGCCCGCTGGGCGAGGCCATGCCATCTCGATGGCCGCGACGATGGCCGCTGCTTCCTCGTCGGTGGGGTCGGGCGAGATCGCGCCAGGCAGCGTCATAGCGGCACGTTTCCGTGCTTGCGCTGCGGCAGGTCTTCACGCTTCGATTGCAGCATGTCGAGGC
>JBBQUN010000249.1:0-7131 GCA_038212405.1 Acidimicrobiales bacterium | reverse complement strand
GTGGGGTATGGCGTGACCCGGATCTGGCGTTCGATGTATTCGGTCGGGCGGAGTTCGAGTGACTGGAGCCGCTCTTCGTGGCGGAAGAACGCATCGAACGCCGACTCCATTTGCTTCGCCCAACTTGGCAACCAGATGCATCCCTGCTCGATCACGCCGAAACGCAGCGTCGGGAATCGGTCAAGCACACCGTCGAAGATCATGGTGGCCATGGTCTGCATCGGTGGCACGGGGATGCCCATGTAGTCCACGGACCGGAAGTTCTCGTCTCCTCCGTGGAAATCCGTGGGGATCGGAAGACCGTTGTTGAAGTAGTTCGGGTCGATCAGATCGCCGGTGCCGCCGACGTGGAAGACCACGGGGATGCCGACCTCGGCCGCCGCCTGCCACACCGGGTCGAGACTGCGATGGCTGGGCGAGTGACCCTCCGGACAGCCTGATGCAACCAGCAGCGCCGCGGCGCCCATCTCGATTGCCTCATTGGCCATCGCGGCTGACCGTTCGAAATCGGCGAGCGGCACATAACACGTTGGCAGCAGGCGATCGCTCACCGAACAAAAGTCGACCATGCCGCGGTTGTGGGCTCGTGCAGCGCCGTAGGCGAGGTCGAGATCGGCCTGGTGTTCCCAGCGATAGAGCCGGGCGTTGTGGAAGGTGTTGAACATCAGCTGCGACTCGACGCCGATCATCTCGAGCACCCGCGGCCGGTCCTCGGCCAAGAACGAGCCGGTGGCGGCAAAGTTCTTGCGATTCATGATCTCGATTGCCTCGTCGGCGGTGTAGTCCGCCGACTGATGCTTGGCCAGGATCTTGTCGAAGACCGTTTTCAGATCGTCGACGCCGACCAGATCACCGAACTGGTTGAGTTCGTTCGCGTACTCGGGCCGATCGAGCCGCTCTCTGATGTCGGGATCGGCGTAGTCACGGAGCCAGTTCGGCGTCTCCATGATGTGGGCGTCGGCGTCGTGAACGATTCGGTCGTTGATGTAGGCCACGCCTCATTCTGCCCCACGATCAGCCACAGGCGAAGTCGACCAGTCGATTCGGTCAAATCGTCGCTTCAGAGAAGCGCCGCGACACCAACGGACCGCGACCGGCGCGGTACCAGCCGATTGGCATCGCAACGTCTAGCGTTCGACCATGCTCTATGACGATGTGATCGCTGGCGCCTTTCAACCGAGTCCGGACGGTGTCGAGCCCGGCCCAACGAAGCATGCGTCGCCCGCCCGTCGGCTGCGAGACGCCATCGAACCCATCGCGATGCATTCGGTCTGGTCCCGCACCACCAACGAGGCGCTCGCCGCTCTCGGACTCGACTTCTTCTCGAGCTACGTGTGGAGCCGGGCGGCACTGATGGGCGAGCCCGAACCGGGCGTCGTTGTCAGTTCGTTTGCGGTGTTCTCGCCAGACCTGCTCGTGCCGGTCTACGAGGCAGGCCGAGCAGCGATCGACCGGTCCACGCTGTTGACCACCCGCGATGCCGCCACCATCGAGAGCCTGACCGCCGCTTTGGGCGACGTCGACGTTGCACCGGTTGCCAAGGCCCTGCGCTCCGCTCTGGTGCATGCCGACGCAACTGCTCGCCCGTTGTTCGCCGGAATCGTCTCGCAGCCCTGGCCCGAACACCCGGTCGGTCAGCTTTGGCGTGCGTGTGAGTCGCTGCGTGAGCACCGCGGCGATAGCCACAACCTGGCGAGTATCGCCAGCGGGCTCGACCCGATTTCGATGAACATCGTGACCGAGTGCTGGCTCGGTATGCCCTTTGGCAGCTACAGCGCCACCAGAGGTTGGACGCCCGAGCAACTCGACGCTGCCGCAGACCGTCTCCGAGACCAAGGTTGGCTCGACGGGGACGAGATCGGCGCCTCCGGCCAGGAACGACGCAACCAAATCGAAGACCTGACGGATCGGCTGCAAGACCCGATCATTGCTGCCCTCGGCGACGCGCTCGACCCCATGGTCGAGCAGCTGGCCGACTGGTCACAGCGTTGCATCGACGCTGCAGCCTTCCCGCCAAACGTGTTCAAGCGCGCCGCTGGCTGAACGGGGACAGCCACCGGCCCGTGCGCTCCGCCGGGCCCGCCAAAGCAGCATCTCCTCTACCAGGCTGTCGTGTACGGCATCGACGTAGAGGAGATCTCGAACCGACCCAGTCCGACCCTTCATCTCCTCTACCAACGTGCCATGTACGGCACCCTCGTAGAGGAGTTGAGGGAGCTGGGTCTCAGCGAGGGTGGGAGGTCAGCGGCGGCGGGCGACGAGATGGGACTCGCCCTCGGCCTCGCTCGACCAGAGCACCTCGAGTCGGCCAGCGAAGGCGTCGACCAGCTCACCAGGAGCCGCACGAAACGGGACGGGATCGCCAGCGTGCCCTACAGCTGCGTGCCCAACCGACGAGAGAACGGTGACCAACAACATGCCGCCCGGGGCGACGGCCGCTGCGAGGTCTGGGTACCTCGCCCGGTCCCGGAACCGCTGACAGACCATGACATCGAAGAGTCCTTCGGGCAGTCCGACGTCGAGGTCGGCCACCTCGAACCTCGACGAGTCAGCCACCCCGTAGGTCGCTGCAAGTGAGCGAGCTGAGGCGACGGCCACTGGTGAAACGTCGACCCCGAGGACCATGAAGCCCTGCTGCGCAAGCCAAACGCTCACCGCACCCTGTCCGCAGGCAACGTCGAGCGCTCGACCCGTCCGAGCATGGACTGTCGGAGCATGGCCTATCGGAGCATGACCTATCGAGGCGACGGCGACACCGGAGCCTTCCAGGGCAGCCGGTGGTCTCGGCTCGCCGGGTGGAGTCGCCCGCCGATAACGGTCGTCCCACCGCCGTTGATCCTCGATCGACATCAGGCGTCGAGATCTGCCTCGTCGAGATCTGCCTCGTCGATAGCGTCGCCATCGGTGTCGTCGGCCTTGCGCTCCATGGCGAAGAACCACGCCAGACCGACCACCATGGCGATCCCCGAAGCCCAGTGGTTCACGCGGATCCCGAGAATCTCCGAAGCGAAGTCGGACCGAAGCGATTCGACCAGGAAGCGGCCGAAGCCGTAGCCGGCGATCCACAGCGGTAGCAACTGACCGGGCTTGAGGATCTTCTTGCGATCGAGTCGAATCAGCGCGTAAGCGAGCGCCAGGTTGAACAGGCCTTCGTAGAGGAACGTCGGATGGAAGGTGGTGTCGTTCGGGAAGTCCGAGCGATGCTCGGCATCGATCTCGAGTGCCCACGGCAGCGTCGATTGACGGCCATAGACCTCCTGGTTGAACCAGTTGCCGAGTCGACCAATGGCTTGGGCAACCGGAATGGAAGGAATCACGCAGTCGACCAAGCGGGGAACGTCCCAACCTCGACGTTTCGCATAGAGGTAGCCAACGCCAACACCGAGGATCAGGCCGCCTGGAATACCGAGACCCCCTTCCCAGATCTTGAATCCGTCGATCCAACGGCCCTGGTAGCTCTTCCAGTCGGTGACGAGGTGATAGATCCGAGCGCCGATGAGCCCGGCGGGAACCCCCCACTTGGCCAGATCGGCAATGTCATCGCCGTTGCCGCCGACGGCCTCCCAACGACGACGACTGATCTCGACGGCTGCGACCACGCCGAGGGCGATCATCAATCCGTACAACGTGAAGGTCAGCGGTCCGAGTGAAAGCGAGCTGGATGAAGGCGACGGGATCGACGCCACCACCGAGGCGGCCAGTGGGGTCAGCACTGTCGCGATCACTCGGCGAACTGCTTCGGAGAGAGTGCGAACAATGGCGCTGCTCCAGCCTTGACCGAGGGGAGGAGCCCCTCGACGCTCGGCAGGATCTGAGTCGTGAAGAAGGCCGAGGTGGCGATACGAGCGGCGTAGAACCCGTCGGGGTCTTCACTCCCGGCGGCAATTGCGGCAGCGGCAGCAATCGCCTGTTGGGCCATGAAGCCGCCACAGACCGCGGTGCCGAGCAGACGCAGGAACGGCGACGAGCCGGCAAGCATGGCATTCGGATCACCTGCGCCGTTCTCGAGCAACCACGTCGCGCCATCTCGAGCTGTTGCCAGACCACGACGAAGGGCGGCAGCCGAGTCGGCCATGCCGTCGATTTCGGCCAGCGCGTCGGCCGCTTCGTCGAACTCGGCGAGCAAATCGGCCAGGACCGCGCCGCCCCGCGTGGGGATCTTTCGACCGACGAGGTCGGCTGCTTGGATCCCGTTGGTTCCCTCATAGATCGGGGCGATACGGCTGTCTCGCCAGAGCTGGGAAACACCGGTCTCTTCGACGAAGCCCATGCCACCAAAGATCTGGATGGTGATCGAGGTCAGTTCGACCCCGAGATCGGTGCACAGGCTCTTGGACAGCGGAATGAGAAGATCGGCGCGTTCACGGGCAGCCTCTCGCTGATCGGCGTCGGCGAGCGAACGGGATCGGTCGATGGCCGCACCGTTGGTGTAGAGCAGGATGCGCATGGCGTCGATCCATGACCGCTGGGTCATGAGCATCCGACGAACGTCGGGATGTTCGATGATCGGACTTTGCACGCCACGCTCGGCACCGACCGCCGTGCCCTGCCTGCGCTCCTGGGCGTAGTCGAGACCCATCTGATACGAGCGTTCGGCGAGCGCCAGCCCTTCGAGCCCGACCGACAGGCGGGCGTTGTTCATCATGGTGAACATGTTGCGCATGCCGGTGAACTCGTCGCCGACGGGCCAGCCGATCGCTCCGCCGTTGTCGCCGTAGGACATCACACAGGTTGGACTGCCATGGATGCCGAGCTTGTGCTCGATCGATACGCACGAGACGTCGTTACGTTCGCCGGGATTGCCATCGGCATCGAGCAAGAACTTGGGCACGAGGAACATCGTGATGCCCTTGGTCCCCGGAGGCGCACCGGGTGTGCGAGCCAACACGAGATGGACGATGTTCGCCGACATGTCGTGCTCGCCCCACGTGATCCAGATCTTCTGTCCGGTGATGCGATAGCTGCCGTCGCCAACCGGCTCGGCCTTGGTGGCGACCGCCCCGACGTCGGACCCGGCCTGCGGTTCGGACAGGTTCATGGTGCCGGACCATTCGCCGGTCATCATCTTGGGGAGATACGCCGACTTCTGATCGTCGGAGCCGTGATGCTCGATCGCGTCGATCGCCCCCTGGGTCAGCAGAGGACACAGGGCGAACGCCATGTTGGCGCTCGTCATCATTTCTTGGATGGCCAACGCGGTGACCCACGGGAACCCGCCGCCACCAAAGGTCGGGTCGAACGGGATGGCGCCATAGCCCGAGTCGACGAACAACTTGTAGGCCTTCTGGAACGATTCGGGCGGAGTGACGACCCCGCCTTCGGACCACTTGGTGGTGATCTGGTCGCCGTCGACGTTGGTGGGAGCGACGACCTCGGTCATGAACCGACCGACTTCTTCGAGGACCATGTACAACGTGTCGGCATCGACATCGCCAAAGCGGTCAGTGGCCAGGACGTCGTCGAAACCAACGACCTCGTCGAGTACGAACCTGAGCGAGCGGAGTGGCGGCGAGTAGTTGGTCATCAAAGCAAATCTAGCGGCGCTCCGACCCGATCCTCGGGTCACGCCCCACCGATACCTGCCCCCGTCCACCCACCACCCTTCACCCGCCACCCTTCACCGTTCACCGTTCACCCGCGGCTGCGAACCACGGGTACGGTCTGAGGCATGTCGTCAGCGATGCCGCCCTACGCCATGAACCAGTACGAGCTCGCACAGGGGATGTACGCCTTCATCGATCCGGCCCCGGGCTTCGGGCAGTCCAACATCGGGCTCGTTGTCGACGACGACGGCCTCACGGTCATCGACACCAGCGCCACGCCCGAGCGGGCGAAGACGGTGCGGAACATGATCATGGAACTGACCGAGCCACTCGACTTGCGGATCAAACGGATCGTGGTCACCTCGAGCCGGATCCCGTTCTCCGGCGGCACCAACACCTTTTGGCCGGCCGCCTATTACGGCACCGAGGCAACGAGCGACCAGCTCGACGACCCGGTGAACCCGCTCGCGCTCCAACGATTGCTTCCGCATCTGGCCGAGGTCTACGACTTCGGGTTCACCACTCGACCGATCACCCACACCGTTGACGAGTCGGCATGGTTGACCGGATCCATCCAGGTGGTCCCGGCTCCTGGCGAGTCGCCGATGAATGTGTTGGTGGTTGCCCCAGAATCGGGCGTGGTGTTCGCCGGTGCACTGGCCAGCTTCGGCGTGACCCCCCTCGCCTTCGACGGTGACCCCGGCCTGTGGGCCGACACGCTCGAACAGATCATCGACTTCGCCACCACGGTCATCCCCGGCCATGGCCCACCCGGCGGCAAGGCCGACCTGCTCGATCTGATCGGCTATCTGCGTGCGGTCGTCGACGTCGACGGCGACACCACGGCCATTCCGGCTGGGCCGTGGGACGAGTGGACCAACCGTGAGTTCGACGCCGTCAACGTCGAACGGGCAGCGCGACTTCGCCGCGGCGATTCGGAAATCCCCGCGGCGATGTTCGACCTACTTGGATTGAACTGAGTTCAGACGGGCTGGCTCAGGCGGATCGACTCAGACGAGCTGGGCGTCGACCTGGTCCATGGCGTCGTCTTCAGAGACGTCGAGAGCGAACGAGAGCTCCGAAACCAGCACCTTGCGGGCCTTGGAGTACATGTTCTTCTCGCCGGCCGAGAGACCTTTGGCGGCGTCACGCAGGGCCAGGTTTCGCACGACTTCGGCGACCTGGTAGACGTCGCCGGACTTCAGCTTTTCCTGGTGGTTCTTGAAACGGCGTGACCAGTTGGCGGGCTCACGAACGTCTTTCTTGGCCAGCAGGACGAAGAGGTCTTCGACGTCTTCCAGGCTGATCGGTGGGCGCATACCCACGTCGTCGACACGATCGACGGGAACCCGGACGGTCAGCTCGTCGTGGGCAGTCTTCAAGACGAAGTATTTCTTCTTCTCGCCATTGATCTCGATGGTCTCGGTCTTCTCGATGATGGCTGCCCCATGGTGGGGATAGACGACACGGTCGCCGGTCTTGAACGTCATGTAACTCCTCGGAACGAGCTTCCACCGCGCAGCGGAACACTCAAGGATGGCAGACAGCGAACGAAATGCCCACCCGCGCGTGGTGGGCATTGCTGCCA
>JBBQUN010000248.1:0-7150 GCA_038212405.1 Acidimicrobiales bacterium | reverse complement strand
AGCCGTCCGGGGCTCGATCGCCCACACCGGCCGGCCAATTGTTGCAGCGGCGGGTGTCATGATCGGCGTCTTCTACACCTTCGCCCTCGCAGGAACGCTGCCGATGAAGGAGATGGGACTGATCCTCGGGACGGCCGTGTTGCTCGACGCATTCCTGATCCGGCTGATTCTCGTTCCCGCTGTGCTCTACATGATCGGTGACAAGGCGTGGTGGCTGCCAAAGTCCGTCGGTCGCATCCTGCCCGATGTGAAGTTCGCGCACTGAGGCGAACGAACAATGGCCAGGGGGGACGATCGAACCTCGTCGTGCAGCTCGGCCGTTTCGTCGTGCTCGATCTGAAGATCCTCAAACTCAGTCGTCAGCATCACTGAACTTCGACCACGCTGACCTTCGACCACGCTGACCTTCGACCACGCTGACCCACGACCACGCTGCGGTGTCCGTACACGCGAGGCAGCCAGGCCCTGGAGAAGGCCTGGCTGCCATGCATTGTCCGACGTGTCGTCAGGAGAGGAACGCACGTCGGCGTTCTGGTCAGCCCTCGGTCATCGCAGCAATGGCGTCAAGAGCGACCTGAGGGAGGAGCACCTGGTCGATGATGTGCACCGTGCCATTGGCGACCGGCACGTTCGAGCAGAGGACGCTCGCATCGTTGACGGTGGTGCCATCGGCACCGAACATGAGATCGCCACCTTCGAAGCTGGCAACGGTGGTGGTGGCCAGCTCATCGGCGCCGAGTGAATCGCCGGCGATCACGTGGAAGGTGAGCACCTGGGTGAGGAGGTCCTTGTCGGCCAGTACGGCATCGAGGATTTCGGGATCGATGGCAGCGAAGGCATCGTTGGTCGGAGCGAAGATCGTGTACGGACCTTCGGCATTGAGCGTGTCGACCAGGTCAGCAGCGGTTGCGGCCGTCACCAGTGTCGACAGCAGCGGGTTGTTTGAGGCTGCGGTGGCAGCAGTGTCCTGTGCCATGCCGGCGAAGCTTCCTGCTCCCTCCTCCGGTACCGCACCACACGCTGGACCGAAAGCGCCCATCATGGCATCGTCGGCCATGGCGTCATCTTCTTCCATGGCGTCATCGTCTTCCATGGCGTCATCTTCTTCCATGGCGCCATCTTCGGTCTCGGCAGCGCCGGTGTCGTCTGACGTTGCTTCTGCGGCCACGGTGGTCTCGGTGACCGCCTCAGCTGAAGTGTCAGCCGCGTCGCTGCCGCACGCAGCAAGCAGTAGTGCGCCACCGGCAAGGGCAGCAACCAGACGGCGCCCGGCACGTGACCGAGGCGCTGGTTTGGTCGTGGCGGTGGTGGAAACGTTTGCGTTGCTCATGGTGGGTCCTTCTTGGGGGAGGTTGGAGCGGTGCCACCGGTGGTGGCTGCCCCGTTTGACCCTGGTTCGGAGCAACGGTTCGAACGGATTGGTCCCCGTGAAGATTTCTGTCGATCGTGACGGGTCAGTCGTCGGGTGTCTCGTCGGGTGCTTGTTTGGCCGCAGCTTTCTTGGTCGACTTGGCCTTGCTCTGCGCCTTCTTTGGTTGCGCCTTCTTGGCTTGCGCCTTCTTGGCTTGCGCCTTCTTTGGTTGCGACTTCTTGGCTTGCGACCTGGTTGCTGCCGAAGCAGCTGGTCGGCGAGCTGAGGATCGGGTCTTCACCGGTGCAGGCGTTGTGGACGTCGTAGTCCGCGCCCCGATCGGCTCGACACCGTCGCCGCCCTTGCGCATGGCTGGTGGTGATTGCGGTTCGGCCCATTCGGCGCCGGTGGCTTCGAAGAGTCGTTCGATCTCGGCTATATGGAGGTCGACGAGATGCCACAGATCGGGGATGAGGTCGCGATCGGCGATGAGGCCGAAGTCCATCCGGTCGTCGTAGCTGTGGACGGTGATGTTCAGCCCGACACCGTCGCTGATGGTGGAGACCGGGATGTAGGCATCGAGTTTGGCACCGGCGAAGTAAAGCGGTGTTCGAGGACCGGGAACGTTCGAGATGACGACGTTGATCGGGGAGTTGATGCGATCGGCAATCTTGAGCCGCGAGACCAGCCGCAGCGCTGAGGCGGCGACGAGCGGCGAGGTGTAGTCGGACGACTGGCCAAGCGCCTCGGCCGGCATCATGTCGAATTGGTGTTTGCCCGCACCCATTGCTTCGCGACACAACGCCACGCGTTCGATGGGGTCGGCGCAATTCGTTGGCAGGTCGGCGACCAAGGCCGAGACTCGGTTGGTCCAGGGATCTTCCTCGTTGCCGGTCCGGATCGATACCGGGACCATGGCTCGGAGCGGCTGGTCGGTCAGTGCGTCTTTCTCGATGAGGTACTCCCGCAGCGCGCCGGCGCAGATGGCCATGACGACATCGTTGAGCGTGCCCCCGGTGGCGTCCTTGAGGCGCTTCAGGTTGGACAGCGAGGTGGAGCGCATGGCGAAACGGCGGTGCGGCGAGACGGTCTTGTTCCAAGGAGTGGCCGGCGCCGGTGTGATCGGCAAGCTCACCCGGGGCTCGTCGCTCTTCGACGATGTTGCTCGCTTGGCGAGCGACCCGATCGTGTCCCTTGTCTGATTGGCAAGACCGCTCACGGTGCTGAGCCCGGCAGCGTCGGCCATGTCGCGCATGATGCCAAGCGACAGTCGAGCACCGCGGACGGGGTTGGCGGCAAGGTTCAGGGCTGCAGTCTGCAACAGTGACATGCTCGATGGCGGCTGCTCACCGACCCACGGCAGTTCTTCCATTGGATAGACCGCATCTCGTGATTCGTCGGTGAACATCTTCAGCATGATCACCCCCGAGGCGCCGTCGATCGTGGCGTGGTGCGTCTTTTGCAGCAGCGCCCAACGGCCATCGGCGAGACCTTCGATCACGTACGCCTCCCAGAGCGGACGGGATCGGTCCATCTTGCGTCCAACGATCCGCGCCACCTGCTCAGAGAGCTGGTCGGCCGCGCCCGGCGGTGCAAGGCCGATGTGTCGGACGTGGTAGTCCAGGTCGAAGTCTGGATCTTCGATCCAGTACGGACGGTCGAGATCGAACGGAACATTCACGAGCTTGCGGCGCAGCGGCTCGAGATGGCTGACCATGATGGCCATGCGTTCACGAACCACGGTGAACGGATCGAAGTCGTCGGATGGCCGCTCATAGATGCTGAGGCCATTGACGTGTCCGTAGATGCAGTCGGTCTCCATCAGCAAGAAGCTGAGATCGACGCCCGTGAGCTGTTTCATGTGGTTCCCCTTCGACGTGCCCTGAATCATGGCGCAGATTCACGCTCCGTGTTCAGCTGTCAAACGCCTTTGTTCGTCGTCTTTCAATCGGCTGGAGCCGTGAAACGCTGAATGGTGCCGCAAGGGAAGCTACCTTTGGCCGATGCATCTGAATGAACTGTTCTCAATCGAAGGCAAGGTCGCCGTGGTGACCGGCGGGTCGCGTGGTATCGGCGAGATGATTGCCGCCGGATTCCTTGCCAACGGCGCCACGGTCTACATCAGCTCCCGCAAGGCCGACGCATGCCATGCCACTGCTGCGCGCTTGCAGGCCGAGTACGGAGGCGAGTGCATCGCCGTTCCGGCCGACCTCTCGAGCGTCGCCGGTGCCGAGGCCTTGGTCGCAGCCATCACTGCCCGTGAGGATCACGTCGACATCCTCGTCAACAACGCCGGGGTGTCATGGGGCGCTCCACTCGATGAGTTCCCTGAGGCCGGGTGGGACAAGGTGATGGACACCAACGTCAAGGGCGTCTTCTTCGTCACCCAAAAGATGCTGCCGCTGCTCGAGGCTTCGGCCAGCGCTGATGACCCGTCTCGGGTGATCAACATCGGCTCGATCGATGGACTCAAGACCGCATCGTTCTCGACCTTCTCCTATGGCCCTTCGAAGGCGGCGGTGCACTCGCTCACCAAACTCCTGGCCTCACACCTGGTACGGCGCAACATCATCGTCAACGCCATCGCCCCCGGGCCGTTCCCAACATGGATGCTGAGCACCGGGGTTGGCGGTGGCGGTGACGTCGACAACACCGATTGGGATTCGGTGGCTCGTGGCAATCCTCGCGGCCGGGTCGGTACGCCCCAAGACATCGCCGGGCTGGCCATCTTCTTGGCGTCACGAGCTGGCGCCTTCACCGTTGGCGAAGTCATCAGCTGCGACGGCGGCATCCTCGTCGACTGAGGACGATCTGTGCGAGTCGGCCAGATTGCCGGTGCGCGCCCTCGTTCTCGTGCAGCACCGGAAAGGAAGGGAAAGCAGTCGCCTTCAGGACAGGCGGTCTCGGAAGTCCTCGTAGGTGAAGGTACGCACCACATCGAGTTCGCCCGACTCGCGTTGGACGACGATCGACGGGTGGTTCATGCCGTTGAACATGGTGGTCTTGACCATCGTGTAGTGCATCTGGTCTTCGAACACGAGACGGTCACCGATCTCGAGCGGCGAGGCGAAGGAGTACTCGCCGATCGCGTCACCGGCCAGACACGAACCGCCGCCGAGGCGGTAGGTGTGCTCACCGACGTCGGGGAGAGACCCGCCGACCACTTCGGGTCGGTAAGGCTGCTCGAGCACGTCGGGCATGTGTGCCGTTGCGGAGATGTCGAGGATCGCCACCGGGTTGAGTTCGGTGTCGACGATGTCGAGCACCGTCGCCACCAGCACACCGGTGTTCAACGCCACGGCACTTCCGGGCTCGAGGTAGAGCTCGACGTCCCATCGTTCGCGGAAGGCACGGAGTCCTTCGATGAGCGCGTCGATGTCGTACCCCGGGCGGGTCATCAGGTGACCACCGCCGAGGTTCACCCACCTCATCTTCGACAACACGTGACCGAACTGGGCTTCGAGTGCGGCCATGAGACGTAGCGTGGCGTCGACGTCGCTCTCGCACAGGGCGTGTGCGTGAATACCATCGATACGGTCGAAGACCTCGTTGTCGATGAATTCCGGGCGTGTGCCCAATCGAGAGCCGGCGCGGCACGGGTTGTACAACTCGAACTCGACTTCGGCGATGCCGGGGTTGACCCGCAGTCCGACCGAGGCACCGGCCAGGCGGGCAGCGTCACCGAACCGATCGAGCTGGCCGACCGAGTTGAAGACGAGATGGTCGGCCAGGCCGGCGATCTCGTCGAACTCGTCGGCCCGATAGCCCGCGGAGTAGATGTGGTTCTCCCGTGCGAACTTCTCGGCCGACAACCGTAACTCGAACAGCGAGCTGGCGGTGGCGCCGGGGAGGAACTGGCGAACGAGTGGGAAGACCGACCACTGAGCGAATCCCTTGAGCGCCAGGATGATCTTGGCGCCCGACTCGTGTTGCACTCGAGCCATCAGCTCGAGGTTCTGACGCAGCTTGTTCTCCTCGAGGACGAACGCGGGTGAGGGGACGTCGTGCATCCACTCGGCGATGTGACGGGCCTCTTCGGCACTGCGCCCCGCGATGGGGTTGATGGTGGCGATCATGCCTCGACCTCCACGGACTCGGCCGGCGCAACCTCGTCGAGCGGCTGGAACTCGACGTCGACCCACGGCAGGCCGTGGGCGTTGAGGTCGGCCATGAACGGATCGGGGTCGAATTGTTCGATGTTCCAGACGCCCGGCTGCATCCAGACGCCGGTCATCATCTGCTTCGCGCCGATCATCGCCGGCACCCCGGTGGTGTAGGAGACGGCCTGAGAGTTGGTCTCGGCGTAGGCCTCCTGGTGATCACACACCTGGTAGACGTAGCGGGTGAAGGGTGCACCGCCGTCCTTGGTGCCGGTGACGATGCAGCCGATGTTGGTCTTGCCGACGGTACGCGGGCCGAGCGAGGCCGGATCGGGCAGCAACGCCTTGAGGAACTGCAGCGGCACGATCTCCCGGCCCTCGAACATGATCGGCTCGATCGAGTCGAGACCGATGTTGTTGAACACCTCGAGGTGGCGCAGGTAGGCGTCGCCGAAGGTCATCCAGAAGCGCATGCGCTGAACTCCGGGGAGGTTCTGTGAGAGCGACTCCATCTCCTCGTGGTACAGGAGGTACATGTTCTTCTCGCCGACGGCATCGAAGTCGAAGGTCCGCTTGAACTGCATCGGTTGGGTTTCGATCCACTCACCGTTCTCGAAGTAGCGGCCGTTTGCCGTCACCTCGCGGATGTTGATCTCGGGATTGAAGTTGGTGGCGAAGGGATAGCCGTGGTCGCCGCCGTTGCAGTCGAGTATGTCGACGGTGTCGATCGTGTCGAAGTGGTGCCTCACCGTGTGGGCGCAGAAGACGTTGGTGACCCCTGGGTCGAACCCGGAGCCGAGCAGGGCCATGAGGCCTGCCTCTGCGAATCGATCCTGATACGCCCACTGCCACGAGTACTCGAACTTGGCTTCGTCCAGTGGTTCGTAGTTGGCGGTGTCGAGGTAGTGGACGCCGGTCTCGAGACAGGCGTCCATGATCGTCAGATCCTGATACGGCAGGGCCACGTTGATGACCATGAACGGTCTGACCCGTTCGAACAGAGCGACCAACTCCGGGACGCTGTCGGCGTCAACGCCGGCGGTGTCGATCGTGCGGCCGGTCTTCTCGAGGACTTCGGCGGCGATCTGATCACACTTGGACTTGGTTCGTGACGCCAGCGTGATGTGAGGAAAGACCTCGGGCAGCTGTGCGCACTTGTGGGCGACGACTCGACCGACGCCACCGGCGCCGATGATCAGGATGTTTTCCAATGAAAGCCTTCCAATGCTCGAAAGTGGCCTCTGCGACGATCGGGGCGGCCGAACACGAAACGCTATCGGTTGTGGGACTCGGTGCCGTCGCGCCGGCACCGAGAGTTCATCTGCCATCCCCGTCCATGCGCGCACGCATCGACGAGGATCCGAAGGCCCTCTTCGTCAGAGTGGCCAACCGCATGACCATCCGATGAGTGACGTCCAGGCGAGCGGCTCGAGTTCGCAAGATGGCCGCCGAAGTCGATGTCAACTGATGCCGACCCACGCTCCTAGGAGCATGGGTCGGAATCGGTTGACATGATCTCGGGGAGGTCTCGAGCTGGTTCGGAGGCTCGGGTCTTGATCGGCTGTTGTTTCCGGTTTCGTCGGCGTGGCAGCTGCCGGGCGGTGCAAGACTCGACGACGAGTGATTTCGGGCCTGGTTCCGGGGGTCAGCAGGCTGCGAGACGCTGATAGTTGTTGAGTTTGCGCAGATTGTGGCAGAG
>JBBQUN010000247.1:0-7161 GCA_038212405.1 Acidimicrobiales bacterium | reverse complement strand
TGCGAATCGAGGCGTGCGGTCTCTGCGGCACCGACCACGAGCAGTTCAGCGGACACATCTCAGCACCGTTCTCGTTCATACCCGGCCATGAGATCATCGGCGTCATCGACGAGATCGGCCCGGATGCGGCAGATCGGTGGGGAGTCGCAGAAGGAGATCGGGTTGCCGTTGAGGTGTTCCGATCGTGCCGCCAATGTGAACAATGCGCATCTGGCAACTATCGGCGATGTGTCCGCAACGGACTCGCGACCATGTTCGGCTTCGTCGATGCCGCGATCGAACCGGGCCTCTGGGGTGGGTACGCAACCCACCTCCACCTGCCGGCCGACTCGATGCTCATCCCGATCCCCGACCAACTCGATGCGGTATTGGCCACCGTGTTCAATCCGCTGGGGGCGGGCATCCGATGGGGCGCAACCATTCCCGGAACCAAGCCCGGAGACGTCGTTGCCATACTCGGTCCAGGCATTCGGGGCTTGTGCGCTGCGGTCGCGGCCAAAGAGGCTGGAGCGAGGTTCGTGGCCATGACAGGCCTCGGACCGCGAGACGCCGAGCGTCTGGAGATGGCAGCACGGTTCGGCGTCGATCTCGCCATCGACGTTGCTGTCGATGATCCGGCAATCGCATTGAAGCGAGCAACCGGTGGACTCGCCGACGTGGTGGTCGATGTGACGGCGAAAGCGCCGTCGGCGTTCGCTCAAGCCGTCTCGCTCGCTCGTCCCGGCGGCACCATCGTCGTCGCCGGCACCCGCGGCGGAGGCGGAACACCAGGATTCGACCCTGATCACCTGGTGTACAAGGAACTCACGATCAAGGGATCACTCGGAGTCGATTTCCATGCATACCAAGCGGCCATCGACCTGCTCGTGTCCGAACGATGGCCGTTCGCATACCTCACCCGCCAGGTAGCCGGTTTTGACGACCTCCCCGCACTTCTCAGCGTCCTGTCGGGCGCCGACCAGGAATCCGTCCCACCGCTGCACGCCGTTTTCTCACCCGACACCTGAAGAAGCCACCACGGCAAGGAGCCACCCGACATGGTCACAGAACCACGAATCCCGATGCTCGACATCGCCGAATCCAAGAAACGCGCCGCCGAGCGCGGCATTCCAGAGAACATGGCCGAGCTCTCGGTCTTTCGCATTGCGCTCCACCAACCAGGCGTCGCTGCGGGCCTGAACACCATGCTTCACGAGCTGTTGTGGAAGGGCCAACTCGACGCACGCCTACGCGAACTCATCATCATGCGAATCGGCTGGGCGACCAACGCCGTGTACGAGTGGACACAGCACTGGCGCGTTGCACGGGTGCTCGACATCCCGGAACGGGACCTCCTCGCTGTCCAGGACTGGCGAAACCACGACGGCTTCGGAGACGCCGAGCGGGCCGTCCTCGCAGCGACCGACGAAACGCTCGAATTCGGGACCATCTCCGACGACACGTGGGCCATCTGCCGCAATGTGTTCGACGACGACGCAATTCTGGTGGAGATGGTCGCTGCGATCGGGAACTGGCGGCTCTTCTCGGCGCTGCTGAAGTCGCTCGACGTTCCGCTCGAAGACGGTGTCGAACCGTGGCCGCCGCTCGGCGAAGCACCAACGTCAGCGCCGAGGAACTGAGCACCATGTCAGGGAACGGTTGGACACTTACCGAGATCTGGGAAACGGCCGCAGCTCAGAATCCTGATGCACCATTCAGCTTCAAGCCACCCTCCACGAGTCGGAGCACTCCATGAGCCAGGAATTCTGGGGCACGACAGCAATCGTCGGGGTCGGCGAAACCGACTATGTCCGCGGCGGAGACCGCCACGTTTGCGACCTGATTCTCGACGCAGCAATGGACGCCATCATCGACGCCGGACTCACACCCACCGACATCAACGGCATCATTCCCCCTCCGGGATACATGAGTACCGAAGAGATTGCCGCCCATCTGGGTATACCAGACGTCGCCTATCACGTCTCGGTGTTGATGGGCGGAGCATCGCCGACGGCATCGCTACAGACCGCATCGACCGCGATCGCATGCGGTCTCGCCGAGAGTGTGCTCGTGTGCATGGGCTGGAACGGCTACTCGGCTCTGAGCCCGAAACCAGACGCCCGGCCCACGAAACGAACGATGAATCTCGGCCCGATGGGCGAAACGGTGCGAAACTTCTATGCGCCGTACGGGCTGATGTCGGCGGCTCAACACTACAGCTTGTATTTGCGCCACTACGTCGAGAAATACAACGTGCCCGAAGATGCCGCCGCCGCCGTCGCGATCGCGTGCCGCGCACACGCTCAGCTCAACTCGAAGGCATTGATGCGAGGCAGGCCGCTCACCCGTGAGGCCTACGACGGCTCGCCCTACATCGCTGAACCGCTCCGTAAGTTCGACTGCTGCATCGAAACCGATTGTGCAACTGCCATCGTCGTCACGAGCCTGGAGCGTGCGAGAGATCTGGCGCATCCTGCGGTCGTCTATCTAGGAGGCGCCGAGGGTCACCCCACTCCGGCCGACGAAATCGCCAATCGCCCGAATCTGCTCGAACTCGGTATTCACCGAGCGGCTCCGCGCGCCTTCGAACGCGCCGGCGTGCAGCCTCACGATATCGACGTACTCGAGATCTACGACTGCTTCACCTATGTCGTGCTGTTGCAGCTCGAAGCACTCGGCTACGCAGAGCCTGGGGGAGCCGCCGAGTTCGTCATGGAGGGAAACATCGAATTGGGCGGCAGGTTCCCGATGAACACACACGGTGGTCTCCTTTCGCAGGGTCACTGTTGGGGTCTGAACCACGTCGTCGAAGCGACCCGACAGATACGCGGAACCTCCGACGCTCAAGTCGAAGGTGCCGAACTGGCACTCGTAACCGGGTACGGCGACTTGGGCGACGGCAGCGTCGCGATCTTGGGGACCGATCGATGAGGACCTACGTTCCTCGACCCGAGTGGATCGTTCTCGACTGGCATCGCGCCTGCATCGCCGCCGAGGTGTTGTGCGTGCAACGGTGCGTCTCCTGCGGCGTGTGGCGTCATACGCCACGGAGGTTCTGCGGCGCCTGCTTTTCCGACCACGCCACGTTCCAAGCCATCTCCGGCATGGGCAAGGTGCTCTCCAAAGCGGTGAGTCACCGCAGCCTCGACCCGGGATGGCAGGACCAGACGCCGTACGCGACCTTGCTCGTAGAACTCGATGAGGGGCCGAGAGTACTCGCTGCCACCGCTACTCAACCGGACCACATTGAGATCGGTGATCAGGTCACCATCAGGATCGACCCCCGCGGCGACGACTTCGTGCTCGTGTGGGCCGATCCCCTCACGACGACAACTGCCTCCGGAAAGCGACCAAACGAATGATCACAACCCGACTCACCGAAATGCTCCAGTGCGATCACCCCGTGATGCTCGCAGGCATGGGCGGCGTCTCCTACTCGAATCTTGTCGTGGCTGTCAGCGAAGCCGGGGGCTTCGGGACGATGGGTGCCGCTCCCATGAGTCTCGAACGCATGACAGCGGAGATCGCCGATGTCAGCTCACGCACCAGCAACCCGTTCGGGGTTGACCTGCTGACTGCACTTCCCGACCAGATGGAAGCGCAGGTCGAGGCAATCATCGCGGGCGGCGCGTCTCTCTTCGTCGCAGGCCTCGGGGTCCCACGCGAGGTGCTCGATCAGTGCCATCGGAGCGGCGTGCTCGTGGCGAACATGTGTGGCAAGGTTCGCCACGCCATCGCCGCGGTCGAGGCCGGCTGCGACATCGTGATCGCTCAAGGCACCGAGGCCGGAGGCCACACAGGCACGGTTGCAACCATGCCGCTTGTCCCTCAGATCGTCGATGCCGTCGGCGACCGCGTACCGGTCGTCGCCGCTGGTGGCATCTTCGATGGTCGCGGTCTCGCTGCGGCGCTGGCGCTCGGCGCCGACGGTGTCTGGATCGGTACTCGGTTCATTGCGACGCCCGAAGCTCACGTCGTGGCCGGCTATCGAGATGCTCTGGTCGGTGGGCGCGACGACGACACCATCATCACCCGCGCCTACACCGGCAAGACCCTGCGTGCGATTCGCAACGATTACACCCAACACTTCGAGGACCACCCCGACGAGTTACGCCCCTTCCCCCAGCAGATCGCCAAGTCGATGAGCGATGGCGCAATGCATCTCGGGTCCCGGCCGGAGAGCGCAGGAATCGACCCAGCCAAGGAGTGCTTCGCAGCCGGCCAGGGCCTAGGCGGCATCGACGAGGTCACCCCTGCCGGTGACGTTGTTCGCCGCTTCGTCGCCGATGCCGAACGAGAGATGGCTCGTCTCGGCTCACTCACAACAGCACGCTGGTGACAGATCGACAATCTCAACGACGACGACGGAGGACTTGATGACCGACACGATGGCTCTGGACATGCTCGAAGACGACGGATCGGACCTGGACATCGAGTCGTGGCTCGACGAACACTGGAGCCCCGATATCTCGGTTGCGGAGTGGTGGACCCGGCTCTCCGCCGACGGACTTGCGCTTCCGACCGCGCCAACACCCCACGGTCGAGGTTGGTCTCGGTCACGAGCGAGTGAACTGGCGAGCGCCATGATCTCCAGAGGCGCCTTGGGGCCGCCTTCGGGAATCGGCATGATGCTGGCCGCCCCGACGTTGCTGGCTCACGGGACCCTGAACCTGATCGAGCGGTACGTGCCGAAGATCCTGAGCGGTCAGCACGGCTGGTGTCAACTGTTTTCGGAGCCCGGAGCAGGGTCCGACCTCGCAGGGCTGCAAACCCGCGCCGAACGAGACGGTGACGAATGGGTCGTGTCCGGACAGAAGGTGTGGACATCGATGGGCCAATGGGCCGACTACGGCATCCTGATCGCCCGAACCGACCCCGACGCACCGAAACATCGCGGCATCACTTACTTCGCGTTCCCGATGAAGCAGGACGGCGTCGACGTACGGCCACTGCGCGAGATGACCGGGCGAGCGTTGTTCAATGAGGTCTTCATCGACGAGGCCCGTGTCCCCCATGATCACGTCATCGGCGACGTGGGCGACGGATGGCGCGTGGCCAACACCACCTTGATGTTCGAACGCAACAGCATCGGTGGCGAGAACGTCGCAGCACCGAGCGCCGCGCTGGCCGGCACCATCGCCGGTCACCTGCAACGACCGGCTGGATCGTTCGCCAACGGCGCTCCCGCGCTCGGTGGCGGAATGGTCGGCCCCGGGAGGGTGAAACAGCTCATCCACTTGGCGGAGGGCAACGGCAGCATCCACGATGCGACAAATCGCCAGGACCTGGCCCGCCTCCACACATTGCTACAGCTCACCGAGTGGCACGTCGGCCGAATGAAATCGGGTAATGCAGCAACCGGAAGCGAGGGCAACCTGATGAAACTACGCAACAGTGACATCACACGCCTTGCACGTGAACTCAGCTGTCGGATACTCGGCGCAGGCGCCATGTTGACAGGGCTGAACAGTCCCAGCGGCGGCAGTGTCCAGGAGTTCACTCTGTTCTCACCCGCCCCGGCGATCTATGGCGGCAGCGACCAGGTGCAACGCAACATCATCGGCGAACGCGGCCTCGGCCTGCCCAAAGAACCTGGGCCGGATCGCAACACGCCATTCAGCGAACTGCCGAAGAACGGTTGAGTCGAAACATGGGACCACTACAAGGTTGCACGATCATCGAGCTCAGCGGGATCGGCCCCGCCCCTTTCGCTGGCATGCTCCTGGCCGACATGGGCGCCGATGTCATCCGTATCGATCGTCCGAGCACCGGCCACGATCTGGGGATCTCAGTACCTCGCCAGTACAGCGTGCTGCTCCGCAACCGACGCTCGATTCGGGTCGACCTCAAAGACCCCCGCGGCGCGGAGATCGTGCTGCGCCTCGTCGAGCAGGCCGATGCGCTCATCGAGGGCTTTCGTCCAGGTGTCGCGGAACGGCTTGGCGTCGGACCCGAGGAATGCTTGGCGAGGAACCAACGGCTCGTGTTCGGCCGCATGACGGGCTGGGGCCAGGATGGCCCGCTCGCTCACGCAGCAGGACACGACATCAACTACATCGCGCTCAGCGGCGCCCTTCACGCGATCGGCCCGACAGGAGGTGCTCCGACGGTTCCTCTCAACCTGGTCGGCGACTTCGGCGGTGGCGGCGCCTACTTGGCAATTGGTGTGCTCGCAGCGATGTTGTCCGCGCGAGCGACCGGTCGAGGGCAGGTCATCGACGCAGCGATGACCGACGGGTCGGCTTCGCTGATGAGTGCGATCTATGGCATGCACGGCTCGGGGTTGGTCAACGACGAGCGTGGCAGCAACATCATCGACGGTGGCGCGTTCTTCTACGGGACGTACCAGACCGCCGACGGTGGCTGGGTCTCGATCGGTTCGATCGAACGACGGTTCTACGACGAACTGATCACCGCACTCGAACTTGATCCTTCTGACTTCCCCGATCGCGACGATCGGGCGCGGTGGCCGGAGTATCGCGAACGTGTCAGCCGAGTGTTCAGGACCAAGACGCGTGATGAATGGACGGCGCTGATGGAAGGTACCGATGTCTGTTTCTCGCCGGACTTGAGCTTGGCCGAAGAACCTCACCATCCCCACAATCAGGCCCGTGGCACGTTCGTTGATGTCGACGGTGTTGTCCAGCCAGCGCCTGCACCGCGCTTCAGCGCGACACCGACAACCATCCCCGTCGCACCGGCTGCGTCAGGTACCCATACCGATGAGATCATGCGCTCGTCCGGCTATGACGACGGTGAGATCGCCGAACTCCAACAAGCCGGGATCATCGGCGGGGCCGGTCGGCAATGAGCGCTGAGACGGTGGCCTCCGTGAAGGTCGGCACCAGCTTGCCGACGCTGTCCGCAGACGATCCCCTCGGGGCCTGGACGGCCGCGTTGCGGGCGCGTGCCGATGCCGAGCTCGATCATGTGATGGTCGGCGATCACGTCAGTTTCCATGTTGGCTTCGGCATGGATGGGCTGACATCTGCGGCCATGGTGCTCGCCGCCGAGCCCAGGTTGTCGGTCGAGATCGGTATTTATCTCCTCGCGCTCCGTCACCCCGTGCCGACAGCACGGCAGTTGGCAACCATCTCGGAGTTGGCGCCCGGACGCCTGACGGTCGGGGTGGGCGTCGGCGGAGAGGATCGGCACGAGATCGAGATCTGCGAGATCGATCCT
>JBBQUN010000246.1:0-7176 GCA_038212405.1 Acidimicrobiales bacterium | reverse complement strand
GTGCGCTCCCGAGCATGGTTCGCTTCTGGCTGGCCTGCACCTCGGTAGGCACCAACCGGTGTGGTGTTGGTCAACCACACCGACCCCGAGGTACGGATGCTGTCGAATGAGTAGAGCCCCGGCAACTGTCGCAGCGCACTCACCAGCAACGCGCCCTGCATGTGGGCGGTGGCTCCGGCGTCGCCGATGACGTCGGCATCCAGGCTCGTGAGTTGGCCGGAGGGTGCGGCTGCCAGGGTGATCGTGGTTCGCAGCCCGCGACCGTGTGGCTGGCCGGTGAGTTGCTCGGACCGCGTCTGTACCCATCGCAGCGGCTGGTCGAGGAGGAGGGCAGCGCGGGCAACGGCGGCGAACTCGACGGGCAGCGTGGCTCGACCGCCAAAGCCGCCACCGACGAAGGGCGAGCGCATACGAATCGAGCCGGGATCGAGATGAAGCGCAGCGGCCAGTTCCTTTCGGAGCTCCTGCACCCCTTGCGAGGTGCACCAGATGTCGAGTCCACCGGCGGCGGTTGGCAACACAACGATGGCATCACACTCCATCGTCAGCGACGACACCTTCGGATTGTCGACCGTGAGCGTCACGGACACGTCGTTGGGATCAGCCTCTCCCTCGGGCGGTCCGTCGCTGGGCGCTACGGCGTCGAGCGCGAGTACTCGATTGGTGCCAGCCTCCGGATAGAGCAACGGGCCCTCAGCCGATCGCGACGGATCGATGACCGGGTCGAGTATCTCGATGTCGACGTCGACGCCCTCGACGGCGTCGAACGCGAAGGGAACGGTCGTGGCGACGACCATGGCAATGGCCTCGCCGACATGGCGGACCTTCCCTCTCGCAAGCGGGAAGCGCGACTGCTCCAGGCCGAACGCGTAGGAAGCAAGGTGCACGAAGGGATCGAGCCCGATGGTGGCTGCGGTGAAGACGGCCTCGACACCCGGCGCTGATTCGGCAACGCTCGTGTCGATCGAGCGGATGTTGCCGTGAGCAATCGGCGACCGTACGAACGCTACCTCCAGCACATCGCTGCCGAGGTCGAGTTCGCTGTCGAGGTCGGCGACGTATCGGGCTGATCCCTGGAGGAACCCGCGATCTTCTCGTCGGCCATTGAAGGATTGATCGGTCATACGAGCCTCACGTTAGAGGCGACCAGCCATACACACGAGCCGCCTCTTCCGGCGAGACAACACCATCGGCAACGTCTCGGGCAACGAGCGCGCGATCCCGATCGAGCGGGTTGCCCAGACCTCCTCCGCCAGGCGACGATGCGAACAATCGAACGGGACCGAAGGTGGCCAAGCCGTACTTCGGCACCTCGAAATCTGTCGAGGGGCCGCCATCGTCAGACAACGCTTCGATGCGCATCAGCCCGCCAGCGCCCACCTGGCCACCGGCGATCCCGTAGCCGGTTGGTTCGCCAAGCCCCTCGCCGCGGAACGACCAACGCGCCGGCGAGAAGACGTCGACCACGTAGTCGATGCCGGTCCCACCGCGGAATTTTCCGGCGCCTCCACCGTCGCAGCGGAAGCTCTGCTCGATGACCCGCACCGGATACTGCTGCTCGACGAACTCGGTTTCGGGCAGCGTCAGGCCGCCCAGGGCGATCAGATGTCCGATCTGGTTGAAGCCGTCTCGATCGTCGGTCGCACCCCCACCGGCTGCCGCATTCCAGTGGTACATCACGAACGGTTCATCGGCGCCGGGCGTTGCTGCGGTGACACAGAAGAGGTTCTTTCCCCACCCTGCAAGTGAACGTGACGGATCAGCTTGGGACAAGCAGCGCCAGATCAGGTGCACGATTTCGTGAGCGGGAATCACCGTGTTCATCGTGAGGGGAGCCGGCGGCCGGGCATTGACGATCGATCCGAGCGGAGCGATCATCTGAACGCTGCGGAACGTGCCTTCGTTGCGGGGCAGATCGGGATCGAAGAACGAGACCAGGCCCATCGACACTGCCGACCACGTGTTGACGAATGAACTGTTCTTGAACCCCTGGATCTGGTCGTCGGTGCCGGTGAAGTCGACGGTGACCCGATCGCCGCTGATCGTCAGCTCCAGCTCGATGTCGAGATCGGCAGGACCGAAGCAGTCGTCATCCCAGTGTTCGCTCGCTCGCCACGTCCCATCCGGTAGTGCAGCAATGGCGGCGCGGAAGCGTCGATCGGCATGTGAACACAGCGCGTCGAAGGCCGAACGTGCGCCTTCGATACCGAGCTCGGTCACCAGTTGGACCATCCGCTCGACACCGATCTCGGTCGAGCCCAACATGGCTCGAAGATCGCCATCGAGTAGATCAGGGGTGCGTGAGTTGAGTTGGAGGAGCCGCCACAGGTCGTTGCGAACCACTCCCTGGTCGACGAGCTTCATGACCGGCAACCGAAGACCTTCGTGCCAGATCTCGGTGGCCTCGGGGTTGTAGGTGCCGGCTGCGCCGCCACCGATGTCGGACTGGTGCGCCCGATTGCAGCAGAAGCCGACCAGCTCACCGGTGGCGAAGACCGGACGACCGATCACCCAGTCCGGCAGGTGATTACCGCCCGAGGTGTAGGGATCGTTGAGGAGGAAGACGTCGTCTGGACCAATGGCACCGGCGAACTGCTCCAAGATGGCTCGCACCGCGAACCCGCCTCCGCCGGTATGGATCGGAATCCCATCGGCAGTGGAGATCAACGTGCCATCGGCGTCGGTGGCGAAGCAGGAGAAATCGTGACTTTGGCTGAAGATCGGGCTCCTCGCTGTGCGGGTCATGACCCAGCCCATGTGTTTGCACAGATGGTCGAGGCGAGCTTGCACGAGGGCGAGCGCGATCGGGCCGATCTCGGCACCGTCGCCACGTGGTTCATCAACGGTACGGACCGTCGTTGCGATCTCGATGGCGAGATCGCCCGATGGACCGACCACGAGACGATCACCGGTATGTCCAAGCACGGTCGTGGTCGCAAGCTCGAGAACGAACGGCCCGGCCAGCTGCGTGCCCGGCACGAGTGGGCCATACACGGGGACGTCTCGCCAGCCCTCCGAGGAAGTCAGCCAACACCGTTGGGTCCGAAGTGGCTCCGGTGGTGGCGCTGACGCCACGCTCGGCAGGCTCGGTGACGCTGGCGACGTCGCGGCGCCGACCACAGAGACGGCGGTGACATCGAGTTGCCCGTTCGGTTGGATGTGACCGAAGAGGCGAAGGTACTCGGCTTCGAAGCGTCGGCGGAGTTCACTCGACGCGTCAGGTCCATCGAGCAAGTCTCGAGCGTCGTCGGCCAGACCGAGTTCGACTCGGATCGACCACAGTTGGCCCGGGTAGCGCATGTCGAGCGCCCAGTTCGTCGAACGCTGCTCATCTGGCAATGGTGACGGCCAGTCTTGGACCATCAGACGTATTGCCTCGCCATCACGCTCGTCGAGAGCGAAGCGGAGTCCGTCGACCCCGAGCGTCTCGAGTGGCGAGACCACCGAGCGAACGACATCCCGGCGTAGCTCAGAGCGCAGCATGCCAGCGGCGCAGAAGACCCCGGCAGTGGCGGGCACCAGCCACCGTGGAATACCGAGTGATCGAGCAACGGCTGCGCCATGCAATGCACCAGCACCACCGGCGGCAATCAGGGTGAGCGATCCGGGATCTCGACCGCGCTCGACCGTGATCGTTTCGACCGCCGCCTGCACGTGTTGTTCGAGCAGGCTGAGCATGCCGCTGGCTGCGGCCTCGACAGTGATGCCGAGTGGCACAGCGATGTGATCGCTGATCGCCGTCGTTGCCGCCTCGAGCGACAGCTCGATGGCGCCACCGGCATACGGGCCAGCTCGGAGTCGGCCGAGCACGAGGTGGGCGTCGGTGGCAGTCGGCTTCGTTCCACCCCGCTGATAGCTCGCCGGTCCAGGAACCGCTCCGGCACCCTGCGGTCCCATCTGTAACAAGCCGGCCTCGTCGAGCCAGGCGATCGTCCCGCCACCGGCTCCGATCGTTTGCACATCGACCGCAGGGACCCTCAGGTCAGACCCGCCGACGCTGAGTTCGTCGACGACGCCGACCGAGCCGGCGATCTGCACGGCAACGTCACAAGAGGTTCCTCCGATTTCCATGGAGATGACGTCGCCACTCTGTCTCGCTGTTTGCTCATCGATGCTGCGCAACGCCCCAACGACTGCCGCCGGACCCGACAGCACCAGGTCGACCGGGCGCCGCTCGACCGCAGGCAACGGAACCGTGCCGCCGTTCGAAGCCAACAACAGCAGCGGCGGGCGAAGGCCCCATGACCGCAGTGCAGTTTCGAGCCGACGCAGGTAAGGCGAGACCAGGGGCAACAGACCGGCATTCACCACCGCCGTGGATGCCCGTTCGTATTCGCCGAGGACCGGCGCCAACTCGGCGGAGAGCGCAACCCGGTCGGGCCACACCACCGCCAGTCGTTCCGCCGCACGTCGTTCGTGACGATCGCTCGCATAGCTGTGGTGGAAACACACTGCCACCGCTTCGACCCTGCCCCGCATCGCTTCGATTGCTTCGTCGATGTCCGACATCGACAGCGGCTCGATCTCGGTCCCGTCGGGTGCGAGGCGCCCACCGATCCCGAACCGAAGCGACCGAGGCACCAGCACCGGTGGCCATGGCGCTCGGTGATCCCACTGATCGACCCGACGACCACGACGGATCTCGAGGGCGTCGGAGAATCCCCGAGTGGTCAGGAGTCCGACGGGGGCAAGCTTTTGTTCGAGCACCGCGTTCGTTGCCACCGTCGAGCCGTGCACGAAACGATCGCATCGTGCGATCAACTCCCCTGGATCCACGCTGAGACGTTTGGCGGCTTCCTCGATGGCCTCGGTCACCCCGGCCGAAGGATCAGTCGGCACTGACGGGACCTTCACGGTCAACAACAACGCCGAACCTGCGTTGATGACGAGGTCGGTGAAGGTGCCGCCGACATCGACCGCAATCGCAACCGAGCCAAACAGCGAGAGTGAGGGAGGATCATCGTTCGTCGGCACACCGAACAGTCTGGATCATCTGATGGTGCGGTGCGACTACACCGAGCTCTTGGCTCGTCTGTTGTAGCGTCCCATTGATGACTCGTTCCCGGCGGCCGGTGGTCGTGCTTCTCGCCTCGACGGTGTGTTCGGTCACCGGCAATGCGATGGTCGAGGTCCTGATTCCGTGGCTCGTGCTTCGACAGACCGGCAACGCAGCGCTGGCGGGGCTGGTTGGTTCGCTGGCGCTCGTTGCCGTGGTTGGATCGTTGTTCTTCGGTGCGGCCATCGTCGATCGGTGGGATCGCCGCAACCTCAGCGCCGGAGCCGACATCCTGAGCGCATTGGCGGTTGCGGCGATTCCGTTGTTGTACCGGGCTGGTTGGCTGACGACTGCGGCCATCGTCGTGCTGGTGGTGCTCGGGGCACTCTTCGATGGGCCTGGCAGTTCGGCGCGCGAGGCCCTCCGCCCGACCATTGCCAACCAGGCTCGATTGTCGCTCGAGCGCACGAACGCATTTGGCGAGGTCACCGATGGCATCGGCAACGTTGCCGGACCTGCCGGAGCCGGGCTCGCCGTTGCCGCCCTCGGACTGACCCAATCGTTCTGGATTGCAGCAGGACTGCTGCTGGTCGCTGGCGCCATCTTCCTCGTCGGCATGCCACCGGCTCCGCCGGTGCGTCTCAGAACCGAAGCCCGTGGACAGGAGAGCTACCTCGCAGCAACACGCAGCGGGCTCGCGCGAGTGTGGAGCGACCCGGTGCTGCGGGCAACATCGATCTCGGCGTCACTCATCGGCTTCTTCCTTGCTCCAGTGGTACTCGTGTTCACTGCCGCGTTCGAGACCTCGAACCGATCGGCGGCCCTCGGTGGTCTGCTGGCAGCATTTGCGCTTGGTTCGATTGGCGGCGCCGTCGGCTATGCAGTTGCAAGCGCACGTGTACCGCGTCGAATGACCTTGCTCGTCGGTTTCGCAGGCGCATCGATCGGGCTGGCCTCGATGGCGGCGCTCTTGGATCACTATGCGTACCTTCTTGCTGCCGCTGTGCTGACTGGCGGGATCGCTGGCCCGCTCGGTCCGGTGTTCTCCGTGATCATCCAGCAACGGACCGATGACGCCTACCGAGGCAGAGTCGTTTCGACCGTCTGGACACTGGAACTCATCACAGCTCCGCTGTCGCTCGCGATGGCCGGTGTGGTCATCGAGCTCACGTCGGCCGCCGTCGCGCTTTCTGTGATCGGTGCCGGCTGCCTCGCCGCTACGATCTACACGGGGACGGCCCCTGCGTTACGGCGCATCGAGTCTGTCGACCTTCGCCAGGCAACGTGACCACCGGCGCAGGGACGATCACAGAACCCTTTCGGTCCCTCGGATGAATGTCATACCCCTTGTTCATGATGGTGGTAGTGGAGACGGGTTCGGTGGCCGAGGTGATCAGGGGCAGTATCGATCCCGATTCGGGTGTGCCGTATGTGATCCAGTTGGCCCGTCAGCTCGAAACGTTTGCTGGGTTGCAGTCGGTTGATGATCTTGGCGCCGATGATCTGGGCGAGTTGTTGTTGGTGATGGCGAACGCAGCGGAACAGCTCGAAACCCAGACCGGCCATGTGGCATTGAGCGCCCATTTGCGTGGTGTCGGCAAACATGCTGGTTCGGCATCGACGGGTGCGTGGTTGGCGCACAAGGCGCGGGTGACGCCGGGTCATGCGCATCGGATGATCCGTCGTTCCGAAACCGAAACCGCGTTCGCCCTGTTCTATTACGCCCACGAGTCCCACAAGATCACGGGCTATCACTTGGATCATCTCGGCCAGTTGTGGCGCCGCCACCCCGGGTTGATCGATCTGTTGTACCGGGACGAACAAATGCTGTGTGACGCGGCGTGTGTGCTGTCGCCGGCGGAGTTCGGCCTGGTCTGCCAGAAATGGTTGTCACTGGCTGATCCTGAGGGGTCGCACGACAAGTTTCTGCGGAATCTGGAACGACGGTTCCTGGCCGCGGCACGTGATCTGGATGGCAATATTCTGATTGCTGGCCAGTTGGATCCGATCACGGGTGAAGCGTTCCTGAATCTCCTCGATCGGCGGGTGTCAGAGCTGTTCGATGCTGATTGGGCGAAAGCGGTCGCCGAAGCGGCCGAGGGTGAGGTAGTCACCAGAGCGGTGTTGCGGCGTGGTGATGGGCAGCGCCGGTTGGATGCGTTGGTGTCGTTGGTGATCGA
>JBBQUN010000245.1:0-7224 GCA_038212405.1 Acidimicrobiales bacterium | reverse complement strand
GCCGCAAAGCTCGACTTCTTCTTCGCCGAGTCGCCCTACTTCAAGGTCGTCGAGGTCGACGGCGCAGTCGTCGGCATGCTCGTCGGGCTCACCGAAGCCAACACCGACTACCCGTCGAAGAACTACCACTGGTTCGTCGAGCGGCACGACTCCTTCGCTTACATCGACCGTGTTGCCATCGGTGAGTCGGCCCGCGGCCAAGGGTGGGGGCCTGCGCTGTACCACGACTTCCAAGCATGGGCGCTCGCCAATCACCGCCCTCGCCTCGCCGCCGAGGTCAACACCGAACCACCCAATCCGCGTTCGATGCGGTTCCACGAGATCTTTGGTTTCGATGAAATCGGACGATTCCGGCCGTACGGCCCCAACGAAGAAGTGGCGATGGTGATGAAGGAACTCAACGAGTCGGCAACGACCACGATCTATCGAGCCAAACTGGTGCGAACCGTGGACCCGGCGTGTCCGACCGCCGAGGCCGTTGCCGTGCGAGATGGGCGAATCCTCGGGGTCGGTACTGTCGAGGAACTGTCGGTTTGGGGCCCGGTCTCCTTCGACAACACGTTCGCCGACTCCGTGCTCGTTCCTGGCCTCATCGAAGCGCACAGTCACGTGCTCGAAGGCGGGCTGTGGGCGTTCGAATACGTTGGCTACTTCGACCGAATGGGTGCTGACGGCGTGCTCCGCAAGGGCTGTAGGAATATCGAGCAGCTGCTCGATCGCCTGCGGGAGATCAACGAAGCCGACGACGACCACTCCGAGACACTCATTGCCTGGGGGCTCGACCCGATCTACTTCGAGGGCGAAGACCGGCTCGTCGCCGCGCACCTCGACACCGTGAGCGAGACCCGACCCATCTTCGTCTTCCACGCCAGCGCGCACCTGGCCACCGTCAATTCGGCGCTCATGCGAGCCGAAGGCATCGAGCCAGGCATCGAGGTCGAAGGGGTTCCGGTCGATGCCGACGGCAGGCCGATCGGTGAGCTCCAAGAGCCGGCCGCCTACTCACTGGCTCGAACCGCGCTGCAAAAGCTCTCCACAGCGATCGCCGATCCCGCGGCCATCGCTCGTTTCGGCGAGAGTGCTCGGTTGGCTGGCTGCACCACCGTCACCGAACTCGGCGCCACCCGACTGGATTGGCCCGACACGATCAGCAGCTGGAAAGCCGTTGTCGACGCCCCTGGATTCCCGGCTCGAGTGTCGTTGTTCTTCAATCCCGGCCCGGTGCATGCCTCGATCAACGAGATCGTCGAGGTCGCAAAGGGGTTGGGCGCGCAGTCCTCCGACAAGCTCCACCTGGGCCACGTGAAGATGGTGCTCGACGGATCGATCCAGGGTTTCACCGCCCGCTTGAACTGGCCGGGCTATCTCAATGGGGCGACCGGTATCTGGCTGTATGACCCCGACCGATTCCGGCAGTTGATCGTCGCCTTGCATGCCGCCGGGATCACGATTCACACGCACTGCAACGGTGATCAGGCGGTTGATCTGTTCCTCGATGCTGTTGCCGAAGCCGACCGACTCGCACCGTGGGTCGACCATCGCCACACCGTGCAGCACTGCCAGCTCACAACGCCGGCTCAATATCGGCGCATGGCTGCCATGGGCATGTGCGCCAATATCTTCGCCAATCACCTTTGGTACTGGGGCGATCAGCACCACGACATCACCGTTGGTCCCGACCGGGCGAAGCGGATGGACGCGTGCGGCACGGCCGAGCGGCACGGCGTCAGCTTCTCGATGCACTCCGATGCCGCCATCACACCGCTTGGCCAGCTCCACACGATGTGGTGTGCGGTCAACCGGCTGACACCGAAGGGTCGAGTGCTCGGCGAGGCCGAGAAGATCTCCGCCGAGTCCGCCCTCACCGCGGTGACGATCGGAGCTGCATATCAGCTGCATCTCGACCATGAGATCGGTTCGATCGAACCCGGCAAGTTGGCTGACTTCACCGCGCTCAGCGACGATCCGGTCTCGGTCGACCCGATGTCGATCCGAGACATCGCGGTCAACGGCACCGTCGTTGGTGGCGTCAACTTCCGAACGAACTGATCGTCGGACTCGGTCATCCGATGGATCAACTCTGGGGTGGTAAGCGTGTGCCGGTCACGTTGATCGGTGGCGTCCTCGGCGCCGGCAAGACAACGCTGTTGAACCGACTGTTGGCCGAGGCCGACGGGCGCCGATTGGTCGTGCTGGTGAACGACGTTGGTGACATCGCCGTCGACGCAGCCCTCATTGCTTCGGCTACCGACGACGTGATCGAACTGACCAATGGCTGCATCTGTTGCAGCATGACCGATGGGCTCGGCGCAGCGTTGGAAGAACTGCGCCAGCTCGGTGATCCGCCGGACCAGATCATCGTCGAACTCAGCGGGGTTGCCGAACCGGCACGCGTCGCGCCGTGGGCGTCGACGTCCGGATTTCGCCTCGAGGCCATCGTCGTGTGCGTCGATGCTGAGCGGATCGACCGACAGGTCACCGATCGATGGCTGTCCGACACGGTGAAGGCGCAATTGCGCGCCGCCGACCTCATCGTGCTGACCAAGACCGACCTGGTCGATGCCCAGCCACGGCTGGACTCCTACACCAGTGCCACGGTGGTCGACGCGAAGGAACTGCCACTCGACACGCTGTTGGCTTTCCACCGGGGTGCCGATACGTCGATCGACCCCGGAGCTGCGGTGGCTGCTGCGTGGGTGGTGTCGTCGGTACTGCTGCCAGCTCCCATCGAGCCGGAGCATGTTCGAACCCAGCTGGCACGGTTACCCCGCCACATCATTCGGCTGAAAGGGTTCGTCGGCGACCACACCGGGGGCTGTTGGTTGGTGCAGGGCGTCGGTGAACGACGCAGCCTCAGTCCGGTTTCGAGCGAGATCGCCGGGGACCCACGTCACTGGGGCATCGTCGCCATCGCAACACCGGCCATGACCCTCACCGATCTCGACGCTGCGCTCGAAGCGCTTCGTGGCCCGCTCTGACGATGGGTCGGCGCTCATCGCCCAGCAGGTACGGTTTCGACCGATCTGGTACCGGCTACTAACTTGCCGACATGAATTCGCACGTTACCGATGCCCGATCCTTTCTCGATGAGCACTGGGCACCGGATCGCTCGTTGAGCGAGTGGCACGAACTGGTGGTCGACAATGGCTGGGCCGCGCCGCGTTGGCCAACGGAATGGTTTGGGCGTGGCCTGTCCAACGACGCTGCCAAAGAGGTCGAGGCGATCTTCGCCGCTGCTGATGCTCCTGGCCCCGGCCATGATCGAACGAACCTGTGGGCCGGCACGCTGCTTGGCTATGGCTCCGACACGCTCAAGCGTCAGTTCCTGCGACCCCTGTTGATTGGCGACGTCGCCATGTGCCTGCTTTACAGCGAGCCGGGTGCGGGTTCCGATCTCGCCGGACTCCGCACCACGGCAGTGCGAGACGGTGACGAGTACGTCGTCAACGGCCAGAAAGTGTGGACCTCGGGAGCTCGGGGCGCCGACTACGGCATGCTCATCGCCCGAACCGACTGGGACGTACCGAAACATCGAGGGATCACGTTCTTCTGGTTCCCGATGAAGCAGGAAGGGGTCGAAGTCCGTCCGCTTCGGCAGATGACCGGCGACTCCCGGTTCAACGAGGTCTTCATCGCCGACGGTCGAGTGAGCTCCGACAACATCGTTGGTGGACTCAACAATGGCTGGGGTGTCCTCCAAGCCGCCTTGGCCTATGAGCGGGCAGCCATGGGTCGGCCTGGCAGTCGCGCTCGGAAAGAGACGAGCGACCGAGTCGACAAGACGGCCGAGGCCATGGGTCCGATTCCAACGCCTGACCTGTCGCTGGTCGAGTTGGCGCAAGACCTCGCCAAGAATGGCGATCCGCTGGTTCGCCAGCAACTCGCCCGCATCCATGCCCTGCGGAAGGTCGCGGAGTGGAACGGTGATCGGGCCAAAGCGGAGCTGAAGATGGGCGGATCGTCACCGCTGTTCTCGCTGGGCAAGCTGGCGATGTCGGGCTTGCTCCACGAGGCCGGCCGAGTCCAGGGCTGGTTGCTCGGCGCCGAGGGGGTCCTTGACGGCGATCAGTACCCAAGGTCTCGAGACGCCAATTACTCACAATTGAATGCCTATTTCACCTCGATAGGCGGTGGCACTGATCAGATCCAGCGCAACATCATCGGCGAGCGGATTCTCGGACTGCCGCGAGAGCCCGAACCTGATCGCACGAAGAACTTCCGCGATGTGCCGGCGAACGGCTGACCTGGATGAAGTCGGCGTGTCGACGCCGATGCGTGGTAGAACCGTCGAACAACGAACACACACACAACAGATGGACGTGGCATGAGAATTCTGATCGCGGTTGACGACTCGGCTGAATCGGTTGATGCGGTGAACTACACCTATTCGACCTTCGGTGCCGATCACCGATTCGTTGTTGCCAGTGTTGGGTCGAATCCGGTCACCCTTCCCATCTCGCCTTTCGGGGTCCAACCCGACGTCGTGCTCATTGCCGAGCTTCGCGATCGGTCCGAGCTCGAGGCTGAAGCGACGGCGCTCTCTGCCAGCGAAGACCTGCCGGTCGGAACCGAGATCGAGGCAGCCGTCGGGCCACCTGGACCGGCGCTGGTCGAGATGGCGATTCGCGATGAGATCGACCTCATCGTCATCGGTTCGCACGAGCGCGGGATCTGGGATCGACTCTTCCATCCGTCAGTCGGTCGTCACCTGATCGATCATGCTCCGTGTCCGGTGCTCGTGGTCAGAGGCGACCACCGGTAGTCGTTCGCCTCAGCCGACGAGGAGTTCTGAGGAACCAAAGGCAACGCCGAAGCGAACACACCAGATGACTACGGTGTCGTAGACGGCGAGGTCGACCTCGCCGGGGATCTCATAGTTTTGTGAGCCCAGGTTCCCCTTGAGGTCGCCGAGATCGATGTAGTCGTCACCGACATCTGCGCTCGAAGCCAGATAGACGTTGAGATCGGGGCCATTGTCGGTGGCGAAATCTTCCTCCAACCGCAAGACCCGCTGGAGCGCACCATCGGTCAAGACGTTGGCCGTGCCCGATGTGGGGTGATCGCCATCGACGAATGTGCCTGCCGCAGCGATCATGGGGACCACCGGCGCAGGCTCGTCGGGGGTTGTGACATCGCCGGTGCTCGCACCGTCGTCGGTCTCGACGACATCAGCCCCGACGACATCGGCTCCGACATCGCTGGTCTCATCACTCGCCTGCTCATCATCGTCAACGGTGGTGGCGGTGAAGACCGGCGCTGCCTCCGCGACCTCCTCGTCGATGAAAAGCAGGTGCACGCCAAAGACACCGAAAGCGACGAAGCCGAGGAGACCAACACCGGCAATCGCGGCAACGATGAGCAGCGGACGTCGGTTTCGTGATGATGGTTCCATGGTCAAAGGCAACTCCTTCGACGAGGTTCACATTCCCCGCAGCATCAGTCGCTGGACTGTTTGGCTCTGCTGGGTGCGACCCGCGGTGGTTCGTTCGGTTGCTTGGGATAGACGGGCGGCCACGGTGCATCCATCAGGCCGGCCGCCATGTCGGTGGCCGACATTTCGAGGAGCGGCGCAATGGATTGTGGAGCGTCGTTGATCGCGGCCCAGGCGTCGCCTTGTGCAGTCAGGCGCTCGGGAACGCTCGCAATGGTGAGTTCGTCGGGCACAACCGTCTCGACTTCGTCCCAACCGATCGGCGTCGATACCTGCGCGCCGACGCGAGGCCGAACCGACCAGGCGCCGAATACGGTCTTGTGCGGAGCATTCTGGTTGAAGTCGACGAAGACACGCTTGCCTCGTTCTTCCTTCCACCAGGCGGCAGTGAGAAGGTCGCCGCGGCGGCGCTCCAGTTCACGAGCGAGCGCTACCGCTGCTGCTCGAACCTCGTAGCTGTCCCACTCGGGCACGAGCCTGACGTAGATGTGAAGCCCCTTCGAACCGCTCGTCTTCACGAACGAGGTGATTGCCAGGACATCGAGCAGGGCCTTCACTTCGAGCGCTGCTTCTCTGATGTGATCGAACGTGACACCGGGCGACGGGTCGAGGTCGATGCGGAGTTCGTCGGTGTGCTCGGGATCAGCGGCAAGGTACGGCCAGGGGTGGAAGCCGAGGCAACCGAGGTTGACGGCCCAGGCGATGTGTCCGAGATCAGCGGCGACCATGGCATCGGAGGTGGTGCCGTTGGGTGTCGACACGACGGCGGTCTGGAGCCATTCGGGTGCACCCTTCGGCACCCGCTTCTGGAAGAACGACTTGCCCGATGCCCCGTCGGGAAAGCGCTGCATGAGGGTGGGTCGGCCGCCCATGGTGTTCATCAACGGCACTGCGACAGCTTCGTAGTAGCGGACGAGGTCGAGTTTGGTCTCGCCTCGCTTGGTGAAGAACACCTTGTCGGGACTCGAGATCTTGACCTCGTGCCCCGCCAGTTCGATCATGACGTGTTCGCTCGAAGCCATGGCGAAAAGCTACTCGTTCGCCGGCGCATGCATCCTGCGCCGCGTCTGCGACAGAATGGGCCATGCCTTTTCTCGACGCCAACGATGCCCGATTGTTCTACACCGAGAGCGGTGATCCCGACGGCTTCCCCGTGCTGGCGATCGCCCCGGGCGGAATGAAATCGGCCGACGCACTTTGGTCCAACATGCCATGGAACCCGCATGAGCGCCTCGCCGACGGGTTTCGTGTCATCGGGATGGACCAACGCAACGCTGGCCAATCGAGCGCACCGGTTTCAGCCGAAGACGGATGGGATACCTACACCAAGGATCAAATGGCGATTCTCGATCACCTCGGGATCGACCAGTTCGCCGTTGTTGGCATGTGCATCGGCGGGCCCTACGTCATGGGCATCGTGAAGGCCGCAGGTGATCGGGTCCAAGCGGCGATCATGCTCCAACCGATTGGGCTCGACAACAACCATCAGGCCTTCTACGACATGTTCGATGGCTGGAAGGCCGAGATCGTCGAGCAGCATCCCGAGGTCGACGACGCAGCATGGAACTCGTTCCGGTCGAACATGTACGACGGCGATTTCCTGTTCAACACCACGCCCGATGAAGTGGCGGCCACCACGACGCCGCTACTCGTTGCCATGGGGAACGACCTCTACCATCCAGCGTCGACCTCTCGTGCCATCGCCTCACTCGCTCCGAACGTCACGTTCGTCGAACAGTGGAAAGACGACGACCATCTTCCATCAGCCGACGAGGCCTTCCGGGACTTCCTCA
>JBBQUN010000244.1:0-7297 GCA_038212405.1 Acidimicrobiales bacterium | reverse complement strand
AGGTAGATCGACCGCCTCGGCGAGCTCGGCCATGGTTGGTTCACGCTCGAGCTTTTGGAGCATGGATCGCTGCTGGCGCACGACCTTGTTGATCGACTCGACCATGTGGACCGGGACACGAATCGTGCGTGACTGGTCGGCGATCGCACGGGTGATCGCCTGTCGGATCCACCAGGTTGCGTACGTGGAGAACTTGAAGCCCTTCGAATGGTCGAACTTCTCGACCGCTCGCATCAACCCCAAATTGCCCTCTTGGATCAAGTCGAGCATTGGAACGCTGCGTCCGACATAGCGTTTCGCGATCGAGACGACGAGTCGTAGGTTGGCCGAGGTGAGTTCGCTTCGGGCCCGCTGACCGTCGGCAACGATTCGCCGCAGTCGACGCTGTTCGACCTGAGCCAGGGTGTGCCAGGTCTCGTTGGCGATGGCTTCGGCAACGATCACCGATGCCGCCGCTCCGATGTCGATTCGAGTGGCCAGCTCGACCTCTTCGGCGGAACTGAGAAGGGGAACTTTCCCGATCTCCTTGAGATACATCCGTACCGGGTCCGAGGAGCCATTGGCCCGAGCCATCGCGACGGCAGCGACCCGTGCCGGGTCATCTCGCAGACGAGTCTTGCGGTGCCCGTTCGCGTCGACGGGCGCCTCTTCGATTTCGACCGGGTCGTCATCGAAGGGGATGTCGTTGCTGTCGAGCCAGGTCTTGACGGCGTGGAGCACCGCCGGGGTCAGCTCGACTCGTTTCATCACGGCGACGACGTCTTCAGGACCGAGGGATCGACCGCCGCGCGCACGAAGCACCAGGCGATCACGATGTTCATCGCTGAATTCGCTCGGCGGGTCGGCGACGGGCCGGTCAGTCAAGGGGTCTCCTCTTGGGGCTGGACCAACCAAGCTAGCAAGCCATCGACCACTGCCGCCTGCCGGACCGGATCCATGAGCGCCGAATGGTTGCTCATCAGCCAAGCAAGGCGCTCGTTGATCTCTCCGATGTCGGACGGATCGACCGCACCCTTTGCCGCACGACGCCCCAACTCGATCTGGGCGTCGAGGAATCGTCGCCACAGCAAACAGGCGACGTCGATTGGCTCACTCGTTGGTTCTTCGACCGACAACCGCTGGATGATGTCGCCGACCTCTGGTCCGCCGGCCTCGATGGCCTGATGGATCGAAGCCGAACCGACGATGGCGTCGTACGCGGTTGCCAGCAGCTCTTGGGTGAACAGGTCGCCAACGATCAACCGTGTCATGTCGTCTCGTCGATGCACGGCGAGCTTCAGCGCCTCGTATTCCGTTGGGTGCCGAGCGCCTGATTCGACTCGACGTGGCGCGGTGTTGACCCGTGCTTGTTCGACCTTGGCAACGCCCGTTGCTGCCATGTCACGCACCAAGTCTTCTGAGATGCGGCAGCGGTCGGCGATCGTGTAGGCGTACTGATCTCGCACGATCCGGTCGGGGTGCTCGGCCACCATCGCCAAGGCTGCCTCGGCCGTCTTCGCCCTCCCCTCGACCGACGAGAGGTCACCGGCAGCGAGCGCACGTTCGACCCGGAACTCGAGAAAGGGTCGGGCGTTGGTGACAGCAGCGGCGAGACGGGCCGGATTCTCTCGGGCCAGATCGCCAGGGTCGACCCCGTTGGGTAGGTCGGCGACGAGCACCTCGAGGTCGTGGGTCTTCTCCCACTCATAGAAACGGGCGGCGGCGTTCTGCCCGGCGGTGTCGGCGTCGAACGACAACACCACCTTGCGAGCGAAGCGACGCAACAGCTTCACGTGCTCGTCGGTGAGCGCCGTGCCGCACGTGGCAACAGCACGGGGGGTGCCCGCTTGCTGGAAGCCGATGACATCGGTATAGCCCTCGCAAACGATGACCTCGTCGGCGGTGACGATGTCGGTCTTGGCCCAATTGAGGCCGTACAGCACCCGACTCTTGTTGTAGACACCCGAGTCGGCAGAGTTCACGTACTTTCGAGCATCATCAGAACCGGGCAGGATGCGCCCGCCGAATCCCATGGGCCGGTCTTGGGCATCGAAGATCGGGAACAGGACCCGACCGCGAAAGAAGTCGTACTGGCTCTCACGCTTGGTCATCCCCCCGAGACCGGAGTCGACCCACTCGTTGTTCGACAGCCGCAGCGCCTTCGCCAGATGATCCCAGCCTTCGGGTGCCCACCCAATCCGGTAGTGACGCACGATCTCGCCGTCGTAGCCCCGCTGACGTAGGTAGCTGCGAGCGGCCCCGGCATCGGCTGCGTGCAACAACCGATCGTGGTAGAACTCGACCGCACGACCCAGGGCGTCGTAGAGGCGTTTGCGAGCCTTGCGTTCCTCGCCCTCGTTGGCATCGGTATAGCGAAGCGTGATGCCGAACTTGTTCGCCAACCATTCCACGGCACCGACGAAGTCGAGTTGTTCCTTCTCCTTGACGAAGGTGATCGTGTCGCCCTTCGCTCCACAGCCAAAGCAGTAGTACAGACCCTCCTCGGCGTTGACCGAGAACGAGCCTGATTTCTCGGAGTGGAAGGGGCAGAGACCGCTGAACCGGCGACCGACGCGACGCAGCTGGGTGTACTGCGTGATCACGGCCACGATGTCTGATTGCTCGCGGACGCGAACGATGTCTTCGTCGACGATCCCCACGCCGTGAAACTACCAGCGGGAGCTGACAGCGAGATGAAGACCTCAGCGTTCGGAGCGCACGATTGCCTGGGCGGCAGCCAAGCGGGCAATCGGCACTCGGAATGGCGAACACGAGACATAGTCGAGGCCGCACCGCCAGAACAGATCGATACTCGCCGGGTCACCGCCGTGCTCGCCACAGACGCCCAGCTTCATTCCCGGCTTCGTCGCCCGAGCATCAGCCGCCGCCCGACGAACGAGTTCACCGACACCAGCCTCGTCGATCGTGTCGAACGGGTTGGCGCCGAGCAACTCGAGATCGCAATACAGCCTGATGAAGCTCGATTCGACATCGTCGCGGCTGAATCCGAAGGTCATCTGGGTCAGGTCATTGGTACCGAAGCTGAAGAAGTCGGCGACGTTGGCGATCTCGCCGGCACGGATCGCGGCACGGGGCGTTTCGATCATGGTGCCGACGCTCACGTCGAGTGGTGCCGATCGGTCGAGGTTGATCTGCTCGATTTCTTCGGCAATCCACGACCGCACCAGCTCGAGTTCCTGACGATTCACGATCAGGGGAATCATGATCTCGACGATCGGGGTGCCACCGCCATCGGCCCTCTCGGCCGCCGCCGACAGCAGGGCCCGGACCTGCGTGCGGTAGAGGTTGGGCTTGAGGATGCCCAACCGAACGCCACGCGTCCCCAGCATTGGATTCTCTTCGTGGTTGGCTTGCGCAGCAACGAGGAGCCTGGTCTCAGCAGTCGTCAGGCCGGTCTTGGCCTGGCGCACCAGCAGTTCGGTGATGTCGGGCAGGAATTCGTGCAGAGGCGGATCGAGGAGCCGAACCGTGACCGGGAGGCCGTCCATGACCTCGAGCAGCGCCACGTAATCCGCTCGTTGCACCTCGCCCAGTTCGACCAAGGACTCGAGTTGTTCGTCATTCGTCTCGGCCAGGATCATGCGTTGCACGATGGGGAGACGGTCACCAAGGAACTGATGCTCGGTACGGCACAGCCCGATTCCCTCGGCGCCGTAGCCGCGAGCGACGAGCGCGTCGTCAGGCGTATCGGCGTTGGCTCGTACCGCGAGCTTGCCTGCCCTGATCTCATCGGCCCACTCGAGGATCTCGTTCATCTCCGAGGGGACGTCGCCCTCTGACAGGTCGACCGCTCCCAGGAAGACCTCGCCGGTGGCACCGTCGAGGCTGATGATGTCGCCCTCGTTGATGATCAGATTCCCGACGGTGAAGTGGCCATCGGCAATGGTGATGCCTGCGGCTCCACAGACTGCAGGCTTACCCCACCCTCGAGCGACCACCGCAGCGTGGCTGGCCAGGCCACCTTTGGTGGTGAGAATTCCTTCGGCAATGGCCATGCCATGCACGTCTTCGGGCGAGGTCTCGTCTTTCACCAAGATCACGTCGATGCCCTCGTCATAGGCATCGACCGCACTGTTGGGATCGAAATAGACCGCTCCGACGGCAGCACCTGGCGAGGCACCGAGCCCGGAGGCGATCGGGGTGACTTCGGGGCCAGAGAACTGCGGGTGGAGGATCTGGTCGAGATGATCGGCCGTCACCCGGAGCAGGGCGGTTCTGCGATCGAGACCGAGATCGTCGGGCGATGCGAGCTGTTGGGCGATGCGCACTGCGGCGGCCCCAGACCGATCGCCGGGACGAACGCCGAGGAACTGGAGCTTGCCTTGCTCGATCGTGAAATCGATGCTGATCATGTCGAGGTAGTGCTTCTCGAGCACGAGGAACGACGCTTCGAGCTCGGCCCACGCATCGGGGAGGAGGTCACGTAGCTCGGTGACGCCGACGACCGGAGCATTGCCGTCGTCGACGCCCTGCCCGCCGACGCGGAAGTCGCCGTAGGGCTCTTTGGCTCCGGAGATCGGGTTGCGGCTGAAGGCCAACCCGGTGCCCGAGTGGTCGTCTCGGTTGCCGAACACCATCTGCTGGACCATGACGGCCATGCCGAGGTCGTGCGAGATGTTCTCACGCTGTCGGTAGGCCCGGGCATTCGGCGACTCCCAGCTGCGGAACACCGCCTCGACCGCTCCGAGCACCTGCTGCTCGATGTCTTGGGGAAACGGCGTGCCGCGCTGGTCGAGGATGGCCAGGAAGTTCTGGGCGAGGAGCCGGGACTCTGCCACGCCGAGCGCGCTCTCGGTCGTGACGCCCGCCATCGCCTTCGCCCCATCGACACGATGCTCGAACACGTCGCTCGGCACCCCGCACACGACGTTGCCGTACATCTGGATGAGTCGTCGATAGGAGTCGTAGGCGAACCGCTCATCGCCGGTGACCTCGGCCAGTTGCACGACGGTGTTGTTGTTCAGTCCGACGTTGAGCACGACCGGCGCGGCGCCCGGCATGAACACCGGCGTGCTTGGGCGCACGCTGACCAAGAGCGGCGAACCGTCGTTGCGGTCCAACAGTCGGGTCGCTCGCCGAGCCTCGTCGAGTCCTTCTTCGGTCAGGCTGCCGGTTGCGAGGAACGCGCGGCATGCGGCGGTCGTGACCGTGAAACCCGGAGGGACGGGCAGACCGAGGCCGACACTGATGTCGGCCAAGGTCGCACCGGTTTGACCGAGCATGGTGACCAGCTCATCGAACGGTAGATCGTGAGCATGATCGATCGAGTACGTGGCGCGCATGGCGCTGAGGCTACGAGCTGGAGCGCGTCGTGTCTCGCTCAGCCGACCAAAGCATTGGATCGAGGTTCGCCGACATCAGGTCAGGCGCTCGGCCAACCATGCTTCGAGCTCACCGACCGGTAAGCGGACTTGTTCCATCGAGTCTCGTTCACGCACGGTGACGGCGTGGTCTTCGAGCGAATCGAAGTCATAGGTGACGCAGTAGGGCGTGCCGATCTCGTCTTGGCGGCGATACCGCTTGCCAATGTTCTGGGTTTCGTCGTAATCGCACATCCACCGCTCGGCGAGCTGGGCGAACAGCTCGGTTGCCGGCCCTGACAGTTCTGGCTTCTTCGACAGCGGGAGGACCGCCACCTTGAACGGTGCCAACGTGTGGTGGAGTCGCAGCACGACGCGAGTGTCGTCGTTGACCTGCTCCTCGTCGTAGGCGGCCATGAGGAACGCCATCATCGTGCGAGTGGCACCGGCGGCGGGTTCGATGACGTGCGGTGTGTAGCGCTCGTTGGTGGTCTGATCGAAGTAGTCGAGCTTGTTGCCCGAGTGGGTGGAATGCTGCGTCAGGTCGAACTCGCCGCGATTGGCGATGCCTTCGAGCTCATCCCAGCCCCACGGAAACAAGAACTCGACATCGCTCGTGCCGGCCGAATAGTGGCTGAGCTCGTCATCGTCGTGGGCCCGGAGGCGAAGCTTCTCGGCTGGGATCCCCAGGTCGAGGTACCACTGGAGGCGGGTCTGACACCAGTACTCGTACCAGGTGGCGGCTTCGGCAGGAGGCACGAAGAACTCGAGTTCCATCTGTTCGAACTCACGCGTGCGGAACACGAAGTTGCCGGGCGTGATCTCGTTGCGGAAGCTCTTGCCGATCTGGGCAATACCGAACGGCGGCTTCTTGCGGCTGGTGTAGAGCACGTTGGCGAAGTTGATGAACATGCCTTGCGCCGTCTCGGGCCGCAGGTAGACCTCGTGACCCGAACCCTCGACCGGACCGGCGTGGGTCTTGAACATCAGGTTGAACTGGCGAGGCTCGGTGAACTCTCCCTTGGCCTTGCATGTTGGGCAGATCTCGGGGTCGTCGAGCTTGTCGAGACGGTGTCGGCTCCCGCAGCTGCGACAATCGACCAGTGGGTCGCTGAAGTTGGAGAGGTGGCCCGATGCCTCCCAGATCGCAGGCGGCGACAGGATCGAAGCGTCGAGCCCGACGACATCGTGGCGACGCTGCACCATTGCCTTCCACCAGGCATCTTTCACGTTGCGCAGCAGCAAGACGCCAACCGGCCCGTAATCGTAGGTGGAGCGGAACCCGCCGTAGATTTCAGCCGACGGGTAGACGAGGCCCCGGCGCTTGGAGAGGTTGACGATCTTGTCGAAGAGCTCGGGGTCGTTGACCGACGATTCTTCGGGTTCGGGAGTCGTGTCGGTATCGGGGGCAGCCATGGCGTCGCAGGCTAACGTCTTCCCCTACGGCGTCGGAAGATTTTCGCTGACGTCCACCCGAATCTACTGTGCGTTCCGCCCCCGCAACGGCTCCGCACTGCGAGGCCATTCCCATGCTCGACCCCGATCTCACCAACATCTTGAAACGCCGCGTGAGCGCGTCGCTCATCGATTTCGGCATCGTTGGGCTCGTCACCACCATCGTGTGGCGCACGCAGCTCATTGCGTTCCCGATCTCGAGAACCGACCCGGTCACTGGTCGCCCGATCTGGGATGCCGCCCAGATCGCGCGACGCGACGAGATCGCCGCTCGCCTCAATACCTCGTTCACGTGGGGGAACACCGAGTACGCACTCGACCAATCGGGCCTCGTGCTCACCGCTCTTTGCGCTCTCGTGATGCTGGCACTGGTCTTCATCTTGGTACCGGCGAACACCGGCTGGTCTCCCGGCAAGAAGCTCCTGGGCTTGGCGGTGATCGACGCCGATGGCGAAAACCCGTCCATTGGCGAGCACGCGAAGCGCTCCGTGGTCGGCGTTGTCGATCTCCTGCCCGTCGTCATCCCCGGCCTGGCCGGCTGG
>JBBQUN010000243.1:0-7341 GCA_038212405.1 Acidimicrobiales bacterium | reverse complement strand
AGCCGATGCCGCGGCCCTCGATGCGAACGAACCGTCATACGCCGCGCTCGAACCGGTCTACATCGCTGATGCGATCATCCACGCCATTGATCAGCCATGGGGTGTCTCGATCGGCGACATCACCGTGCGGGCGACGGGCGATCGCTACATCCTGTGATTTCCGGGGCGGTCTGTTCAGTCCGGTGAGTACCGCTTGATCGCTCCCGTGTCGTGGGCTCGCTCGATGATCTCGAGTCCGAGGACGGAAAAGGCCAGGTAGAGAGCCGCCCCACCAAGGAGTGCCCAGCCCCAGGAGTAGCCGATGATGCCGGCCACGATGCCGGCAAGTCCGAAGATTGGGGCGGCGAGCCCGCCGAACCCGAAGCCGATCTTGACGAAGGACGTCGTGACCGGCGATCGCCGCCAAAGTCCGAGTGACCACGCCGAGGTCGAGGTGATCGACAGGACGAAGGCGATCCAACTCATCGTTCCGATCCACACATTGGCGAGGGAGAAGACCGTGCTTCCCACCAGCATCAGCATGGCCAGAACGTTGACGTCGCCCGCTGCTGCGTCACGTCGTTGTTGGTCGCTGAGTTCTTCGGCCACGACGGCAACCTACCCATCAAGCCCAGCGCGCAAGCATGCGAACTGGAGGTGAGGAAACGACGAACCGTCGCTATCGGTATGCACAGCGAACATGCGTCGGTGGTTCGCTTGCGGCATGGACAGCACCAATGGCGGTCAACCAGTGGTCACCTGCAACTCGATGTCACCACCATCGGTGCCCGTGCTGATCGTCGAGAGTTCGTTGTCGGCGAGGAACCACTCGAGGAGACCATCGGTCGAGTAGCCGAGTTGCAATCCATCGTCGGCGGCGGCATCGACGAAGCGGGTGGCGCTCTCGTTATCGCAGGTCCAGCCGGTGTCAGTGTCGCGCTCGATGCTCACGACCTCTTTGCTCCGCTCGGTGACCGTCAATTCGATCTGGTCGCAGCCAGCAGCCGACACCGTGACCGGTCCGGTGCCGGGCAGGTTGACCTCGATGCCCGGATCGGTGATCGGCACCGAAAGGATCGGATCGGACAACTCCGTGGCGACATAGCTCCCCGCTTGGAAGTCGTCGGAGCCGCGAGCCAGCGTCCACCAAAGCGAAGCCGCGACGAACGCGAGCGTGATCACGGCCATGGTGACGAGCGAGGACCGGGGAATCTTGCCGTCCTCAGGTATCCCCGGGATGCGCTTGCGTACGTAGCGAAGCAGGCGATCGGCCCACGCGACGTCCTTGGCCAGAATCGTGAGACCGCCAGCGATGATCAGCCAACCAGGACCCGGGAGCGGCAGCGCCGCTATGCCGATGATCACGACGATCGACCCCAGCGTGATTCGGCCGAGGCGGACGAGGGCGTGGGCTTTTGCTTCTTCGATGGTCTCCTCGCGCTCACCGGTATCCATCTCGGCGGCGATGGCCGCCGCTTCGACTCGTTCCTTGAGATGTTCGAACCGCTCGCGGAGCGGTTCGTGCTCGTCAGCATCAGTGGGTGTTGATGGGGGCATGGGTCGTCAGCGTCCAATCGATCGAAACGGTTCCCGCAGTGTCCCACGCCAGAAAGCAGCTCGGTTGAACCCAGGCGCTGGGACCCGGTCGGTTGAAGCCTGGGGCGCAACCGACGATGATGAGGCGATGTCGAGACCGATCGTTCTGGTTCATGGTGCTTGGGGCGGAGCCCACGGGTTCGCGAAAGTCCGACGCCTGCTCAGCAGAGAGGGTTTCGAGGTCTTCACGCCGAGCCTGACCGGCATCGGCGAACGCTCACACCTGACCAACCCCAGTGTCGATTTGCGGACACATGTCACCGATGTCGTGAACACCGTGCTCTACGAAGACCTCGACGACATCGTGCTGCTCGGCTTCTCCTATGGCGGCATGGTGGTGACCGGGGCTCTCGATCACATCGGGGGTCGAGTTCATGATCTGGTGTACCTCGACGCGTTCGTTCCAGAGGACGGGCAGTCAGCCAGGGCGTTGGCTGGCGGAGTCCTTGCAGGTGGAGTCCTTGCTGGATCGTCGGGCGCGAGCGAGCGAATCGGGCTCGGCGACGAGTGGCTGGTGCCGCCGATTCCGCGTCACCTGGACGATCCGGCCGAGATGGCCTGGGCAAACGAGCGTCGATCGATGCAGCCGGCGAGAACGCTGAGTGAACCGGTTCGGCTGTCGAAACCTCAGACCGAATGGGGTTGTTCGCTCAGCTACATCAAGGCGACCGCCGACCCGACCGAAGCGGCTGAGTCGGCCTTCTGGCGCGCCGCCAGAATGGCCGACGCGTCGCCGGATTGGCACTACCACGAGATTGCAACCAACCACATGGTCCCAACGACGCACCCCGGCGAGGTCGCGGCGATCCTGAGTGCCTTGGCGAGCGCCGAGGCCTGATGCGCTGCTTGTTGTCCCGGGTCAGTCCTGACTGACCCGGCCGCGCATCGCTGCGCTTGCCAGACCGAAGCTGACGAAGGTGACGGCGCCGATCGCCCCCAGACCCTTCGCGAGCTCCGACCAGACCCAGCCCTCGGAGATCAGGCTGCGCAATCCTTCGAGCACGTACGTCACCGGGTTGTAGGTGGCAATGGCCGACAGCCAACCGGTCAGCGACTCCTTTGGCAAGAAGCTCGAGGTGAGAAACGCAAAGGGGAAGAACAAGATGAAGCTGGAGTTGACCGCCGCCGGATTGCCGGTCTTGAGCGCAATGGCGTAGGGGAACCCGGCAAAGGCCAATCCCCAGGCGGCGCCGTAGAGCAGGAACACGATCATCCCGAGCACGCCTGTCTCGAATCGCACCCCGAGTGCCAGACCGAGCGCAGTGACCGGGATGGCCAACATCAGTACGGCCATGAGGTCGGCTGCCATCAAGCCCAGCAACAATGCCGGCCGTCTGATCGGTGTGAGCAGCAGCCGGTCGAAGTAGCCGCCCTGGATGTCGATCACGAGCGAACTCGCTCGGGAGATGCCGGTGACGGCGAAGATGATGGCGACCGGAAGCTGGAACGCCTTGAAGTCGAGCGTCTGGCCGGCAGCGGCGGCGCCTTGCTCGGCGACGTCCTGCAGTGCTCCGATGTTCACGACGAAGAAGAACACCGGCACGATGATCGCCGGAATGAAGAACTCCGGTTCGCGGAACACGCTGCGGCATGCTCGGCCTGCGACGGTTGCCAGGTCATGCCAGACCGAGGAGCGTCGGGCGAGCGGTTCGGTGCCTCGTTGCGTTTGCATCGGTGCGGTCATCAGTGGATGCCTTCGGTTTCGTCATGGTGGCTGGCGGCCAACTTGGATCCGGTGACGTCGAGGAAGACGTCATCGAGTGTTGGCGTGCGCAAGGTGAGCGAACGACCGTGACCCCGGACTGATTCAGGGCAACGGCGACCGGGGACAAGGCGGAGGCGCCGTTGGTGGTCGAGAGCTGGAGCTCGCTGCCGTGGATGTCGACCTTGTCGACCTTGTCGATACCTTCGAGCGCTCTGACCGCAGCGGCTGCCATCTCGGCGTCGGCGCCGACCCGAACCACGATGACATCGGTGCCGATCGCTCGCTTGAGGTCGCTCGGTGTCCCCTCGACCTCGAGCTTGCCATTGGCGATGATGCCGACTCGGTCGGCCAACTCGTCGGCCTCTTCGAGGTATTGCGTCGTGAGGAAGATGGTCATCCCCTCGCGCCTGTTCAGCGTTCGCACCTCGTCCCACACATCGCTGCGGCTCGTTGGATCGAGCCCGGTGGTTGGCTCGTCGAGAAAGAGCACCTGCGGTTTGTGGATCAGCGACATGGCAAGGTCGAGACGGCGCTTCATGCCGCCGGAGTAGGACTCCACCCGGTCGTCGATGGCGGTCCCGATGTCGACCAGGCCGATCACGTCGTCCATGCGCCGTTTGATGTTGGCGCTGGTGAGTCCATAGAGCCTGCCCTGCAAGCCGAGGAGCTCACGGCCGGTCTGCTTGCCATCGATCGATGCTTCCTGGAGAGCAACGCCAATGCGGAGTCGGACATCGTGCGGCTGGTCGGCGACATCGAAGCCGGCGACGGTTGCTTGACCGCCCGATGGGCGGAGCAGGGTGCAGAGCATCTTCATCGTGGTCGACTTGCCGGCCCCATTTGGGCCGAGGAAGCCGTAGATCTCGCCGAATGGAATCGACAGGTCGACACCAGCGACGGCGAGGTTGTCGCCGAACGAGCGGCGAAGCTGTCGGGAAGCGATGGCGAGAGCCGGATCGTCGAGGGTCGATTTCTCCGCTGTCGATTTCTCGGCTGTCGTCTTCTCGATTGTCATTGTGCGGCGAACCCCCAGCCGTTTCGATGCTCACGTTTTGATCGGCGGAGCCGGAACCAGAGCGTAATGGATTCGTGGATGTCCACGGCTTGGACCTGATGCTCGACTCGGCTCACTCGGGCGTTGTGTTCGCGGATCAGCTGGTTCATCGCGTCGAGTCGAATCCGCAGCTCGGCGACGTCGTCGAGTTGCAGTGCAGCATTGCGCTCGTCGCGTCGTCGCAGGCGAAGTTCTTCCGCATCGGCTCGATGGTGTTCCCCCTCGATCCAACGGGTCACCCACCAACCGGCAGGTCGCTCGGTGTCGAGGTCTGGCAGCGGTTGGCCGTGACCGGCCAGATTGTCGAACTCGCCCCGCTGTTGGCCTTCGCGTATCGCTCTTTCGGCAAGGCTTTCGATCTGCGCGATGCTGTCGAACTTTTCCGGCTCATTTCCGGGCATCGCAAAACTGTACTGTCGAGTCGTCGATCGTGGAGAGATCGAGTCGAGCCTTGGGATCGAGAGGACACGCTGCGCTAAGAAGTGTCCATGCACGACTTCGACGAGACCCTCTGCACGTACGAAATTGACGACAGCGTCGCCACCCTCGCGTTCAACCGGCCCGAGCAGATGAACGGAATGACCGGGGACATGGAGGTTGCGTACTTCGGGCGCCTTCTCCAGGCGCAAGCCGATCCTGCGGTTCGAGTGATCGTGGTGACCGGCACGGGGCGTGGCTTCTGCCCGGGTGCCGACCTCGCCCATCGTCCTGGCGAAGGTCAGGAGCCGCTTCCGAACGGCAGTGTTTCGACCCGAACACCGCTCGAGATCACCAAGCCGATGATCGGTGCCATCAACGGCGCGTGTGCCGGCGTCGGTTTGGCCTATGCGCTCCAGTGCGACTTCCGTGTCGCTGCGGCCGGGGTGAAGTTCACCACCGCCTTTGCCCGGCGAGGCCTCATCGGCGAGTACGGGATGCCCTGGCTGCTCCAGCAGATCAGCGGACGGGCAACTGCGCTCGACCTGCTCATCACAGCACGGGTGTTCCTGGCCGAGGAGGCCCTGCGGCTCGGGATCGTCAACCGCGTCGTCGAGCCCGATGCGTTGATGTCAAGTGTGAAGGAACTCGCCCTCGATATTGCGATGAACGTGTCGCCTGCGTCGGCGGCCGTCGTCAAGTATCAGGTCGCGACCCAAGCCGAGATGGATGCACATCAAGCCATGGACCAGTCCGATGATCTCATGCGCCAGTCATTGAAGGGGAGCGATGTCACCGAAGGCATCGCCAGCTTCCTCGAACGTCGAGCTGTTGCCTTCCCGTCGCTGGGGGAGGGAACGACCTTCGACCTTGGTTGAGGCATCGCGGTGCAGCTGTCGACGTGATCAGCGCCGGATGAGACAAATGGGAATCGATTTCGATGCCGGCGTGCCAACCAGTGGATCGTGGTGGTCGAGCGGAATGAGCGGATTGGTCTCCGGGTAGTAGGCCGCGGCTGCGCCCCTTGGCGTTGGGTAGGCAACGACCAGATAGTCGTCGACCCTGCGTTCAGGCCCCGGCAGGTTGGTGACGATGTCGACTCGATCACCGTCGGACAGCCCTTGCTCTGCGAGGTCGGCGGCACTCAACAAGATCACGTGACGATCACCTTTGATGCCCCGGTAGCGGTCATCGTGGCCGTAGATCGTGGTGTTGTACTGGTCGTGGGACCGCATGGTTTGGAGCATCAGCGAGGTAGTAGGTCCAGCCGGTCGTGTGACGCTGAAGTGGGCTCTCGCGTCTGAGGTCGGGAACCGTCGGTCGTCGCGGGGAGGATGGGGAAGTTCGAAGCCCCCGGGCTCACGCACCCGGCGGTTGTAGTCGGCAAAACCGTGGATCGTGTCGGCCATTGCGTCGCGTATGAGGTCGTAGTCGAGGCTGAAGTCGCTCCACGGCACAGCGTGCTCGGGCCCGAGAAGCGTCAGTGCAAGCTCACACAGGATCGCAACCTCGCTCCGCACGTTTGGCCCGGGAGTGGTCAGGCTGCCCTGGGAGCGATGCACCATCGACATCGAGTCTTCGACGGTGACGAACTGGGCGATGCCGTCTCGCTCGTCTCGGTCAGTGCGGCCGAGTGTCGGCAGGATGATCGACGTCTGGTCAGTGACGAGATGTGATCGGTTGAGCTTCGTCGACACGTTCACCACGAGAGACGTGGTGGCGAAGGCGGCTTCGACCACCGCGGTGTCTGGCGTTGCTCGTACGAAGTTTCCGCCCAGCCCGAAGAAGACGCGTGCGGTTCGATCACGGAGGGCCCGGATCGATTTGACGGTGTCGTGTCCGGCATCTCTCGGCAGTTCGAGCCCGTACCGACGCTCGAGCGCCTCGATCGAATCGGGCTGGATCTGCTCCCAGATGCCAACGGTGCGGTTGCCCTGAACGTTGCTGTGGCCTCGAACGGGGCAAAGGCCGGCACCGGGCCGGCCAACGTGGCCGCCAAGCAGCGCAAGGTTGACGATCTCGTCGATCGTCGATACTCCGTTCACGTGCTGAGTGACGCCCATCGCCCAGCAGTAGATGACTCGGCCCGACCCTGCGAGCACATCGAGGGATCGCTCGACGAGTCCGCGGTCGAGTCCAGTGGTTGCGAGTAACCGTTCGGCGTCGGCGTCGCGCACGTTGGCAACGAAGGCGTCATACCCACTGGTGTACTGCTCGATGAAGGCATGATCGATCACGCCGCCTTCAACTTCGTCACGCTCGAGAAGCAGCAGCGACCAGAGCTGGAAGAGCGCCTGATCACCACCCAGCTTGATTGGCAGGTGGTGATCGGCGAGTTGGGTGCCTCCCCGTAGCAGTCCTCTCGCCGTTTGCGGGTTCTTGAACCGGAGCAACCCGGCTTCTGGCAGGGGATTGACGGCGATGATGTTGGCGCCGTTCTGCTTGGCTTTCTCTAGGAGCATGGGTCGGAATCGGTTGACATGATCTCGGGGAGGTCTCGAGCTGGTTCGGAGGCTCGGGTCTTGATCGGCTGTTGTTTCCGGTTTCGTCGGCGTGGCAGCTGCCGGGCGGTGCAAGACTCGACGACGAG
>JBBQUN010000242.1:0-7351 GCA_038212405.1 Acidimicrobiales bacterium | reverse complement strand
CGAACCGTGATCGATCGCTCAGTCGAGCTCGACCTCGGTCAACGCTGACCAACGAGGATCCGGTGGCGGCGGTTCTGCCGCCCTTTCGGCCACCTGGCGCTCCCACTCCTCTGCGGTCACTGCCGGGTAACGCTCGGGGTCAGGTCCGGCACAATCGTTGCGACACAGCGGCGCAAGCGGCAACGCGATGAGGACCGCGTCACGAACCAGCGGCAACAGATCGACTTGCTCGCCGTCGAAATCAACGATGTCGGAGTCGTCAGGCGCATGGACCTGAAAGATCTCGTCGATCGGGGCGGACATCTCACCTCTGACATCGTCGAGGCAGCGGCGGCACTCGCCCTCCCAGCCGAACGACACCGATCCGAGCACCGAAACGCCTCGCTCGATCGAATCGATCACGACTGAGCCAGTGACTGAGTCGGCGTGACGCAAGCGACTCGAAATCACACCGAGCGGCGGCAGCACCGCATCGATCTGGATCGTCATCCGTTCGCCGAGTCGACGACGAAGTTCGGTGACCGTCACTTCGAGATGGCGAGTGGGCTTCGGTTCGGCCATGTCAATCCCACTCGGCATACGCCGAGTTCTCTTCGATGAAGTCGTCGGGCGCTGGTGGCGGGGGTGGCAGTTGGTCAGCGGCTGCGGTACCGAGCAGTTTTTCTCGGCCCTGCTGCACCGTGCGCTGCGTCTTTTCGAGCACGATCTCGAACGAGGCAAGCTTCTGGTCACAGTAGTCCTCGACCTGATGACGTAACTGTCGAGCCTCTGCCCTCGCCTCTTCGACGATCGAGCGGGCTTTGGCGTCGGCGGCCTTCACAACCTCTTGGCGCTCGATCATCCGGGCGACCTGGGATCGCCCCTGTTCGATCAGCTCGTCGCGCTCGTGCTCAGCCTCGAGGAGGAAGTCTTCGCGCTCTTTGAGCAGCCAGCGCGCCGCCCGGAGCTCCTCGGGCAGGCGGGCCTGCACGTCTTCGAGAAGATCGAGCAGCTCGTCACGGTTGACCTTGACCGTGGACGACATCGGCATCGGCCGGGCCTGGGAGATGATGCCGATGACCTCAGCCAGGATCTCGTCGACCTCGGGCACGGTGTACTGATTCGATTGAGCGGTCACGACGCGAACCTCTCGTCGAGTTTCGCGGCGACGGCGTCGGGCACCACGGCGGAGACATCGCCACCGAGCGCTGCGATCTCTCGGACATACCGGCTCGATACCAGCGATGACTCGCCCATTGCCGGAGCAAAGATCGTTGGAACACCTGCGGTCAGGAAGTTCATGGTGGCCTGTTGCATTTCGGCGTCGAGGTCGCCGGCTCCACGAACGCCCTTCACCAGGCAATCGGCGCCTCGATCCTGCGCAGCACTCGTCGCAAGCCCAACGAACAGGGCCACCCGGACGTTCCGAAGGTGGGCGACGGAGGCGACGATCATCGCCACTCGCTCATCGGGAGTGAAGAGGCCCGATGGTTTCTCCGGATTGTGGCCGACCCCGACGATGAACTCATCGAAGAGCGGACACATCGTGGCGATCACCTGAAGGTGGCCCCGGTGTATTGGATCAAACGACCCTGGGTAGAGAGCGACAGACACGCGCAATTCCTTGTTGTCGGGCCAACCACATCGTTGGACGAACCAACCCCTACCAGTGCATCATCGATCTCACGATCGATGAACACTGTTCCCGCCGCCGACAGAGTAGCGGTCCAACACGGCGGCGCTACAGCAACGACGCAATCACGATCTTCGCCCGACCATATTTGCGGCGCCGCTCCTCGACCCAGCGATCGGTCAATTCGATCGGGCGTTCGGCGTGCCCCACCAGCAAATCAGCATCGACACCGGCGAGAAGCGTCGGCCAGACGTCGAGACGGTACGGCGGATCACAGAACGCGATGTCGGCGTGGCCAATGGTGTGGATCGCTCGTTCCACCGGCACCGACAAGATCGTTGCCCGGCCCTTGAAACCAAGAGTGGTCAGGTTGGCTTCCAGGGTCCGAAGCGCATGGCGGTCACTCTCGACGAAGGTCACGTGAGCGGCACCGCGGCTCAGACTCTCGAGTCCAAAGGACCCGCTGCCGGCATAGAGATCGAACACGATGGCGTCGTCCACTCCACCGAGGCTCACGAGCATGTTGAAGATGGCCTCTTTTGCCCGGTCGGTGATCGGCCTGGTGCCCTGCCCATCAGGGGCCTTGATGATTCGGCCACGGGCGGTCCCGGCGATGATGCGCACGCCTCGACGCTACCGGGAATAGTGTCGGGGGTATGCCGATGCCCGATCTCGAGATTGTCTGCGTCGATTGCGGAGGCACGTGTCATCCACTCGGCTGGTTCCCCGAAGACGGCGAACTCGATGCCGGAACGGTCCTCCCGTACCGCTGCAAGGACTGCCTCGACCGCTGGGACATCGTCATCGCCGACGATGACACCGACGACTATTGACCTCCCCCTTTCATTCTCCTCGGCCTTTCATTCTCCTCAGCCTTTGAGGAGGAATTCGGCGTCGGCTTCGTCGAGGAAGACTTCGAGCTCGGCTGCCAGAGCCGGGTGCCTTGCCAATGTGGGGTCGGCGTCGACGAGCTCGATGGCGATCTGGCGGGCCTTCACGATCGTGTCGCGATCGCGACGCAATGAGGCGAGCTTGAGGTCGTTCTGACCTTTTTGGCGCTCGCCGAGGATCGTGCCCTCCCCGCGCAGTTCGAGGTCGACCTCGGCCAGTTCGAACCCGTCGGTGCTGGCGACGAGCGCCTCGAGACGAGCTTCCCCGTCGGGCGTCGATGCCTCGCCGACGAGCCAACAGGTCGAGGCGTGCTCACCACGGCCGACTCGACCGCGCAACTGATGCAACTGAGCGATACCGAACCGGTCCGCATCGAGAATGACCATGATCGTTGCGTTCGGAACGTCGACGCCGACTTCGATCACCGTGGTGGCGACCAGCACGCTCAGCTCGCCCGAGCGAAACGAATTCATGGTGACATCTTTGTCGGCGGGCGCCATCTTCCCGTGGAGCAGACCGATGGCGACCCCGTCCAGCTCAGCCATTTGCAAACGCTCGTAGATCGACTCGGCCGACGCCACCTCGAGCTTCTCTGACTCGTCGATGAGCGGGCACACCACATAGATCTGGCGGCCCTCGTCAATCGCTGAGCGAACAGCGGTCCACATGGCATCGAGGTCGGCGGCCCCCTCCGGTTCGACTTCACCATCGAGCGAGCCCGGCGCTCTCACCCACTTCGTTTCGATCGGGGTTCGCCCGGGTGGCAACTCGTCGAGCACCGAAACATCGAGATCGCCATAGACCGTCATCGCTGCTGTTCGAGGAATCGGTGTTGCGGTCATCACCAGCACGTCGGGCAAGGCGTCAGCCATCGACTTGTCACGCAGCGCCGCCCGCTGTTCGACACCGAAGCGATGCTGCTCATCGATCACCACGACGCCAAGCGAGTGGAACTTCACCTTGTCTTGGATGAGCGCATGCGTGCCGATCACGAGGTCGATCTCGCCAACGACCAGATCGTTGAGGATGCGACGACGGTCAGCGGTGGCGATGCGATTCGAGAGCAGTTCGATCTTGAGGGGGCGGTCGCCAAGAAGACTGTTGGGCGCAGGCACCGTGAGACCAGCGAGGAGACGACGAATCCCGGCAGCGTGTTGCTCGGCAAGGACCTCGGTTGGGGCCATCAACGCGGCCTGATGCCCGCCATCGATCCCAGCAAGCATCGAGGCGACAGCTACCAACGTCTTTCCCGAACCGACGTCACCCTGGAGCAACCGGTGCATGGGAATGGGGCGAGCGAGATCGCGACTGATCTCGTCGATCGAACGCTGCTGGGCGCCGGTGAGGGGAAAGGGCAGGCTCTGGTAGAAGCGTTGTACGAGCGGACCGTCGACCATGTGCACCAGGCCCACCTCGGTCGCCTCGATCGCTCGCTTGCGCATGATGAGCGCAAGCTGCATCCGGAAGAGCTCATCGAAGACGAGACGACGCTTGGCCATCATGGCCTCGGCCATGGACTCGGGTTCGTGGATACCCACGATGGCGGCTTGGCGATCGACGAAATCGAAGCGGTCGAGGACCGACATCGGCAGCGGATCCACGATCCCTTTCCCACCCTCGCCGACCGTGCGCCGCAGTGCCTCGGCGACGAACCCGACCACATCGTTGGTGTGGAGACCCGACTTTTCCGACTGTGGGTAGACGGGAATGATGCGCCCCGTTTGGTTGCCGACGAGGTCGACGACCGGGTTGGACATCTGTCGCTCGTTGCGGAAGAACGACAGCTTGCCGTAGACCACTGCTTCTTTGCCTTCCACGAGTTGCCTCACCCGCCACTGCTGATTGAAGAAGGTCAGCTTCATCGACGAATGACCGTCGCTGACCACCGAGGTGACCATGACCCGGTTGCCTTTGATCCGTCGAGATTCGGTGCGCTTGACGGTGACGAAGATGCTCGCCTCTTCACCGTCGGCAAGGTCGGCGATCCGAGCTTCCTTCGTTCGGTCGATGTAGCGCCTCGGGTAGTGGGTGAGGAGGTCGAGAAGGGTCGTGATCTCGAGCGCGGCCAATCCCTTCGACTTCTTCTCGCCAACCCCGTTCAGTCGAGCGACACCGATGCTCTGCAATTCGCGAAATCCGAGCGGCTCGTTCTTCGGCGTGGCAGACGTCATAGCGCTCACAGTCTGCACGCTCGCCTCGTTGAGTCCTCGCTTGCACCCCTGCATACCGAGCGGAGTCGACCATCGCCGCAGGTGAGCTTGCACGCAACCGCTTCGGTGGCGGTCGACCAACGAAATGGAGCAGATACCTTGGACCGATGGGCGCGATTGTCCTGAGCGATACTGTGGGTTGGGGCTTTCATCGGTCTCGAACGTTGGCCTACCCTCTTCTTCATGCCTCCTCCGGGTGGCGGTGCGGCGCACGATGCACTTCACCATGTGCGAGAACCACGGCAGTGAGACCACAGGCCAACCCAACAATCAACGCCAGTGCAACAACGGCAGTGTCAAATCATCTCTCAGCGAGAACGAGGAACTCATGCAGGGTGTAGTGAAGTCGTATGACCCAGTGACCAAGGACGGCGTCGTCCTGAGCGAGCGCGATCTCACCGAGATCGATCTGGCGACGGACGCTTTGGTCGATTCGGTCTTCCGAATGCTTCGCCCAGGCCAGCGAGTGAACTTCGACCTCAACGAACAGAAGCAGGCCATTCGTGTCCGCTTGGGTTCCGAGGTCGACATGGGCACGCCCGCTTGGCTCCAAGAAGACGAGAGCTGAACAAATCGGGAACCGTCTTCGAGCGGCGACCGCCTCCAATCCATCCGTTCGACAACGACGTCGGAGTACCACATGACCACGAACCGCACGACCGCAGATGTAGCAGCAGAACTCGAGCAGAAGTTCGGCCTCAAAGGCATCGACCTCCAGTTCGGCCTCAGCCAAGAGGACCTCTTCAACGAGGCCATCGCCAATGACCGAGGCCGAGTCAGTGCTGATGGCGCCGAGGACGCCCAGAAAGCCTTCCCGACCGCACTCGGACTCGATGGCCCCCTCGTCTTCTTCAGCGACCCCACCTGCACCGGTCGCCCGGTTCAAGACACCTTCGCCGTCGCTCGTCCCGGCACCGTCGACACGATCTGGTGGAAGAACGACTTCAAACAGTTCGATGCCGACAAGTTCGACGCCCTGCTCCCCCGTGTGGTCGAGCACCTGAACGCCAAGAACGCCCGGCTGTACGCCACCGACGTCTTCTGTGGCACCGACCCCGGTTTCTCCGAGGCCTATCGCTTCGTCGGCGAATACGCCACGCACGCGTACTTCTGCAACATCATGTTCCCGAAGAACATCCGCAACGACGCCGACCGCGCCGAGACCGGCTGGACGCTCATCAACGTGCCCTCCTATGAGTGCGATCCAGAACGAGATGGCACCCTCACCAATCGGGCCGTCATCATCGACATCGAAACTCGCGTCGCTGTCGTGCTCGGCAAGGCCGACTACTGCGGTGTCAACAAGAAGACGATGTTCACGCTGATGAACTTCGTGCTTCCCTCCAAGGGTCAGCTCTCGATGCACTGCTCGGCCAACGTCGGGGCCAACGGCGACTCTGCCATCCTCTTCGGTCTCTCCGGCACCGGCAAGACCACCCTGTCCGCCGACCCGACCCGCCTCCTGATCGGTGACGACGAGCATGTCTGGACCGCTGGCGGCATCTCCAACTTCGAAGACGGTTGCTACGCCAAGCTGATCGACCTCGACAAGGAGAACGAGCCGGTCATCGCGGCGGCAATGTCGATGAAGAACACCCTCATCGAGAACGTGCCCCCACTTCCCGGCAAGGCGATCGAAGACACCGATCCACAAGAGTTCGACCTCACCGACGACTCGATCACCGAGAACACCCGCTTCGCCTATCCTCTCACGTGCAATCCCAGCGTTGCCGAGGGCGCCAGGGGCCCGCACCCAGAAACCATCGTGTTGCTCACCGCCGATGCGTTTGGGGTGCTCCCCCCGGTGTCGATCTTGAATGCCGACGAGGTGATGTACCACTTCGTCACCGGCTTCACCTCGAAGCTCGCCGGCACCGAGGTCGGCGTCACCGAACCCCAAGCCACGTTCTCGGCCTGTTTCGGCGGTCCGTTCATGTCGCAGAAGCCGTCGGTCTATGCCCAGCTACTCGCCGATCGCATGGAGAAGCACCAGACCCGCTGTGTGTTGCTCAACACCGGTTGGTCCGGTGGCGGCTACGGCGTCGGTTCACGCATGTCGCTCAAGTACACCCGTGCGCTGCTCGACGCTGCGCTCAACGGCGAACTCGACGACGTCCCCACCGAGACCCAGGAAATCCTCGGTTTGCGTATGCCGACCAGCTGCCCCGGCGTTCCCGACGACATCCTGAATCCCCGCAATACCTGGGAAGACAAGGCTGCCTACGACGCCAGCGCCACCAAGCTCCGTGACATGTTCCGTGCGAACTACGAAGCCAAGGGCTTCTCCGAGCTGGGCATCGACGCAGCGATGTAGTCGCTCAGCCGACGCTGTCGTTTCAGGTAGCGCTGTTGAGGAAGATCGCTCGCAGCCCGAGACCCATCAGAAACAGGCCCCCGAAGCCGTAGAGCAAGTAGGTCCATTCCTCGAGCTGTTGGCGGTAGCTGTAGATGATCCCAACGGTGGCAAAGGCAACGAAGCCATAGAACATGTGGAACTGGCCGATTGGCTTTTCCTCGATGTTCAGGGCGAGCACACCAAGCATCACTTGGATGCCGATGGCGATCTGTGCGGCTGCGGTGAAGATCCACAGCGCCCGCTTGCGGAGCGCCTCGTTTCGATGAGCGGCGAGCGCCCAGA
>JBBQUN010000241.1:0-7376 GCA_038212405.1 Acidimicrobiales bacterium | reverse complement strand
GAGGTCGTTGCGCTCATCGCACCTGATGAGGGCGTCGAGAAGCCACCGTCGCTGGACGCGCTACGCGAAGCGGTCAAGGCGGAGCTGCCAGCGTGGTATGCCCCTCGCCGAATCGAAGAAGTGGCGATGCTCCCTCGAACTGCGCTCGGCAAACTGCGCCGCAGCGAACTGGCAGCGAACCAGTGAGCGCTCGGGAAATCGTCATGCTCGGCACGGCGAGCATGAGCCCCACTCGCCACCGCAACCACAATGGCTATGCGCTGCGGTGGGATGATCGGCTCGTGTTCTTCGACCCCGGCGAAGGCTTCCAACGCCAATGCACGATCGCCGGACTCGCCATCGCCCGAGCCGATGCCGTCTGCCTCACCCATTTCCATGGCGACCATTGCCTGGGTCTGCCCGGATTGATTGCCAGACGCGGTGCCGATCACATCAGCGAACCGCTCGACATCTACTTCCCGGGCGACGGCATCGAGTATTTCGACAAGCTTCGCTCCTGCACCGCGTCGGCCATCGAACCACCGCTGGCCGCGCACCCGATCAACGGGCCCGGCGTTGCCGGCACCGTAGGCGATCTCACGATCACCGCGCTCCCGCTCCGCCATCGCATCACCGCCTATGGCTACCGGCTGCAAGAACCCGACGGTCGCACGTTCGACCCCGCCGAGTTGGCAGCACGAGGGATTGCGGGCCCCGACGTTGGCCGTCTCCAGCGTGAGGGCGAGATCGACACACTCACCGGGCGGGTCACGCTCGATGACGTCTCGACGCCTCGAGTCGGTCAATCCATGGCCTTGGTGATGGACACGGCGGTCTGCGACTCGATTCTCGAACTCGCTCGCAACGTCGACCTTCTCGTGATCGAGTCGACCTTCCTTCACGCCGATGCCGACCTGGCCGAGCAGTACCTCCACCTCACCGCCGATCAGGCGGGCAGACTCGGCGCCGAGGCCGGCGCGCGACGGGTGGTCCTCACCCACTTCTCACAGCGCTACGGCCATGGCGATGCCCGTGATGCTGGAGCGGGCGATCTCGCGGCCGGAACCGGTGGCGCGCAACGCTTCGTCGAAGAGGCATCAGTCCACCACCCCGACGTACGAGGGGCCAACGACTTCGATGTCTTTGCTGTTCCCCCGCGTTAGCGACGCGCCATCAGCGGTTGCTGAGCGATGCTTTCGCCAGTTCGAGATCGTCGGGGTTCGTGATCCCGATCCAGGCCTCGGGCGACGACACGACGGCGACGCGCAGTTGATCGTTGGCCATGAGGGCCGCCACCTCGGACGGGAGGAGACATTCGGTCTTCTCCGTTTCGCCGTTCTCGGCGAAGAACCGCTCCCAACGCCCGACGAAGTCGGCCATGATCGCTTGGTGGAAACACCACATGTTCATCGAGACCGGGGTGTCTTCGGCAATCGGGCCGCCCTTGGCGAACAGGGTCCCGTCGGCCAGGCGCTCGCAGTCGTGGGTCTCGTCGATACCGACGAGCGACGCATCGGCAACTTCGCAGATCCCTCGAGAGACCGTGCCCGCCGGCGGCACCGTGTTTCCGAGCTCGAACGCAATCAGTGCCGCCTCACCAGGAGCCAAGTTGGCCAATTGGTCGGCCGCCAATTTGAAGGACTGGGCGCCGTAGTAGTCGTCGGCGTTGATCACGCAGAACGGGCTGCTCACCGCCTCAGCGGCACTGAGAACGGCATGCAACGTGCCCCACGGCTTGTCACGGGCCGGGCCGAGATCGTCTTGGCGTACGTAATGGACGAACGACGCTGGTCCACCGTGACCGTGGACCGCGTCGATGTGGACCCGCACATCGGCTTCGATGTCGGAGCGCACGATGAGAACCACGTCACCGAAGCCGGCAGCACGGGCATCGATGATGCTGAAGTCGAGGATGGCTTCGTCGTTGGGTCCGACCCGCGCCAGCTGCTTCACGCCACCGAACCGGCTCCCGAGGCCGGCAGCCATGATCAGGAGGGTTGGTTGTTGGGGTGTTCGAGAGTCCACTCTCTCATCGTCGTCCGCAGCGACCGCGCTTCCAAGCACTTCGACCAAATACTTGCGATTGCTTCGACGAGCGCTGGGGTGCGATGACCACCCCGAACGCTCGCTCGATCGGCCTCCTCCTCGTCGCCATCATGGCGATTGCCTCCTCGGCGGTGCTGGTTCGCTGGGCTGAGGCACCGGCAATCGCCCTCGCCTTCTGGCGAACACTTGGCGGTGCCGTGATCCTCGCACCGAGAGCGCTGGCCGCTCGCAACGATCGCCCGAAGCCGTTGCGCTCCACCGAACTGGCCATTCTTGGTGCCGGAGTTGCCCTCGCCCTTCACTTCTCGACCTGGCTGGCCTCGCTCGAAATGACGTCGGTGGCGGCATCGGTGACGCTGGTGTCGACGGCGCCGATCTTCGTTGCCCTGATTCAATGGTGCTTCGGCGGTTCTCGGCCCACCAACCGAAGCTGGCTCGTGATCGGCGTGACGCTGCTGGGCATTGCCATCATCGCCGGCGGCGACATCGAGATTGCCGCGAGTGACGAGCTCCTCGGTAACGGGCTTGCGCTCGTTGGCGCTGCGGCCATGGCCGTCTACCTCGTGCTCGGCGGGCGCGTGAGGTCGGAACTCTCGACTGCCGAGTACGGAGCAACGGCCTACGCTGCTGCCGCGGTCGCGCTCCTCCCGGCGGCGCTGCTCACCGGCACGCCATTGTGGGGCTACGACACCCAGACCTGGCTGATCATCGGGGCGATGATCCTTGGGCCCCAGCTGGCCGGGCACACGGTGCTCAACCTGCTGCTCGAGCGGCTCGGATCGCTCACGGTGTCGCTGGCCTTGTTGGCAGAGCCGATCGGCGCCTCGGCCCTGACCTGGCTCCTACTCAGTGAAGCCCCTCCACTCGTCGCCTGGATCGGGAGCCCGGTCGTGCTCCTCGGTTTGGCGCTCCACCTGGCGTGGACACCTTCACAACACCAACCGGTGAGCGGCTAGCTCGTCGTAGATCTCTATGGCTTCGGCCAGCAACTGCTCATGACCGGGCGGCGCCGGCGGCAACGACCGCTGGTTGGCGTGATCAAGGGCGGCGAATCCGGTCGATTGCCAGACAGCGTCATACCAGTGCGATGCCCACACACCGTCGGTGTTGCGAGGTCCTGCGGGCCACGACAGCATCGAATCGACGAAGTGGGCGCCGATCAGCTCACACAGCGACCGGAGGTAGCCCTCCGGGTTCGTGAGGAAGTCGTCGGAGTCGATCACGAGCTCGGCGCGTTCCAGCAACTCCAGCTGCTGCGGGAGCCCGAGATCATCGAGGACGACGTCGGTTCGCTTGTCGAGGTACGACGCCAACACTCGTGCCGGATGCCGTAGCAACACGACGTGACGCAACTCATCGAGCCAGGCTCGATCGAGATCGGGCAACAGGTGGTGAGACATGTGCTTTTGGTACGACACGGTGACGCCATCGGGCAGCGGGGCGAGGCAGCTGGCAATGGCTTGCGCCCCGTCGATCGGCTGCGAGTCGAGGATCTCGCTCGCCATCGGATGCTCGAGACCGGTGACCCACAGGTAGTGCGCATACAAGGGTTCGTCCATGACGAGGGTGTCGGCACGGTTCTCCCAGGACCTCATCATGGCCGTCGAGAGATTGCGAGGGCCCGACCACATGGCCAGACGCACGACCGATGGACCCGCCGACCCGCTCATCTCGTGGCTTCGTGAATCAGCTCGAGGTACTTCTCTTGCAACTGCTTGGTGATCGGACCTCGCTCGCCGGTGCCGATGATTCGACCGTCGACCTCGGTCACCGGAGCAATGCCGGCGAAGGTGCCGGTGACGAACGCTTCATCAGCCCCGTACACCTGACTGAGGCTGAAGTTCTTCTCGTGCTCGGCCACACCCCAGCGGCGGCACAGCCGCAGCACGTTGGCCCGCGTGATGCCGGGAAGGCAGTAGTCGCCGGTCGAGGTCCACACCTCGGGCCCTTCGTCGCCTTCGCGCACGATGAAGAAGTGCGTCGAGTTGCAGGTGGCGACGAAGCCCTGTGGGTCGAGCATCAGCCCTTCATCGGCCCCGGCCTTGGTGGCCTGGATGCAGGCGGTGATGCAGTTGATCTTGGAGTGGGAGTTGAGCTTGGGGTCCTGCACATCGGGCCGCCCCCGCCGAACGCTCACCGTTGCCAGGCGAATTCCCTTGGTCAGGGTCTCGGGCCGAGGATCTTTGTATTCGGGGATGATGACGACGGTGGGCGCCGTGATGGTGAAGCGAGGGTCTTGATAGGGCGTCGACTTCATGCCCCTGGTGATCATGAGTCGAATGTGTACGCCATCGGTGCCCGGTCCCATCTCGTTGGCGGCGAGCGTGCGCATGATTTGTTCGCTGAGTTCGTCGTGACTCAGACCGATGTCGAGATCGAGTGCCGCCGCGCCTTCATAGAGCCGGCGAAGATGCTCGTTGATGAAGGCGAGCTTGCCGTTGTGGACCCTGATGCCCTCCCAGATTCCGTCGCCGAGGATGAACCCGGAATCAAAGACCGACACCATCGCCTGGGCCCTCGGCACCAGCTCGCCGTTGAGCCCGATGACGATGTTGGCGTTGCGCGGATCGTCTTGATGATCGTGGGTGCCGTGGGTAGCGGTGGTCGGGGTAGCGGTGGTCGGGGTAGCGGTGGTCGGGAGGGAGGAGAGGGCGCCGTTGGACATGGGCGGAGCGTAGGCCACGCCTACGGGGATACCGAGGCCTGTCCAAATACGCTGGCTCGATGCGCCGACGCCACTTCCTTGCCTCGTTGATCGCAACGGTGGCTGCGGCGTGTACTCGTTCGTCGGATGATCCGACCGATCCAACGGTGAGCACCGATCGATCGACGGTGCCGCAGCTCGAGCCGACCGTCCTCGATGCCCCGACAGCAACCTCGCTGGTCGATCCATCAGAGCCAGGCCTCGACGCACTGCCGTCACCTGACAGCCCGCTCGGTGTCGACGGTTTCGGATTCGGGGTTGCCTCGGGTGATCCGGACGCCAGCTCGGTCGTGTTGTGGACTCGGCTCCTCGGTGAGCTACCCGCCAGTGTCGCCGTGGTGTGGGAGCTCAGCGATACGTCCTCGTTCGAGCGGACCATTGCGACGGGATTGGTATCAACCACTGCTGACCACGGCCACAGCCTCCACGTGTTGGCGAGCGATCTGAGCCCCGGGTCGCGTTGGTGGTATCGCTTTCGTTCTGGTGAACAGACCTCGGCCGTTGGCCAGACCCGCACCCTGCCCGATGCGGCGTCTTCGGTCGACATACGCATCGGTGCCAGTTCCTGCCAACTGCGCGAGACCGGCTACTGGGCGGCGCATGTCGACATCGCCAACGCCGAACTCGACGTCTTCTGCTGGCTCGGCGACTACATCTATGAGGGTGGTGGGTCGAGCAATTTGGCCAACCGAGCGCACACCGGCGGGACGGCCACCACGCTCGACGGCTATCGCAACCGCTACGCCGAGTACCGGCTCGACCCGATCCTCCAAGCCAGCCATGCGGCCCATCCCTGGTTCTGCCTGTGGGACGATCACGAGGTCGAGAACGACTACGACGCAACGGTCGACCCGAATCGCCGAGCCGACGCATATCAGGCGTGGTGGGAGTTCATGCCCGTCCGTCTTCCCGCCCCCGATCGAACGGCGGCGACGTACGACATCTACCGCTCGCTCGACATCGGCAGTCGCTTGCGAATCATCGGCACCGATGTTCGACAGTACGCCTCTGATGCCACCCTCTTCGGCGAGGCCCAAAAGGCGTGGATCGCCGACCAACTCGACACCGCCGTCACCTGGACGCTCCTCGCCAGCCCGGTTGTTGCCTCGGGCATCTACACCGGCGACGACGTCCTCCTGCCCTACACCCTGGACGGCCACACCGACGAACGGATCTGGCTCGGGGCGGAGTTCGCCAAGCGGGAGGGCCGGGTCATCGTGTCGGGTGATCTCCATACGAGCGCAGTGTTCGAATTCTCGCCCGACCGGGGCGATGTGGACTCGCCGGTCGTTGCCACCGAGTTCATGGCTCCACCGATCAGTTCACCGTTCCCCGAGCGCTATGCCGCAGCGGCCGGACTGTTGCCGTTCCTCAACTCCCACATGGCGCAGTTCGAGCCGTACAACGGTTGGCTCCTGCTGTCGTTCGGCAACGACGTCGTCGACGCCGAGTACCGACGAGTGACCGATGTGATCCTTCCCGATTCGACCGTTGAGTCGGCGCAGCGATACCGGGTCACCCTTGGCGACCCAGTCCCCATTGCCATCGATTGAATCGGTCGAACCGAAGCGTCAACCGAAGCGGATGTCGATCGGTGGACCTCCTCATCGGTGGACCTCCTCATCGGTGGACCTCCTCATCGGTGGACCTCGGGATTCGTCTGGGACACGCGGCATCGCACCGTGAACACACTGTCACCCGACAACACCCCGCTTCGAGAGAAGAGTCGCCCAACGTCCCAGTTGGACAGCCCGAGCTCCGGTTTGTCGAGCGCATACTGGCCATCGACCCAGCGGGTGAAACCGTCACCGACGAACGGCGCGTCGATGGCGTTCCAGAACGCTTCCTGTGCCACTGGATCCTGCGAGACGAGCGAAGCAACGAAACGGGGCGACTGACTGTTGAACAACTCGACCGCCTCGACAACATCGTCGACGACGACGAGCGTGACCTCCGGCGAACCCTCCCATTCCCATTCGTGTCCGAGCTGGTCGCGGCCGATCATTTCGGCCTGCGCTTCGGTGACGTCTCCCTCCGCCCGGTTGATGGCGACTCGATTGTCGAACCACTCGGCAGGAACGAACGATTCGCTGCCCTCGGCCACGTGGAGTTTGGCGTTCGTGCCTCGCACGTCGGCGGCGGCGATCAGACCGTCCAAGATGAGCGGCACCAAGCGAGCGGCATCGGACCGGACCACCGCGACGGTGTTGAGGGTGTTGCAGACCTTGCGGTCGAGGGAGTGGCGCACCACCGCTTCGAGCCGGACAGCGTCGGCGTGTTCATCGGCAACGATCCATGCGCCGCCAGTGCCGTGAAGGCTGACTGGCACCCCGGCCTGACGAGCGACCGAGCCGAGTTGGGCGACGGCGGCACCGCTCCCTCGGGCCACCGCAAGGGCGAGGCGCGTGTCGTCGAACATGGCATGACCAGCTGCGTGGGCAGCGGAGTTCACCAGCGACGCCGCGCCCGGTGGCAAGCCGGCGGCAGCGAGGGCGGGGTCGAGGGCATGCTCGACGATGGCGTTCGCTGTGCCGAGCGCATCGGATCCGATGCGGAAGACCACGGTGTTGCCGGTTCGCAGCACGCCACACGCATCGGCGAATACGTTGGGGCGCCCCTCGAAGACGAAGCCAACGACCCCGAGCCC
>JBBQUN010000240.1:0-7398 GCA_038212405.1 Acidimicrobiales bacterium | reverse complement strand
CCGCACCTGCATCCCTCGAGCGAGCATTGCTGTCAGAGGCTCCGAGTAGGGTTTGAGTATGGACGCTGATCGGATCTGGACGGCCGCTGAGCTCGAAGCCCTTTCTCCAAACGAACGCGACGCGGTGATTCGCTCAGGGTTTGTGACCGACCCTGACAAGATCCCAGCTGATCTGCTCGAACGAGCGCGTCGGAAAGCCGACGCACGCATCGCTGCTGCGGAGAGCAGCCAATCCTCACGGTGACTCGCAGGAACGTCCGTGTCGACGCGCAGTTCTTTGCCGAGCTCGACGAACAGCTCCATGAGTCACGGGGACCAGCAGGCGAGCCTTCAGCGAGCGACTTCTTGGTGATCGACCTGCCAACGATCTCCGACGCGTTCGCCGAGCATTTCGATGAGTTCCCGTCGATGTATCCCGATCGTGACGACTACCGCCATCTCGTCACCACAGGAAAGCTCGTGCGAGCCGTGCTCGTGGTCGGTCAGCTGGTGGCCGATGGCTCGATCGTTTTGTTCAGCGTCGACATCGACCCGGCCTGACGGCGATCACTGGTCAGCTCACTCGATGCCCAAGTGCGGCTACCTCGTACATGTCACGAACCACACTGAGGCCGTCGTGCAGGCGTTACGTGGTCCCGGCGATCGATCCATCCCGCCAATCGGTGCGACGTCAAAAGGAGGGTGTCCTGTGAACGGTCGCGATCGCCCACAAGCTGATCCTGAAAGGTTTGTCTGCGCCCTCGTCGCTGACGCAATCGGTGCGAAATTCACCGCGTTCGACGAAGCGACGACGGGCGGTCTGCCAGGTCAGCCCGATGCCCACTTCTTGCTGCCCGATGGCAGAACCGGTGCACTCGAGGTGACGATTGTTGGCGACGAGAAAGCGATGAGGACCGAGGGTGAGGTTGCGAAGCACAGCAACGAGGCCGGGTACTGGACGTTCGATGGTGTCGAAGGCTCCTGGCAGGTCAACCTTCAACGTCCTGATGTCGATCTGCGTCGCCTCAAGCGATGCCTCGCTCATGCCCTGCCTTTTGCCGAAGAACTAGGCCACGACAACATTCATTTCGCGGGTCGCTCGGAACGGTGGGATGGCGATCTCGTGTGGTTGCTCGGAGTTGCTCGCTGCTACCGGCTCGGCGTGAGCGGGAGCAGCGTTTCCGTTCTTCACGCTCCCACGAGGGCTCACTTCGTTCCCGACCAGTTCGAGGGAATCGCTGACTGGTTCCACGCTCGCATCGCCGAAGAGCGGTTGGAGAGGAACCTCATCCGTGCACCTATCCGGTGTCGACGCTGCCGGCACGGGACGCTCGCCAGTACGGGTGGGCGTGAGAACGACGGTCTGAGTTCGCCGCAGTTTGGCCGTGATGCATGGCCGTTGTCGCGCGGGGCCAGATCAAGCCGTCGAAGCGAGACAGACAGGCGGTTCCTGCATGGATGGCCAGCTACATGGCGTGGGACCTGTGTAGCTGTGTCGTGAGATGGTGGGCGGGAAGGTGGCAGCGCGGCGTAGCTGAGGTGTGAGGCCGGGGCCTACTGGGTAGTGTCTCGTCGCTTCCGAGTCGACCCTCGCACGACAGTTGCGCCGTCGATCACGGAGCTTGACGGAGGGAATTGCCATGGAGGCCGAAATGCGGCTCACATCTCTCGATGGGATCCGGGATCTGCGTGTCTTCGTGGCCAGCGAGATGTCCGCCTGTCCCAGCGCAATGGTGCACGATCTCTCGCTGGTCGCCTCGGAACTGGCATCGAATGCGTTCGTACATGCCGACTCCGACGAAGTGCTGGTTCGACTCGTACTTCGAGTCGACTCGATCGATTTGTGTGTCTCGTCCCGCTCCGAGGTACCGCCGTCTCGTCGCTCGAGGTTTGTGGCTGCCATGATGCCCGGACCGACCGAGCTGAGGGGGAGAGGTCTGGCGATCGTTGCTGCCATCGTCGACACACACACCATCACGTTCGACGGGCATCAACGCCACGACCACGTAACGATCTCGTTGCAGAGGTGACCGAACCGCCATCGGCCCGAGTCGAGGTGGTGAGCGTCATGTCGATGGGCCGAGCTTCACAGGGCGGTGGTTGGGTCGCAGGCGGTTTGGGATGGCTAGAAGCCGGAGTGAAAGTCGTAGCCGCGTTCGGCCCAGTAGTCGTCGGGTCGGGTGTTGGTGAACTCGATGGCTGCGATTCGTTTGAGTTGTTTGATGCCGTATTTGAGCGGCGTCACGAGCCGGATCGGGCCACCGTGTTCGGAGGTGAGGGGCTCGCCGTTGAGTTGCCAGGCCAGCATTGTTTGCGGGTGGAGCATCGTGTACCGATCCACACCCACGTAGTAGCGGTCGTCGGGTGTTCGCATCGCAACGTACTCCCAGTCGGATTGATCCGATGCGAATGCCTCCACTACGTCGGAGAACCGCACGCCGGTCCACTGCACGATGTTGCTCCAGCCTTCGATGCATTTGTGCTCCCACACCATGTCGTGCACCTCGAGGCCTTTGACCTGATCGAGCGGCAACGACCCGAGCGCGGCTCCCCGATCCCGGTGAGGTCGATCTCCCAGGTCGCGTCGGCGTCCTGTGCGACCTCGTCGTCGAGGCCGATCCGTCCGTTGACCCGGAGGTCCTCGATGTCTGCGGTATCGAAGGTACGAGAGCGGGCGCCGTCACGCTGCACCGTTTCCCACACTCGTTCGTTCCACTCGAGTCCGCTGCGAATGACGTCGGGGATGGTGTCGTCGGTCGGCCGATTCTGTAGGTTGCGGAACCCGAGATAGCCGCCGATCCCGAGCGCACCGAAGGCGAGGAACGAGCGACGAGACCGTCTCGTGTACTCCTCGTGGGAGATTGTGTCGCCGTTGTCGGTGAGGGCCCGTAGACGGCGCTCACGCTCCTTGGACGATTCCGGCGTTTTGTCGTCGTCGGTCATTGGTCGCGCCTTGTCGTCGGCTCGTCGTCGTCGATTGGTCGGTAGCCGCTGATCATCGAGGCGAAGTTGTTTGAATCGCCATAGCCATGAGCTGGTGCCGAGGATGTCGGCGACGTAGGACACGAGTCGGTTCAACCAGCGATGGCGTGAGAACGCGCCGTGGTTGGCGTCGTGCATGATGCTGGTAGCGACCGCGATCAGGCCGATGGCCAAGGCGGCGGCTGATCCGATCCTGATCGTGATGTTCCAGTCAGAGATGACGGTGGACCAGTAGCTGAGGGCCACGATGACGGTGATGAAGGCCGCCTTGGCGTGTAGGCGGCGACGGGCCCGGGAGAGTTCGGCTGCCGTCGGACGGGTCGACCGCCACAGCCCAGTGAGACTCGACATCGTTTGATGTTGGGGCTCATGGATCGTCAGGGTGCACCTGGTGGGGGTTCAGGGCGCAACCGGGGTTCAGAGCAACGCACGAGACGAGGACACATCTCAGATCGGAGGCTAACCCACCGGGCGTGGCGCCTTGTCAGGGCTGTCGATTGCGGGTAGCGTGAGCCAACGTTTCGGGTTGCGACCCGTTCGCTCTGGTCGGCCCGTTGTGGCTGGTCCGGTAGCGATGCTCCAGATCCTCGGCAGCGCCACACTCTGTTCTGTGTCCGAGGAGGATCCAAGGTGCTTGCCGAACGACCAGCTACTGATCGCTGCGATTCCCGCGCCCGGGAAGGCGCCGTTGGACTGCGTGGGAGGTGCGTGGCGCTTCGGGGCGAGTACGACGCAGCGAACGCCCACACACTTTGGAATCAACTCGCCTTTGTGATCGCGGTCGATCACGCCGACCTTCTGGTCGACGTCAGCGAGGTCACGTTCCTGGATGCGTCGACGATCACCGTGTTCATCCGGGCCCAGGCAAAGCTCAACAGGTGCGGCCGTCGCTTCTCGTTGTGTTCCCTCTCTATCCCGGCGGAGCGCGTCATCAGTATCTGCCGTCTGGAGTCCCTCGTCGACACGGCCAAGTATCGGGTGATCGATACTCCGCACGACTATTCGGGGCCGGTTCGGGTGCCGTCGACCCGGGCCGGTGGCTGACCGATGCTAGGACAACGTCGACGCCACATACTGGGACTGCTTGGCGGGGGACGCCTTGGCGACGTCGGTTCGAAGCGGCTGTGTGTGGTCTGCGCCGAGGTGACAGCGATGAGCGGTGCCGGGATCATGCTGATGGATGGTGAGGTGTCTCGCGGTTCGATCTGTACGACCGACTCGGTGAGTGATCTGATCGAGCGCTTGCAGTACGAGCTGGGCGAGGGACCATGCATCGACGCTCACCTCGGGGGAGTCGCAGTGATGGAGCCCGACCTCTCAGCACCGGCGTCAGTTCGATGGACCGCATTCACCGGCCCAGCGGTCACGGCCGGAGCCCGGGCCGTGTTCGGGTTTCCGTTGCGGGTCGGCGCCGCCCGACTCGGCGCCCTGAATCTCTACAACACTCGCACCGGGGCACTCACCGACGACCAACACGCCAACGCATTGGTGATGGCGGACATCGCCGCGCAAACCGTCGTGCTGCTCCAGGCCAACGCAGCGCCCGACACAATCGCCCACGAGCTCGCAGTCGGCGCCGACTTCCACTACAACGTCCACCAGGCCGCCGGGATCGTCGCCGTGCAACTCGGCATACCCGTGAGGCAAGCCCTCGTTCGGCTGCGTGCCCACGCATTCGGCAACGGGCACCGTCTCACCGATGTGGCCGCCGCAGTCATCGACCACACGCTTCGATTGCGGGCCGACGACAACGGACTCGACCCCACAGAAACCGGCTCCTGGTCATGACGACCACGCCGGCGACTACCCTCGGGCAAGGTCCGAACCAAGCCAACGATCAACAACGCCAACGTTCACGACGCTGATCGGAAATCCATTGCCCAGAGAAGAAAAGCTCGCCCAGGCCCTCGTCGAGCTCGCCGACACCCTCGTCGCCGACTTCGACGTCGTCGATCTACTCAGCCGACTCACCGACAGCTGTCTCGACGTCCTCAACGTCAATGCAGCCGGGATCATGCTCGCCGGACCCGACGGCCGGCTGCGGGTCATGGCGTCCTCCAGTGAGGCCATGCGACTGCTCGAACTCTTCGAGCTGCAGGCGCAGGAAGGACCGTGTCTGGACTGCTACCAAACCGGCCGACCAGTCGTGAACCATGACATCAACAACGACGATTCCCGCTGGCCCCGGTTCTCGCCCGAGGCGCGCAATGCCGGGTTCGGGGCGGTGCATGCCGTCCCCATGCGGCTACGTGACTCGGTCATCGGAGCGCTCAACCTGTTCCAGAATGCCGCCGGGCAGCTGAGCCAAGCCGACATCGACGCCAGTCAAGCACTCGCTGACGTCGCAACCATCGCCATTCTCCAGCAACGAGTGGCCAGTGACGCTCAAATCCTCAACGAGCAGCTCACGAACGCTCTCAACAGCCGGATCGTTATCGAACAAGCCAAAGGCGTGGTGTCAGAACGCGAGTCTCTCGACATGGACGCATCGTTCCGCCTTCTACGAAACCACGCCCGCAACCACAACCTCCGCCTTGCCGACCTCGCAACATCGATCGCTACCGGCGCCATCTCCCCGACAGCCCTCGACCACAGCCAACCCAAGATCTAGACGATTGGTTCCAAGGGGTCAGTGGTCGTAGGCGGTGAGTGATCGCGATGGTCCAGGCTGGCCGCTGGTCTCGTTGTGCCAGATCGCGGCGGTCAAGGTGAGGATTCGTTGCAGCACGCGAGCACAGACCCCGGGTTTGGTTCGTCCGCCATGTCGCTCGAGATCGAGTTGGGCTTTCAACGTCTGGTTCACCGACTCGATGATTTGGCGAAACGCCCGTAGATACTGGCCTCCAGCACGCTGCGGTTCGGATTTCAGGTTCGGGCGGATCAGGGTGACACCAGCGTTGTTGAGCTCGGTCTCGAAGCCGGCCCGCCGATAGCCCTTGTCAGCAATCAACGTCTGCCCTGGTGTAACAAGCCCGCCGAACGCGATCATGTCGAGCGAGGTGTCTCGCTCGTCGACCTTGGCGCCGGCGAGGGCGTAGGCGACGGGGAGTCCCGATGGTGTGGCGATCAGATGCAGCCGCAGTCCCCAGAAGAACCGGGAATGCGACGCGCAGTACCCGTAGCTGGCCCAGCCGGCCAGATCAGATCGTTTCACCGTTTCCCGGCTGCGACCACATTCGACAGGGGTCGAGTCGACCAGCCAAACATCGTCGGTCCATGACACACACTCCCGGCCCAGGGCAGCGATGAGGTGTTGCATGAGTTGACCGGAATGGCGGAGGCGTTTGTTGTAGCCGGGCCGGTCGGGGAGATACCGGAACCACGGGCGTAGATGGGTGTGGGCGTAGCGGATGAACTGGGCTTCGGAGGTGAATCCGAGGAGGGCTTGGATGACGGCGAGTGTGCAGAGTTCGGCGTCAGAGAGCCGGGGTGCGATCCCGACAGTTGGTCGTTCGGGTGCCCAGTCGGGGTGGGCGATGATCAGGTCGTCGATGGTGACGTAGAGTTTGGTGGCGAGGGTGTCCAGGTCCGGGTTCATGCCATGTTCCTTCACGGCTCAGGGTTTGTGTAAGCCCCCTGATCGTGGACACCCTCGCCACTCATGTGGTGGATGATCGCGTGCTCCGCGCGAATCCTTTGGAACTACTCGTCTAGTTCACTTCGCATGGGCCGTCGAACCCCACGCGCCAAGGCCGCGCCGATCGTCATTGATCGCCGCAGCCTCGCACGCCGGGAGCCGGACGAGTCCGCTCAGCTCATTTTGTCCTTGGCGTCGTCGACCTTTGCCTTCGCCTTGCCTTTGACCTCGTCTGCCTTGCCTTCGCGTTCCAGGTCCTCGTTGTCGGTAAGGTCGCCCGCCGCCTGCTTGGCCTTCGAACAGCGCAAACGGTTCAGAACGCGTCGGCCACACCTTCGAGCAGGAGTTCGTCGAGCGGGCCGGAGCCGTGGAGGACGCTGATGTCGCCGGTCGTCTCGAGCACAACGGCGAGCACCTGACCACGGTCAGTCACATTCGCTTCCCGCAGTTTCGCAAGGACGTCGTGACCGCGCGAATCCCTTGGAACTAATCATCTAGCGGATCTCAACGATCCAGGGACCGGCTCGAGGGAGCGCGCAGCCGGCAATCCTGATCAGGATGCTCGAGCAAGTGATACGGAAGCCCACGCATAACAGCACGAAATCACGCCGTGGCGTGCCAACGAGCCACTCGATATCAGGCCCAATTGCGGCGCTCGATAATCGCATCGTTGGAACGAGCATCTGGCCGAGCAGATCTGGCATTCTGGTCGACCCTCCCTGATGCTTCTATGTTCTGTCAAGGTGGTTTTCGGGGTGTTCAAGTAGCCGCCAGACCCTGCGGGCGATGAAGCGTTTGAGACATCGGGTGGCTTCTCGTTTGGTCTTGCCGTCACTGGTTCGACGGGCCATGTAGTCCTG
>JBBQUN010000239.1:0-7415 GCA_038212405.1 Acidimicrobiales bacterium | reverse complement strand
AGTTCTTCGTCGCTGTAGGGATCGACGTCGATCAGGCCACGCAACAGCACATGATCAGAGAAGTAGGTCAGCAGCGCCCCGTAGCCAGTCAGCACCAAGTGCTCGGCGTCGTGTTCTCGGAACACGCCTCGGTTCATCTCTTGTTGAAAGAACTCGACTGCCCGTTCGTAGTAAGGGCGCAACGCAATGCCAAGATCGAATCCCAGGTGGCTCACCTCGGTGAGTGCCTCGCGTCGCACGATCACCACGATGTCGGGGTTGGTCACGAAGAAATCGAAACTCACTTTCAACACGTCGTCGACGCGTTCCCAGCCCGTTGCTGCTGGTTCTGGTTGGGGCCGGTCGAGGCGTCGCCCCCAGTCGAGGAGTGCTTCGGTCAGCACCTCGCGGTAGATCGCTTCCTTCGATGCGAAATAGTGCAACAGGCTCGGTCGGCGAATCCCAACACCGGCGGCAATGTCGTTGAGTGAGGTGCCTTCGAAGCCCTGCCGAGCAAAACATGCCTGCGCTTCGCGAAGAATCACGTCACGGGTTGAGGCTTCACTCACGATTCCCGACACTATCGGTGCATGGAGATCATCGCCGCTCTGTTCATGGATGACATCGCTCTGCGCCAGGAGCCAGGTCCAACGACTCGTATCGACTTGTCAGGGGTGCAGTTTTCAGGGCCGGCGCCGGCGCCGGTACCGTGCACGATTGCGCCTCACCTGGTGGTCATGGTCTGGAATCCACCCAGCGGTGGTGAATTGGCTGCACTCGAAACCGTGTTTCACATGGCCGATGCCGATGGCAGCGTCGATCGCTCGGCCGATCCGGTGGCGCGCAATGTCCAGCCGTTGCAGATCGAGCCTGGCAAATTCAACTACCGGCTGATTCGCGCCGAGCTGGCGTTCGATGCCTACACCACCGTGATCGCCTCGATTCGGATCGACGCCGGCGAGTATCGGAAGGTGCCCTATACGTTGCTGCCGCCGGTGGCCTGAGCACTTGGGGCAGTACCGTCGTCGCTGCGGATCATGACGCTGATGCGGGGCGAGCCGTGTTTGGTCTTCGGAACAGCGTGCTCGTATTCGCATTGCATCGTTCCCCCCATGACCAGCAGATCGCCTCGCCCCAAATCGAATCGGATGGCAGTCCCGCCTCCGACCGGGCGAACGGCGAAGCTGCGAGCGGCGCCAAGTGAGACGATGGCAACCAGTGCGTCCGATGGGTTCGCAACCTTGTCTCGGTGCCAAGCCACCGAGTCGCTGCCGTCTCGGTACAGGTTGGCGTGCAACCCCGGGAGGGGTCGCCGGTAGTGATCGGCGAGGCGATGCGCGAGGTGGTCCAAGCTGGCAACGATGCCGCACTCGCCGTCGTGGAGATCACGAGCCCAGATGAGGCGGGGAACGTCGACGATCTTGTCGAACATCGGTCGCCGTGCGGTGCGCCAGTCGAGTCCGCCCAGCAGGAGATCGAACCAGGCGTCGGCACCAGGCAGCCAGCCGGGTCGGTGATCGAGCCATGCGCCGTTCTCGAGCGAACGCCGCTGGAGATTGCCAACAGTTTCCGGCACCTGCGGCTCACCCATGCCGAGGAGAGAGCCCTGAAGGGGCGCTCCCGGGCTGTCAACGTGGGAACATACGAACATGCGTTCGATTGTAGCCAGTGGGTCCATCGTCTGTTGCCGGTCGGCGGTCGAGCGAGCGGGTTGCGATTTGCAACCAACCTCGTCTACCGTCTCGGCCCATGCCACCGACCCCACCCAGCGCTGCCTGCTCGATCAACGCAACGCTCGAGGTCATTGGTGATCGCTGGACCTTGCTCGTCCTACGAGATCTGTTTCGTGGAGTACGTCGTTTCTCCGAACTGGTCGACGATCTCGGCATTGCCAAGAACCTTCTGTCGGATCGGCTCAAGCGACTCGTCGAAGAAGGCATCGTCGAAAAGGTTCCCTACCAGGATCGACCGGCGCGCTTCGAGTACCGACTCACACCGAAAGGCGCCGACCTCTCGCCCGCACTCATCGCACTCATGCGATGGGGCGATGAGTGGTACGCCGATGGCAACCCGCCAGTGGTCTTGGTGCACGAAGCGTGTGGAACTCCACTCGAACAACACGTGCAATGTCCGCGCTGTTGCGAAACCGTCAGCCCGGGCAAGGTCCGAAGTCAGTCCCAACAACAATCTGCTGATCGAGCGATCAACGACCCGAGAGAAGAACGATGACCGAAAACCTCGACGCCGTATCCATCGTCGACGAACAAGCCCATGCACTCGCCGACCTGACCACGGCCGAGTTGATGGAGCGAGCTCGCGCCACCCGAGACCGTGCGTTCGGGAATCGAATCACCTACTCGCCGAAGGTCTTCATTCCTCTCACCATGCTGTGCCGAGATCAATGCGGCTACTGCACGTTCGCCCAACCGCCTGCTCGACTCGACTCGCCGTTCCTCGAACCGGCCGAAGTTCTTCGGATTGCCAAGCAGGGGGCACGTGCCGGCTGCCACGAGGCCTTGTTCACCCTGGGCGAGCGGCCCGAGCTTCGCTACCCCCAGGCGGCGGACTGGTTGGCCGAACGCGGCTATGCGTCGACGGTCGAATACCTGGCCGCGATGTGCAAGCTGGTTCTCGACGAAACCGGCCTCCTCCCCCACGCCAATGCCGGAGCGCTGTATGCCGACGAGCTGGCCAAGCTTCGAGCGGTCTCACCAAGCCAAGGCATGATGCTCGAGACGCTCCGAGACGATCTCGATGCCCACTTCAATGCTCCCGACAAAGAGCCTGCCCGCCGTCTCGCAACACTCGAGGCCGCCGGGGAACTGGGCATCGCGTTCACCACGGGGATCCTCGTCGGCATCGGCGAAACCGAAGCCGACCGAATCGATGCCCTACTGGCGATCGCTGCCAGCCACGCTCGCCACGGCCACGTGCAAGAGGTCATCGTGCAGAACTTCCTGCCGAAGCCGGGCACCGCAATGTGGAAGCACGAGCCAGCCGCCGATGACCCCTACTGGCGGGCTATCGCCCTCGCCCGACTGTTGCTTCCAACCAGTGTGCATCTGCAAGCACCCCCGAATCTGAGCGATGACTTCGCCCCGTTGCTTGCTTGCGGCATCGACGACTGGGGCGGGGTGTCGCCCATCACCGCTGACCACGTCAACCCCGAGCGGCCGTGGCCGGCGCTGGATCGTCTGCGCGAGGTCACCGAAGCCGCCGGCTTCACCTTGGCCCCCCGCCTGACGATCTACCCCGAGTTCGCCCTCGCCGAGCTGAGCCCGACCGCTCTGCTTCCTGCCGAGGGGCGATGGCTCGACCAGGGGCTCCGATTCGCCGTGCTCGATCGCTCCGACGCCGAGGGAATGGCACGCGACGATCCCGGTTCGATCTTCCCCGAACGGGCCGAATTCGTTGCCAAGGGCGACGACGGTGCCGATGTGGTGCTGATCGGCGATCGATCAACGCAGTGGTACTCCGGCGCCGTGGTCGATCCACCGAAGCTGGTGCCGAGCCGAGGACCAGCCAACCCGATCAACGGTCGCGTCGGCGAGGTGCTCGCTGGGGTTCGTTCCGGGGAAGAAGTTGGCGCCGACGAATTGCTCACGCTGTTTCGAGCCAGAGGGCCCGAGGTGTCAGCCATTGCCGAGGTGGCCGACCAATTGCGACGTGACATCGTCGGTGACGACGTCACCTTCGTGAAGAACCGAAACATCAACTACACGAACGTGTGCACGTTCAAATGTCGATTCTGCGGCTTTTCGAAAGGCCCGCTGAGTTTGAACCTTCGGGGCAAGCCGTATCTCCTGACGCTCGAAGAAATGCAGAAGCGGGTGATCGAGGCGCACGAGGTCGGTGCCACCGAAGTGTGCCTTCAGGGTGGGATCCATCCCGATTTCGATGGCGACTACTACATCGATGTTGCCCAGGCGGTGCACGAGGCATGTCCCGACATGCATATCCACGGGTTCACTGCGCTCGAAGTGACCGAGGGGGCAAAGCGTTTGGGCGAACCGCTCGCCGACTACCTGCGGAGGCTGATGGCGGCCGGGCTCAAGACGCTGCCTGGCACCGCAGCCGAGATTCTCGACGACCGCGTTCGAGCGTTGCTGTGTCCCGACAAGATCAACAGCGAAGAATGGCTCCATGCCCATCGCACGGCCCACCAGGTCGGGCTGCGATCGAACGTCACCATCATGTTCGGTTCGGTCGAGCAACCCGAGAGCTGGGTCAAGCATTTGCTCGCCACTCGAGAACTCCAACGCGAGACCGGTGGCTTCACCGAATTCGTCGGCCTGCCGTTCGTCCACATGGCGGCGCCGATCTACTTGCAGAAGAAGGCTCGTCGAGGCCCGACGTTCCGCGAGAACTTGTTGATGCATGCCGTGGCGCGAATCGCCTATCGAGACGACATTCCGAACATCCAGTCTGGCTGGGTCAAGATCGGCTTCGACGCCGTGAGTCAGCTCCTGCAGGCCGGTTGCAACGACGTCGGCGGGACCCTGATGGACGAGAACATCTCCCGGGCTGCCGGCGCTGCCCACGGCACCGACGTGGGCATCGACGACTTCCGCGCCTTGGTCGAGCCGCTTGGCCGCCGTCTCGTGCAGCGAACCACGCTGTACGAAGTGGTGATCGATGAACAGGCGATCGGTGAACAAGTGAGAGTCGAAGCCCACACCTGAGCCTCGGGATGTGCCACCCTGGAACGATCACATCGATCGCGACGACGTCGTGCAGAGGACAAAACATGAACGCACCCCGAGCTCGCAGCATGTTCGGCGACGGACAAGTCGATCGCCTGCTGAGCGAACTCACCGCTGCGGTTGGCGATGACAACAACGACGACCTCGTTCGTCGGATGATCGTGACGGCTCTCGACATGGACGCAGCCGAAGTCGATCGCTTGGAGCTGAAGATCGCCTCGCAATCGATGGTCGAGATGCTCAATGCGTGGCGGGTGTTTTCGCCTTACCGCGGTCGAGCCAAGTGCACGATCTTCGGATCGGCGCGCACTGCTGCCGACCATCCCGACTATGCGCTGGCCCAATCGTTCGGTGAAAAGATCGTCGAACGCAACTGGATGATCATCAGCGGCGCCGGGCCAGGCATCATGACCGCCTGTATCGAGGGCGCAGGCGTCGAGAACAGTTTCGGGGTCAACATCGTGTTGCCTTTCGAGCAGCGTGCAGCAGCACTCATCGACCGCGATCCCAAGCTGGCGACGTTCCGCTACTTCTTCACCCGCAAGCTCTTCTTCATGAAGGAAAGCGACGGTTTCGTTCTCCTCCCCGGTGGTTTTGGCACCCTCGACGAGACGTTCGAATTGATCACCCTGATCCAGACGGGCAAGGCCTACCCCGCACCGATCGTCATGCTCGACCATCCCGGTTCGACCTACTGGGCGTCGCTGTTGCGTTTCGTCGAGGAGGGTCTGCTGGCCAACGGGATGATCGGCGACGTCGACATGTCCTTGGTCTTCCACACCCACGATGCCGAAGCAGCCGCCGACTACATCGCTGACTACTACTCCTGCTTCCACTCGATGCGATACGTCGGTCGGCGACTCGTCATCCGCACCAACACTGCCATTGCGCCAAAGGCACTGGCGACGCTCAACGCCGAATTCGCTGACATCGTCGTCGAAGGTCAGATCGAACCGATCGAGGTCACCAAGGCCGAAGTCGACAGTGACGACCATATCGAGTTGCCCCGGATCGCCTTCGGATTCAATGACCGCAGCTTCGCCCGCCTCAACCAACTGATCATGCGCATCAACTCGCTGGCCGAGACCAAGGAGCGCATCACCACCGGCATGTTCCACGACCTCGAGCCCGAAAACGCCGACATGCTCGACGACTGAATTGCTTTGGACTGCTTCGCAGTCCGGGCGCCGCCCATCCGAGTCAGACGCTCGGAGCTGCTGCGTCCCTTCGCAGCCTTGGCTTCGCAGTCCGGGCGCCGCCCATCCGAGTCAGACGCTCGGAGCTGCTGCGTCAGGTAGTTTCGAGGGCTCGGATGGCTTTTTCGACCGCACGACGAGCGGCAGCAATTGGCTTCTCTATCGGTGGGCGTTTGGTGGCGCCATCGGCAACTGCCTCGCGCAGGGCGTCGATGCCGAAATCGGTGAGTTCCTCGCTGATCGACCGCAGCCGTTCTGCGAGGTCCTCGAAACGTTCGCTGTAATCCGCCGGCATCGGGCGCACGGTAGCCTCCGACGGTGGCTTCCTCCAACGACAGTCCGAGCCCGGGTGCGGATCCGACCAGCGGACTTCCCCCGGCCGACGGGCATCGCTGGATCTCACTCCACGACGATCAGGGCGACACGTGGATGTTCGATGTCACGTTCATGCTGTCGAACTTTCATTGCATCTACGGGCAAGGTTGCCCGTCGATCGCTGCCGATCCCGACGCGTTGCCCGTCGGACGGGCCGAAGCGCTCGGTTGTTGCGTGCACGGTGCCCACTTCTCCGACGACACCGACCTGGCCAATACCGCAGCGTATGCCGCCCTGCTGACCGACGACGACTGGCAGTACCGTCGCCGATCGATCAGCAAAGGCGGCGCCTTCAAGCAGAACAAAGAAGGCGCTTGGGTCACCCGCCGAGCCGACGGAGCGTGCATTTTCTTGAACCGTGAGGGCCACCCCGGTGGCAGCGGCTGTGCACTCCACGCGAAGGCACTCACGGTGGGCCAGCGGCCGCTCGACTGGAAGCCCGATGTCTGCTGGCAAGTACCGATCCGCCTCGACATCCACACCGACGACTACGGGCACGACACCGTGTTCGTCCGGGCATGGGAACGACGCGACTGGGGCGAGGGCGGGTTCGACTTTCACTGGTGGTGCAGTGAAGAACCAACGCCTTACAGCAACGCCGAACCGCTCTATCAGACGTCGCAAGACGAGCTCGTCGAACTGGTTGGAGAAACGATCTATGACAAGTTGGTGGTCGAACTCGACAAGTTGATGCGGGAGACCCCCGTGCACTTGCGCTGACTTCTTGTCGGCAATTTTGCGAGTGCCACCTCTTGACCTCTCACATGCGGCATCCTGCGAGGCGTGCTTTCGTTCGTGCAGTCGCTGGCTCCCGAGGCCAGACACTCGCGCCTGCTCGTGGCATCGGCCTTGCTCGGCGTACTCGTCGGCGTCGTCGTGTCGGCGTTCGAGTTCGTCACCGTCGCCGGTGTACTCGAGAACATCACGCACCAGGGATTGGTCGTTCAAACCCTTGCGCCGCTGGTCGGGTTGGCTCTCACTGCCATCATCCTCGCCAAGCTGGGCAACAACGCAACCAGCTCGACGTCCGATGAGTACATCAGCGCCTACCACATGCGAAACCCGGTGCTTGCACCATCGAAGTTGCCGGCGCGTCTCCTCGCCGGTGTCACGACGATCGGCTTCGGCGGCGCACTCGGCCTCGAAGGCCCGTCGATCTATA
>JBBQUN010000238.1:0-7445 GCA_038212405.1 Acidimicrobiales bacterium | reverse complement strand
TCGACGATCTCGAGACCGTGGCATCGGAGCCCGTCGACCAGCAAGTTGCGACGCAGACGATACGCCTCGGCCGCAATGGCGATCTGATCGTCCACTTCCGGTGAACGAAGCATTTCGAGCAGGATTCGCTGGGTGAGTCGGCTGGTCCAGCCGGGTCCCAACTGTCGACGCTGCTCGATCTCGGTGATGCCGGCGGCTGGACCGGACAGCGCCGCAATCCGCAGGTCGGGCCCGTAGGTCTTGGAGAAGCTGTGGATGCGAAACACCTGATCGGGGAGGCGTTCGCCAAGACTGACCACATGATGGTCGACCGTCGCGCCAGCGTGATCGTCTTCGATCACGATCGTGTCGGTCCCCTCGACCAGGTCGGCGATGGCCGCCGCTCGTTCAGTGGTCAGTGTGATCCCCGTCGGGTTGTGGGCGCTGGTCTGTAGCACCAGTGCACGCGGCCCTCGCTCCAACGCTGCCGCCAATTGAGCAAGGATCGGGCCCGCTGTATCGAGGCCGACGCCGATGATTTCGGCTCCCGCCAGTTCGAGGAGGTCCAGCAGGAGGGGATAGGTGGGATCTTCGACGACCACGACATCGCCAAGTCGGATGATCGAGCGGATGATTCGGTCGAGCCCATCGTTCGCACCGTCGATGACCGCCAAGCCCGGCGGGTCATAGGGCCATCGCCGGCGCAGCTCGTCGCCCAGGGCGGGCAGCATCGGCGGTTCGAGGTACGAGGTGACCTCGAGATCGGTGTGGATCTTGGCGAGGATGGGCTCCAAGACAGGCAGCAGTCGAGGATCGGGCGTGCCGGTACTGAGGTCGAGATCGAGGGTCCCCGGCGGCATCGGCACTCGCCACCAACGTTGCCGTCCGTGACCGGTCGAGGGTCGAACGGTGGTGCCCCGCCGTCGATCGGTCTCGATCAGCCCGTGGTTGCGCATGATCGACCAGGCGTCGGCCACGGTCGAAGTGCTGATGCCCAGGGTGGTTGCCACCGTTCGTATCGGTGGAAGCTTGTCGCCTGGCACCAGCGCCCCCGACGTGACGAGGCCACCCATCGCTCTGGCGACACTGGCTGCGTCTCGTCCGTTTCCGACGGCGCCAGCAAACTGCTCGAGAAGTTTTGTGTACAACAAAGACCTTCTTGTAGCGGGTCGGCCCGGACAATAGTGTCACCGCATGACCGAGACCGCCACCTCGGGTACCGCTTCGCTCCATGAGCGTTACAAGCGTGCCCTCCCGTCGTTCCTCAAGCCCTACTACGCCGAGCCGATCGCCATCGAGCGAGGTGACGGCAGCTACGTCTGGGATCAGAACGATCACCGCTACCTCGACTTCTTCGGTGGCGTGCTCACCACGATGATCGGCCACAACAACCCCGCGGTGACCGCTGCGGTGCAGTCCCAGGCCGGCAAGGTCATGCACACGTCGTCGCTCTATCTCTCCGAACCGATGATCGCCCTGGCCGAGAAGATCGCCGAGCTCTCTGGCATCCCTGATGCCCGTGTGTTCCTCACTCCGTCTGGCACCGAGGCCAACGACACGGCCATCTTGCTGGCAACGAGCTATCGCAAGTCGAACCAGATCCTGGCCATGCGCAACAGCTACCACGGTCGTTCGTTCACCACCCAAGCCATCACCTCGCACAGCTCGTGGTCATCGACCAGTGTGTCGGGCCTCCAGGTCACCTTCGTCCAGGGTCCGTACCAGCTGCGCAGCCCGTTCCGAGACTTCGACGACGAGGCCTTCACCCGTGCCGGCGTCGACGATCTCACTCAGCTGCTGACCATGACGTCGGCCGGCGATGTTGCCGCCCTGATCGCTGAGCCGATCCAGGGTGTCGGCGGTTTCGCAACGCCGCCCGACGGCTTCTTCGGCGCCATGAAGAAGGAGCTCGACAACCGCGGGATCCTCTACATCTCCGATGAGGTGCAAACCGGTTGGGGTCGTACCGGCGATCACTTCTGGGGCTACCAGGCGCATGATCTGGTTCCCGACATGATCACGTTCGCCAAGGGCGTCGGCAACGGAGTCGCGCTGGCGGGCGTCGTTGCCCGCGCCGAGATCATGGACACCATCAACGTCCTCAACTTCTCCACCTTCGGCGGCAATCCTCTGGTGTCGGCCGCCGGGCTCGCCACCATCGACTATTTGCTCGAGCACGACCTCCAGCACAACGCCAAGGTGATGGGTGATCGGTTCCGTGCCGGCCTCGATGCCATCGCCGCCGACACCCCATGGATTGCCGAAGTGCGTGGTCGTGGCCTGATGCAAGCCTTCGAGACCGCAGCACCGGAATCACTCGAACCAATGCCGAGCCACGCAACCGCGGTGCTCGAAGCAACCAAGGCGCAAGACCTGCTCGTCGGCAAGGGAGGGCTCTACGGCAACGTGATCCGCATGGCACCCATGCTCAACGTCACTGCCGATGAGATCGACGAGGGCCTCGAAGCGCTTCGAGTCGCTGTCGCCGGCGTCGAGTAGACCACGCCCACCCCGACCACGCCCACCCCGACCGTCGATCGACTACGACCAAGCCATGACCATTCTCATCAAAGGCGGCCAGATGATCAGCTCGACGGGAGCGGTGTTTGGTGACGTCCTGGTCGACGGCGAGACGATCGCGGCGGTGCTGTTGCCAGGGTCCGACCTGGCCGAAACGGCTGAGCGCGGCGCCGAGCGGGTCATCGATGCCACCGGTCGCTATGTGATCCCCGGCGGGGTCGACGTGCACACCCACATGGAACTCCCGCTCGAAACGGCAACCTCATCCGACACGTTCGAGACCGGGACCCGAGCTGCGGCGTGGGGCGGCACCACCACCATCGTCGACTTCGCCACCCAGTCTCGGGGCGGCTCACTCCGGCAGGGCTTGGACGCATGGATGGCGAGGGCCGAGGGCAACTGCGCCATCGACTACGGCTTCCACATGGCCCTGGCCGACGTGAATGCCTCGTCGCTGAAAGAGATGGACACCCTCGTCGACGAAGGCATCGCAAGCTTCAAGCTCTACATGGCCTATCCGGGTTCGGTGTACTCGAACGACGGGCAGATCCTCCGGGCCATGCAGCAGGCATCGGGCAACGGCGGCCTCATCATGATGCACGCCGAGAACGGCATCGCCATCGATGTGTTGGCCGAGCAGGCCATCGAACGAGGCGAAACTGCGCCGATCAATCATGGCTATGCCCGCCGCGAGGAGCTGGAAAGCGAAGCAACGTATCGGGCGATCAAGCTGGCCAAGGTCGGCGCCGCCCCGCTCTACATCGTGCACCTCTCGGCGTCCGGAGCACTCGAAGAAGTTGCCCGAGCCCGCAACGCTGGCGCCAACGTGTTCGCCGAGACGTGCCCGCACTACCTGTATCTCACGCTCGAAGACCATTTGGGCAAGCCCGGCTTCGACGGAGCCGGTTACGTCTGTTCGACCCCGCTTCGCTCCAAGCACGAATCGCACGCAACCGACCTCTGGAAGGGACTACGCACCAACGATCTCTCGGTGGTGGCAACCGACCACTGCCCGTTCTGCATGAAGGATCAGAAGGAACTCGGTCGCAACGACTTCCGTCTGATCCCCAACGGCATCGGCGGCGTCGAACACCGCATGGACCTGATCTATCAGGGCGTCGTTGCCGGTGAGATCTCGCTCGCCCGATGGGTCGAGCTGTGCGCAACCACCCCGGCTCGCATGTTCGGGCTGTATCCCCGCAAGGGCGTCATCCAGCCCGGCTCCGACGCCGACATCGTGCTGTATGACCCGAACGCAACCTGGACCATCAGCGTCGACAACCATCACATGAACCTCGACTACTCCGCCTATGAAGGATTCGAACTCACCGGTCACGTCGACACCGTGATGTCTCGGGGCCGAGTCGTGATCGAGAACAACGAGTACCTCGGCCAACCTGGTGACGGTGCATTCCTGCCCCGTGGCCTCTCCTCCTACCTCTTGTAAGGACGCTTCCATGCAGCAGATCGATCACCTCATCCACGGCCGGCGCGTGGCCGCCACCTCAGGTCAGACCAAGCCGGTCTTCAATCCGGCAACCGGCGAGCAGACAGCCGAGCTCGGCCTGGCGTCAGTCGCCGATGTCGACGCCTGCGTTGCGTCGTCAGCCAAGGCGTTCGAGGAGTGGCGAGACGTCAGCGTCGCCCGGCGCACCAAGCTCATGTTCGCCTTCCGCAATCTGGTCGAGGACAACATCGACGAGATCGCTCGCAAGCTCACCGCCGAACACGGCAAAGTCCTGAGCGACGCCGCGGGCGAGGTCGCACGTGGCCTGGAGAACATCGAGTACGCCTGTGGCATCGCCGAGATGCTCAAGGGTGCCTACAACGAGAACGCCTCGAGCGGGGTCGACGTCTACACCGTGCGCCAACCGCTCGGCGTTTGCGCCGGAATCACGCCCTTCAACTTCCCGGCCATGGTGCCGCTGTGGACGATTCCCAACGCCATCGCCTCGGGCAACACCTACATCCTCAAGCCCTCCGAGCGTGACCCTTCGGCTCCGATGTTCATCGCCGAACTGTTCCACGAAGCCGGCTTCCCCGACGGCGTGCTCAACGTGTTGCAGGGCGACAAGGTGGCAGTCGACCGGCTGCTCGAACACCCAACCGTCAAGGCGCTGTCGTTCGTCGGCTCCACCCCGATCGCCAAGTACGTCTATGAGACCGGCACCAAGAACGGCAAGCGGATCCAGGCCCTGGGTGGGGCAAAGAACCACATGATCGTGTTGCCAGACGCCGACCTCGAGATGGCAGCCGACGCAGCGGTCTCGGCTGCATTCGGGTCGGCAGGGGAGCGGTGCATGGCCATCTCGGTGCTGGTCGCGGTTGGCGGTGTCGGCGATGAACTGGTCGAGGCCATTCGCAGCAGGACCGAAAAGCTCGTCATTGGTGACGGCACCGATGCCAGCTCCGAAATGGGACCACTCATCACGTCCGAGCATCGTGACCGGGTTGCCGACTACGTGCGCCAGGGAGCCGAAGCCGGAGCAACCGTCGTGATCGATGGCCGTGACACCGACTTCGACGGTGCCGGATTCTTCCTCGCTCCCACCCTCGTCGACAACGTCACCACCGACATGTCGATCTACCAAGACGAGATCTTCGGACCGTTCCTGAGCGTCGTTCGAGTCGACACCTACGCCGAAGCCATGCACTTGCTGGCCGACAACCGCTGGGGCAATGGCGCCGCCATCTTCACTCGAGACGGCGGCGCGGCCCGTGCGTTCCAAGAACGAGCCGAGGCCGGGATGATCGGCATCAACGTTCCGATCCCCGTCCCCGTTGGCTATCACTCGTTCGGCGGCTGGGACGACTCACTCTTCGGCGACACCACCATGTACGGCCCCGAGGGCGTGCGCTTCTTCACCCGACCGAAGGTGATCACCTCACGCTGGCCCGATCCCGCGACCAGCACCGTCAACCTCGGCTTCCCGACCAACTCGTAGGACTGACGTCGATCAGGCGACCCACTGACCCCATTCGGGGTGATCGATCACCTTGTTGGCCAGCAACTCGCGCATCATTGGTGCCCGAGGCTGGACTTTCAAAGTCCAGCCGATCTCGGCGAGGGTGCGGTCGGACTTGGCTTGGTTCATCCGGGCACACATCAGCGCGGTGTTGGTCCAGCTCGAAGCTTCGCCGCCTCGGGAGACCGGCTGGAGGTGGTCGATCGAATTGCCCGGCTTGTTGCATCCGTGGACCTGGCACACGCCCTGATCGCGGATACGCAGGTTGGCCCGAGTCCAAGGCACCGGCCGGTTGCGCAGGGCCGGCACCATCCGACGACAGCGCACCACCGCTGGTCGTTGGATGACGAGTCCACCGGCCGAACGAATGACGCGGCCGTCGGCATCGGCCTCGGTCAGGTCGACCACATCAGACACCATCAACACCACTGCTCGACGCCAGCTGATGACGCCGATGGGTTCGTAGCTCGCATTCAGCACGAGTACGGACATTGCTCACCCCTTTCACTTTCCTCGCAGATGGAAGCCGGGAACGTTCGGTGTTGCAAGCGAAATCGCCGTTCTGTGTGCCACCGTGACCGCCCATCACGTTCTGTGTGCCGAAGTCGCCGGCAGAGGCAACTGCTGCACACCGAAGGCGCTCGGCGATGAGATTGGCACACAGAAGCTGAGATAGCGTCCGGGCAGATCGTGTCGCCGTCAGATCGCGCGGCGCTGGTGGCTGAGCAACAGGAGGCAAACATGACGAGTGAAGACGCACTGGCCAATCGACCGGGAACCGGTCGACTCGAGGGGCGGGTTGCCATCGTCGTCGGCGCCGGTCAGTCACCGGGTAGCAGCCCCGATGACACCACGATCGGCAACGGCCGAGCGACCGCGCTGCTGTTCGCCCGTGAGGGAGCGACTGTCCTGGCCGTCGATCGCAGGCTCGAGGCTGCCCAAGCAACGGTCGATCTCATCGAGGCCGCTGGTGGCACTGCCCTTGCCCATGAGGCCGACATCACCGATGAGACGCAGGTGGCGAGCATTCCCTCAGCGTGCGCCGACGCCTTCGGTTTTCCCACCATCTTGCACAACAATGTGGGCATCGGGACCGGTGACGGACGGGTGATGGACCTCGATCGTTCGATCTGGGATCGCATCTTCGAGGTGAACGTGACCGGGATGTTCCTCACGTGCAAGCACGTTCTTCCGCTGATGCGTGAGGCGGGCGGCGGCTCCATCACGAACGTCTCCTCCGTTGCCGCGATCGCCTCGACACCGCTTGCTGCCTACAAGGCATCGAAGGCAGCGGTGAATGCGCTCACCCATCAGCTGGCGACGGCAAACTTTCGCCACAACATTCGGGTCAACGCCATCATGCCCGGCCTGATGGACACGCCAATGGCGATCGGTGGGCACTCGACAGCAACGGGCATCGACCCCGATGAGCTGCGGGCGAAGCGATCACGCCAGGTGCCACTCGGCCAACAGCAAGGCACCGGTTGGGACACCGCCTATGCCGCACTCTTCTTGTCGTCGGACGAGGCTCGCTTCGTCACCGGGGTGATGCTGCCCGTCGATGGCGGCCAAATTGCCCGGATCGGCTGAGTCGATCGGTCGACCCGCGGTTGGTGGCCTCCCGTGCCGCGCTTGCCACTAGCTGACCTCGGGGCTGATCGGCGGCAGCGAGTCGCCGAAGAACGGGCTGAGGAGCGGATCGATATTCGGCCCGCGGCGTAGGTGGTGCCCGCCGTCGACCGGCATCACGACGCCGGTGATCCAGCTCGACTCCGGTCCGCAAAGGAAGCGGATGGCCGCCCCGATGTCGGCGGTCTTGCCTCGCCGGCCGAGCGGCATGTTGATTCGATAGTCCTCGTTGACCAGCGCATCGTTGGACAAACGCGTCGAGATGTCGGTCTCGACGAGGCCCGGTGACACTGCGTTCACCCGAACACCGAGCGAGCCGAGTTCGTCGGCAGTGTTGCGGACCAACATGTT
>JBBQUN010000237.1:0-7476 GCA_038212405.1 Acidimicrobiales bacterium | reverse complement strand
AGTGCTCGAGGCCGACATCACCGAAGGGAGGGGTTGACACGTTTGACTACGTTGGTTTACGGTCAACCACACTCAATATCACTAAATGACGTTTCGGGCGGTCTTTCGCCCCACAGCTTCTCACCCTGGCGGGATCACCATGACGACCAACGAACCAACACAACCAACCACGACCGAGCCAACCACGACCGAGCCAACCACGACCGAGCCAACCAATGCACAACGACCCACGAGCCAGCCAACCGACAAGGCGACGCCGAGCTTTCCTTTCGCCACCCTGATCGTGCGACCCTGGGATGACCCGTTGATCGAGCGGCTCGGCCACGACCCTCGATCCCGTTACGTGGAGCGCTACTGGACATCGATCCTCGGCCCCTCAGCGACCCTTCTCCTGCGGCGACTCGCGACCGGACTCGAGATCGCACCCGACGGATTCGAGCTCGACACCGTGGCCTGGGCCCAGGAACTGGGGCTTGGCATTCGCGGCGGCAAACATGGACCGTTCTGGCGGTCGCTCGATCGCACCTCTCGCTTCGGAGCTACACAGCGCAACGGAGCGATGCTCGTCGTCCGACGAAAGCTCCCTCCGCTGAACTTGCGCCAGATCGATCGGTTACCGCCCCACTTGCAGCAGGCGCATCGAGCGTGGGCCGCACGCCAACTCGTTCGACCCGATGCCGGGCTGCCACGCGAAGCCGCCTGACCCTGCTCGCAATACGACGCTGCACGCAGTCGTGGCCAGGCTCCGGAGGGAGTGGAGCCCGGCCACGAGTTGCGCAGGAAGAGACCCAACTCGTTCAGCGCCGGAGGGATTGGAGCCGAACGGTGATGTCTCGGTGCTTGCCTCGAAAGGCCTGCGCCTGGGAACCGACAACCGCCGAAGCGGCGCAGGTCCAGACACACTGACGCCGCACGCAACGCCGAAGTCGCGAAATGTTCGAAGAAACTTTGCCTTCAGTACGCCCCCTCTTGACGCAGGACCGCCGGGACGGTCCGCAGCAGGATCGAGAGGTCGATCACCAGCGACCAGTTGTCGACGTAATAGAGATCGAGGCGGGTGTATTCCTCGAATCCAGCCGAGCTGCGGCCCGATACCTGCCACATTCCGGTGATGCCCGGCCGCACCCGCAATCGGCCGTAGAGATCGTCTTCCCAGCACTCCATTTCTGACCACAACGCTGGTCGAGGACCGACGAGACTCATTTCCCCCCGGACGACGTTCCACAGCTGCGGCAACTCGTCGAGGGAGCTCTTGCGGATGAATCTGCCGATCTTGGTGACCCGAGGATCGTCCTTCATCTTGAACAGCTTCGAGTCCCCGAGATCCATCTCGGCACGGATGGCCTCGGCGTCCACCACCATGCTTCGGAACTTCAACATGTCGAACGGAACGCCGTTGCGACCGGCCCGACTCTGGCGGAACAGCACCGGGCCGCCATCGTGTTTGCGAATCAGGATGGCGACGACGGCCAGTACCGGTGCGGCGCAAAGCAGAACACTCAGCGAGACGATGACGTCGAATGTCCGCTTCGCCACGGCACGCCAACCCCGCCGCATGACGGGCTCGACGTAGACCACAGGGAAACGACCAAGAGGGCGAACGGTCAATCGACCGGGGTCGATATCGATGAGCGTCGAACTCAGTTCGACGTGAATTCCGTGTTCGACCAGATCCCGAACGAGTCGATTGCTCGCCCTGGTCTCGATCGACGAAGCGGCAACGATCGCACCGAGCGCCTGATGGGAGCGAGCTTCGGCCAGGACTCGGGTGGTGAGCTCGGTTCGGTCGGCGATCAATCGCGGGTCGACACTCGAAACGACCTGGTAGCCCAGTTCGGGTTCGGCCTGGAACATGGCGGCCAGCTGACGGGCTTCCTCGTTCGCCCCGACCATGACGACTCTCCGGCACAACTCACCGGCTCGACGCCGACGGTCGAAACCCGATCGAGCGATCTCGCGTTCGATGCCGATTGCGATCCCACCGGCCAACATCGAACCTGCCAGCCAACCACGCTGCACGTCGAGCTCGAAAACGTAGGACAGCACTGCGACCGATGCTGCTGTCGCGACACTCGCATCGAAGATTCTGCGGATCTCGTCAGAGCGCCGGGTGATGAAACGTGAGCTGTAGAGCTTCGCCCGAGCAAGCCAGAGCCACCATGCCGCCAGCATGATGACCAGGGCGATCCAATGGTCGGCGCCAGGATCGAAGACGAACGACATCGCCGTTGCGCTGGCGGCCGCTGTCAGTAGATCAACGACGAAGAGACGATTCTTGGTGCTGACGATCGAGAACGAAGGCCGGTCGACGTTGATCGACGCCCCCGCTCCGATCCGTTGCTCCACTGACGCCACTTGAACCCACTTCCACGTTTGTCCTCGTGAATGAAGGTCGGCATGTCAGCCGAGGCCTTGAGCACCGATCGTGGAAATGGGGCGATTTGGCTGGTGCCAGCCAGAGGTATCTGTCAGCTCGAAATGGCTAGTGCCACTTCGACACGGTCTCGGCGAGCAAGCGAACACCGAAGCCGGTGGCACCCTTGGTGATCACGCCGTCGTCAGCCTCGGTCATGGCCGCCATCCCGAGATCGATGTGGGCCCAGGGCACGTCGGCAACGAACTCCTTGAGGAAGAGGCCGGCAACGAGCGCACCACCGAAGGGCCCGGCCCCGATGTTCTTGATGTCAGCAACAGAGGAATCGAGCTGAGAGCGATACTCCGGCGGAAGCGGCAAGCGCCAGGTCTTCTCGCCGGTGGTGGCCGATGCGGCTTCGAGTTGCTCGGCCAGCGAGTCGTTCGTTGCCATCACTCCGGCATAGCCCGTGCCCAACGCTGCCGACACTGCTCCGGTCAGCGTGGCAATGTCGATGATGGCGTCGGGCTTGGACTCGGCTGCGTAGGAGAGCGCATCGGCAAGCACCAAACGCCCCTCGGCGTCGGTGTTGAGGACTTCGACCGTCGTTCCATTGCGGGCCCGGAACACATCGCCAGGGCGGAAGGCATCACCGTTGATCATGTTGTCGGTGAGCGGCACATAGGCAGTGACCGCCGCCTTGCAGCCATAGGCCTCGAGCAGGCTCATCGCTCCGACGACGGCAGCGCCACCAGCCATGTCGACCTTCATGGTCATCATCCCGACGCCGGTCTTGATCGACAAGCCGCCGGAGTCGAATGTGATGCCCTTGCCGACCAGGGCGAGCGTGGCCGTCGGCTTGGTCTTCGGCGAGTACGACAGCATCAGGAACCGAGGCGGATGGGTGGAACCCTGGTTGACCGCCAGAATGCCGCCCATCTTCTCTTTGGCGATCCGCTTCTCGTCCCATACGGTCACCGTCAGGCCGCTCGACGCGGCGATCTCTTTGGCCTTGGCAACAAAGGCGGTTGGCAGCATCGTACCGCCCGGCTCGTTGACCAGGTCACGAACCGTGCGAACGGCTTCGACCGTCTTGAGCGCGACGTCGAACGCTGCCTTCGCTCCACGTCCACCGGAGACAACGGTGATGCGATCGAGTACTCCTTTGTCGCTGCTCTTGAGGGCAACGTAGCGATAGGTGGCGAGTCCCGCCCCTTCGACGACGGGCGCAAGACCGGCAAGCGGATCATCGCCGGGCAGTTCCGTCGTCATCGTGAGCGCGACGTGCTTGTGCGACGCCACGGCTCGCACATAGGCCGCCGCTGCCCGTCGCAGCACTTCGGCATCGACCTCCGCACGCTCTCCCAGCCCAACCAGTACTTCGACGGCCGGGCCCTCCTGACCGTGCAACACGAGGGTCTGGCCGACCTTGGCCTCGAAACCCGCCAGTCTTGCCGCCGTAGCGACCGGCTCGGCGAGCCCGCCGAGGTCATCAGTCGAAACGGCGCGGTCGATAGCAGTCGCGGTCTTGGGAGTAGCACTTGCGTGACGAAGGGTGGACATACTCACAGACTCTAGGTTCTCGCCGACTATGATGGAGTCATCGCTGTGTTCGGAATGGGTTCGCCCCTGGACGAACACGGTCGGTCCCCCGCCAGAGGGTGTGGGACCAACGATTGAGCATCAGTCGAGGCTGCACGATCCGACGATGCCGAACAATCGTGGCTCCCCCGGGAGCCTCTTTCGGAAACGAGCATCGACATGGTAGACCGAAGCCTGGGCGCGTTGCCGCTGAGTGACCGCAGCGAAGCCTTTCTCACCGCCATCACCGAACGTGTCGTCATCTATGACGGCGCAATGGGCACCGGCGTCCAACGCCGCAATCTCACGCCTGCCGACTTCGGGGGTGATGACCTCGAAGGCTGCAACGAGTACCTCGTCGTCACCCGCCCCGACGTGATCACCGACCTGCACCGTGGGTTCCTCTCCATTGGTTGCGATGTGATCGAGACCGACACCTTTGGCGGTCTGGCGATGACCCTCGCCGAATACGGGCTCCAGGATCGAACCGACGAACTCAACACCACCGCCGCTCGTCTTGCCCGTGAGGTGGCCGACGAATTCTCGACCCCCGCCCGCCCTCGCTGGGTCGCCGGCTCGATGGGACCCGGCACCAAATTCCCGAGTCTCGGCCAGATCCGCTACGACGAAATGCGTGACGGGTTCGAGCAGCAGGCTGCTGCCCTGCTCGAGGGCGGCGTCGACATTCTCATCATCGAGACCATGTTCGACCTCCTCACCATCAAGGCGGCCATGAACGGCTCACGTCGAGCCATGGCGACGGCGGGTCGCCAGGTACCACTCCAGGTCCAGGTCACGATCGAACTCACCGGTCGCATGCTGCCCGGTACCGAGATCCAGGCCGCGCTGGCCGCGATCGAACCACTCGGCCCCGACGTGTTCGGCCTCAACTGCGCCACCGGCCCCGCCGAGATGTACGAGCACATCCGGGTGCTGTCGCAGAACTCGGGCGTGCCGATCTCGGTCATCCCCAACGCCGGGTTGCCGTCGGTCGTCGACGGCGAGATGCACTACGACCTCACCGAAGAGCAGCTGGCCGAGCACCTCGCCGGCTTCGTCACCGACCTCGGTGCCTCCATCATCGGCGGCTGCTGCGGCACCGGACCAGAGCACTTGCAAGCCGTCATCGACCGTTGCGCCGATTTGGTGCCGGCCGAGCGGACGCCAACGAAGCTGGTTGGCGCCACCTCGATCTACTCCTTCGTACCCTTCGAGCAAGACCTGTCGTTCCTCATCATCGGGGAGCGCACCAACGCCAACGGTTCGAAGAAGTTCCGTGATGCCATGCTGTCGGGCGACAACGAAACCGTCGACAAAATGGCGAAGGACCAGATCGCCGAAGGCGCCCACATCCTCGATGTCTGCGTCGACTACGTCGGCCGTGACGGCACGCTCGACATGGACGAAACCGCAAAGCGTTTCGCCACCGGTGCCGCCGCACCGCTCGTCCTCGACTCGACCGAACCCCAGGTCATGGAGGCCGGCCTCAAATGGCTGGGCGGGCGGTCGATCCTCAACTCGGCCAATCTCGAAGACGGCTTCGCCGAGGGGTCGCGGTTCGATCGGGTCATGAGCCTGGCCAAGGAATACGGCGCCGCCGTCATCTGTCTGCTCATCGACGAAGAGGGCCAGGCCCGCGACGTCGAGTGGAAGATGCGGATCGCACACCGGATCCACGACCTGGCCGTCAACAACTACGGCCTGTCGGCCAGCGACTTGATCTTCGACGCGCTGACCTTCCCACTCAGCACCGGCGACGACGACCTGCGCCGAGACGGCATCGAAACCATCGAAGCCATCAAGCGGATCAAGGAAGAGATTCCTGGCTGCTTCACGACGCTCGGCCTGTCCAACATCAGCTTCGGTCTCAATCCCGCATTGCGACAGGTGCTGAACTCGGTCTATCTCCACGAATGTCTCGATGCCGGACTCGACTCGGCCATCATCCATGCCGGTCGCATCCTCCCACTCAGCAAGATCGACGACGAACGCAAGCACGCCACCCTCGATCTCGTGTGGGATCGACGCGGCACCGACGGCGGCGACGGAACCGACCCAAAGTACGACCCGCTCGTCAAGGTGCTCGACCTGTTCGCCGACGCATCGGCCATCAAGGCCGAAGTGGTCGACACGTCCGACTGGCCGGTCGAGAAGCGGCTCCACCACCGCATCATCGACGGCAACCGCGATGGGCTGTCGGTCGATCTCGACGAAGCGCTGCAGTCCATGAAGGCGCTCGAGATCGTCAATGATCATCTGCTCGGTGGCATGAAGGTCGTCGGCGAGCTCTTCGGCGCAGGCGAGATGCAGTTGCCGTTCGTGCTGCAATCGGCCGAGACGATGAAGGCCGCCGTCGCCTACCTCGAGCCCCACATGGAACGCATCGAGGGCGAGGATTCTTCCAAGGGCCGGGTCGTGTTGGCAACGGTCAAGGGCGATGTCCATGACATCGGCAAGAACCTGGTCGACATCATCCTCACCAACAACGGCTACGAGGTGCACAACCTCGGCATCAAGATCTCGATCACCGAAATGATCGACAAGGCCATCGAAATCGGGGCCGACGCGATCGGTATGTCAGGACTGCTCGTGAAGAGCACGCTGATCATGCGCGAGAACCTCGAGGAATTGAACCGACGCGAACTCTCGGATATCCCCATCCTCCTCGGCGGAGCGGCCCTCACTCGCAGCTATGTCGAGCGGGACCTGCGCGAGGTGTACGACGGCCGAGTCTTCTACGGCAAGGACGCCTTCGAGGGCATGCACACCCTCGACAAGTTGGGCGAGATGAAGGCATCGGGCATCGACGATCCCGACTTCGGTACCGTCCCGGCCGGGCTCATGCTCGAGAACTTCCGTACCCAGAAGGAGCCGGTCGACCCGTCGACCCTGCCCGCTCGCTCGCCCGAGGTCGACGCCGACAACGAGGTCTTCACTCCCCCGTTCCTCGGCTCACGCATCGTGAAGGGTCTGTCGGTCGACGAGATCGCCACCTGGATCAACGAGACCGCGTTGTTCCGCCACCAGTGGCAGTTCCGTCCCCAGAACGGCGAGACCGACGCCGAATTCAAGGATCGCATCCGTCCGCTGTTCCGTCAGCAGCTGGCCGAGGCCAAGGCGTCGGGCATCCTCAATCCGGCGGTGGTCTACGGGTACTTCCCGGCCAACGCCAACGGCAACGACGTCATCATCTGGACCGACGAGACCCGGACGGTCGAACGGGCTCGATTCTCCTACCCTCGCCAGAGCGAGGCGCCACACAAGTGCATCGCCGATTTCTATCGTCCCGTCGGTCACGACGGCGTCAAGACCGAGGCCGACTACGCCGCCTTCCACATCGTGACCATGGGTCGCACCGTGTCCGACGTCGCCGCCGAACTCTTCGCTGCCGACAAGTACCAGGACTACCTGTTCCTGCATGGCATCGGGGTCGAGATGGCCGAGGCCTTGGCCGAGATGTGGCACGGTCGAGTTCGGGCCGAGTGGGGCTTCGGCGACGAAGACGGCGATGGCCTGCTTGGCTTGTTCCGCCAGAAGTTCCG
>JBBQUN010000236.1:0-7501 GCA_038212405.1 Acidimicrobiales bacterium | reverse complement strand
TTGCCGGCGGGATCGTCGTGGTCGCCGGTTGGGTGGTCGTGGTCGTGGTCGTCGCGGCGACTGCTACGCCCACCCGGATCTTGACTTCTGAACCCTTGGGCTGCTTGTCGTTGGCCCCGGGGTCCTGTGCGATCACTTTGCCGGCCTCGTTCGACCCTGCGGCAACATCGACGTTCTCGATCACGGGGATGAAGCCCTTGTTGATCAGGGCTTGCTCGGCTGCGCTTTGAGTGAGGCCGATCACCGGCGGCACCTGAGCGGTTTCGGGCCCATTCGAGACGTAGAGAGTGACCCGACGGTCGATCGAGACCGGCGTGCCTGCAGGCGGATCGGAGCGGATCACCTGTCCGTCGCCGAACTCCGACGAAGGCTCGAACCGAACGTCGGGGCTTGGCAGCTTGCGCTGGCCGAGCTGGTTCGACGCTTCGTCGAGTGGAAGCCCAGCCATCTGCGGGACTTCGACCTGGGCGGCACCGGTCGAGATCGTGATGGTGACGAGGGTTTCCTTGTTGACGTCTTGATCGGGTTCAGGCGTCATCGAGATGACGACCCCTTCGGGGACATCGTCGCTGGCTTCGATATTCGGGGTCACTCGAAGACCCAGCCCACCAAGAATGGCCTTGGCCTCTTCTTCGGTTCGGCCGACGACATTGGGCAACAACACCGTGTCGAGGGCTTGTGAGATGGTGAGCGCCACCTCGGAACCGGCGAGTGCCTGCTCGCCTCGGCCCGGCGATTGGGCAAAGACCAACCCGGCTTCGACCTCTTCGTTGAGCTCGAAATTCTGGATCGGCACCAGGTCCGCTTCGGTGAGAATTCTTGCGGCCTCCTCAGCAGTCAAGTTGATGACCGACGGTACGTCGACCATCTCGCCGGCGGCCTCATCATTCGCAGGGTCGTTGAGCTGACTGGCGATGTAGACGAACAAGCCGGCCAACGAGAGAATCAACACGCCCAGAGCGACCAGGAACAGTCCGTTGCGGCGCGGCGGGTCGTAGTACTCCTCCGCCGGTTCGAACGAGCGCGCCGGGGCGGCAGCAGCGGCAGTCGTGACCGGGATGGCACGAGTGGCATCGATCACGGCCCGGTTCTGCTGAGGCTCGGAAACCTCTCGTGCCATCGCCGCAGGTGCCGTGGCGGCAGCCGCAGCAGGCCCAGCGACGCCACCCATGGCCATGAGCGGCTGGCCTTCACGGAAGCGGCGTAGGTCGCCGCGCACTTCTTCGGCTGAGGGGTATCGCTGGTCGGGGTTCTTGGCCAGCAGTCGGGCAATGATGACTTCGAGCTGCTTCGGGATGGCCGGGTTGAGCGACGTTGGCCGCGGCGGCATCTCCTGCACATGCTTGTAGGCAATCGCTACCGGCGACTCACCAACGAACGGTGGACGACCGGTCACCATCTCGAACAACACGACACCAAGCGAATACAGATCACTGCGAGGGTCGACGGGCTTGCCCTGGGCCTGCTCGGGCGAGAAGTAGGTGGCGGTTCCCATGACCGAACCGGTTTGGGTGAGTTCGTCACCTCCGCCGAAGGCACGGGCGATACCGAAGTCGGTGACCTTGACCTGTCCGGCTGGCGTGATGAGGATGTTGCCGCCCTTGACGTCTCGGTGAACGGTGCCATTGCGGTGGGCGAAGCCGAGGGCGGCGGCGGTGTCGGCGGCGATCTCTGCGGCGCGATCGTGGTGCAGGGTGCCTTCGGCCTTGATGATCTCGGCCAGGCTGCGGCCCTCGACGTACTCCATCACGATGAAGTACGTGTTGTCGTGCTCGCCCCAGTCGTAGACCGCGACGATGCCGGGGTGGTTCAAGTTCGCGGCGGCCTGAGCCTCACGACGGAACCGTTCGACGAACGAGGGCTCAGCAGCGAACTGAGGGAACAGCACCTTGACCGCGACCGGCCGATCGAGCAACTGATCTCGCGCCAAGAAGACGTCGGCCATGCCACCACGGGCCAGTCGACGATGGAGTTCGTAGCGCCCGTTCAGGACCGGGCGGGGTGATGACGATTCACTCACAGCGTGCAAAGGCTAGTGAAGTCTGACCGGCGATCGACGGTCAGGTCCGACATGGCAACAGAACGGGCACCATTTCGGCTCGTCATACGCTTTTCGATCGGGTCCTGGTTGCTCAGGTAGTGCGGGTGCGAATACTGCATCATTTTCAACACGACATCCTCAACGCTGGAAATACGTCTCGATCATTGCCCGCACAATTGGTCCCGCCACTCTGCCACCAGTTTGTTCCGATGCGCCATCGGTTCCCTCGACCAAGACGGCAATGGCGATTTCCGGTGTGCGCCCGGGCGGGCCGGCAAACGCAATCATCCAGGCGTGAGACTTGGGCGGCTCGGTGCCGAGTTGGGCCGTGCCCGTCTTGGCTCCGACCTCGATACCGGCGACCGCTGCGGTTCCAGCCGTGCCGGCCTCGACCACGTTGACCATCGCATCGCGAAGGTCGAGCGCAACACTCGAACTGATCGCACGCTGCCATCGCTCCGGCTCGACCGAAGTGACGACCGAACCCGTTCGGTCCTTCACTTCGGCCACCACGTGCGGCACCATCAGGTCGCCATTGTTCGCAATCGCAGCAGCAACGAGCGCCATCTGCAGCGGACTAGCCGAGACGTCGTTTTGACCGATCGAGGTCTGTGCAAGCAACGGCGTGTTCTCGAAGACGCCAGCCGGCACTTCGGGCGAGGACGCCTGCAGCTGTTCGCCGTAGTCGGTCGGGAACCGGCTGGCGACGACACCGGGGAGGTCCAACGGCGGCGTGAGATTGAAGCCGAAGTCCTGCGCTGTCAGGCTGAGGCGGTCGGGCCCGAGCAACTCGGCACCGAGTTCGGCGAACGCCGTATTGCACGACACTCGAAGGATCTCGAGCAGATTGCCGCCACAGGTGCTGCCGCCGAAGTTGCGCAGCGGCCGGGTGGTGAGGGGGGCGGTGTACTCCGAAGCGTTCGGGAAGGTCGGCTCGGTCAGCGTGACCGTGTTCGACGCAAGCGCCGCTGCGGCAGTGACGACCTTGAACGTGGAACCGGGAAAGAAGATGTCTCGATACGCCTTCGCCCGGAGTGGGTTGCCGTCTTCGTTCAACAAGGCTTGATAGTTGGCGTTGACCTCGGTCCCCACCAGACCCGACAAGTCATTGGGGTCGAAGCTCGGATAACTCCACATCGCCAGGATCTCACCGGTACGCGGGTCGAGAGCGACCACGCTGCCCTTGCGCTCGCCGAGCTGCTCCTTGGCCACTTGCTGAAGATCGTTGCGCATCGTGAGCACGACTTCGCCGATCGGCTGCTGGCCGCTCAACATGTCGGAGATATTGCTGAGCTGGAAGGCGCTGGAGCGACCGATCAGATCGTCGCTGTAGACTCGTTCGACGCCCTCGGCGCCAAGGTTGAACGACAGGTAGCCGACCGTGTGGGCGTACAGATCGCCGAAGGGATACGAACGGCGCCGCTCCAGTGGACCATCGACCGGTGCGGAGAAGGCAACGACCTCGCCGTCAGCCGTCGAGATCGGGCCACGTTCGCGAGCGAAATCCCGCTGGATGGTGCGGGTGTTGTCGGGATGCTGACGAAGCGAGTCGGCTTGGAAGTACTGGATCCGGTTGAGCTGCACGAACAGCGCAAGAAAGCACAGCATGAGCAGGGCAAGTACGTGACGGAGTGGACGGTTGATCACGCCGGGACCATCTCGACCTCGACCGGTTCGGTGCGTGGCATGGCATTCGCCCGCTGCGAGATCCGCACGAGAATCGCCAGGATCACGTAGTTCGAGATGAGCGATGACCCCCCGTAGGAGACGAACGGCAGCGTGACACCGGTGAGCGGGAGTACTCGAAGTACGCCACCGATGATCACGAACGCTTGGAAGCCCAACAGCGCAGTGAGACCGCCAGCCAGGAGTTGCTCGAATGGGCTGACTGCCTGGGTTGCGACTCGGAAGCCTGCGGTGATCAGGAAGAGGAACATGATCAGAATCGCTGTTGCACCAACGAGCCCGAGTTCCTCTCCGAACGCAGCGAAGATCATGTCGGTCGAGGCGTAGGGGATCTTGCCTGGCGTGCCCCGGCCAAGGCCCGTGCCGGTGAGTCCACCATCGGCCAGGGCGAACGCAGCCTCGACGATTTGAAAGCCACGGTTCTTCGAGTCGGCGAACGGATCGATCCAGATCTCGACCCTTCGCTGGACGTGGTCGAACAGTTGATACGCCACGGTGGCGCCAAGTCCGAACATCATGATCCCGGTCAGCACGTACGCGACTCTGCTGGTGGCCAGGTACACCATGACGACGAACAGCGTGAAGAACAGCAGCGACGAGCCCAGGTCTCGTTGGGCCACCATCACCAACAGGGCAACGCCCCAGGCAAGCAGCAGCGGACCGAAGTGCTTGAAATCGGGAAGATGCAGCGGCCCGAGTCGACGGTTCGACACCATGAGGAGTTCGCGCTTGTCGACGAGGTAGCCGGCAAGGAAGGCAGCAAGGAGGATCTTGGCGAACTCGCCGGGCTGGATGCTGAACGGTCCGATGTGTAGCCAGATCCTGGCACCGTTGATCTCGACCCCGAGCCCAGGAATGAGTGGCAAGAGCAGGACGATCACACCGGCCAGCGCCAAGGAGTATCGGTAGGGCTGCAATCGTCGAGGGTCGTCGAGCACCATCAGCGTCAACCCGAATGCCATGAGCCCAATGAAGGTCCATGCCGACTGGCTGTCGGCAAGATCGGGATTGAGGCGAGCGATCATGACGTAGCCGAACCCGTTCAGCAGGGCTGCGATCGGCAGCAACAACCCGTCCGCCTGCGGGGCGAAGAAACGAACGAGCAGATGGCCGAGCATCAAGAGGGCGACGACGATGCCAAGGAACGGACCGATGTCGGCAGGTAACGACGCAGCCCGTCCGAGACTGGTGAGACCGTAGGCCGCGACCGTGATGATGCTCGCGAGCACGAGGAGACCGAGTTCGACGGTACGGGGCCGCATGCTCAGCCGCCGCTGGTCGTCGTCGTGTTCGTCGCCGGGGTGCTCGATGTTGTCGTGTCGGGTGTTGTCGTGTCGGGTGTTGTCGTGTCCGATGTCGTCGGCGTGGTGGACGCCGGCGTACTCGAATCGATTTCGAGTCGTGCGACCAACTGTTCGGCCGCGTCGATCGAGGAGAAGACCGACTGCTCTTCGATGCGCTGCTGCGATGAGGCATCGAGATCGTCGAAGCGGATGTCGGTCCGATCGACGATGACCGGGTCGAAGATCACTCCGCCGCCGGGCCGGCCGCGCAGGATGGCGACGTCACCATCAACGGAGTCGACATACCACGCCGACCGGTCATAGAAGTAGGTCGCCACTGCCGCCAAGGCGACCACGCTCAGAATGGAGCCAACATAGAAAACCCCACGAAAAGGCAAGCGGCGCCGTTTCGCTGGCCGCTTGGTGTCGGCGAGAGAGTCAGCCGACAGATCACGTCGGGGGCCGTCGATCAAGCCTTCGACCTCGGTCGGCGCATCGAACGATTCGGGCAGGTCGTCGTCGACGTCGCTGTCGTCGAGCACCGTGGCGGCGCCAGTCTCGTCGTCGACGAGTTGCAAGATCACCACCGTGACGTTGTCTCGACCGCCATTGGCGACGGCCGCATCGACCAGCGCCTGCGTTGCTTCGTCGGCATGGAGATGGTCGAGCAAGATCGCGGCGACACCAGCGTCGTCGACCTCGTTGCTCAAGCCGTCGCTGCACAGCACGATGCGATCGCCGGGTTCGACGACGATGTCGAACACGTCAACGTCGATATCTGGTCCGATACCGAGCGCACGGGTGACCATGTTTCGCTGCGGGTGATTGCGTGCCTCGTCTTCGGTGAGCCGGCCCTGACGCAGAAGCTCCTCGACCAATGAGTGATCGAGTGTGACCTGCTCGTACTGGCCGGCACGGAACAGATAGCCCCGGCTGTCGCCGATATTGGCAATGCTCACGACCGACGTCGCCGGGTCGAACGTTGCCACCACCAGTGTGGTGCCCATGCCCCGAAGCTCTGGTGCCTGCGACGCCTCGAACACTCGCTGGTTCGCGGCCTTGGCCACATCGACCAGTCGCTCCGGCGAGATCACGCCCCGCACCCCGCTGAGTTCGGCAATCGCGAGGGCCGCAGCCTTCTCGCCGCCAACGTGACCGCCCATACCGTCTGCGACTGCGCCCAGCGTTTGGGTGATCAGGGATCGGTCCTGATTGATCTCTCGGACCTGACCGACATGGGTGGCGCTCGCCGTGATCAACCTCATCAGCGCAGCTCCAAGATGGTGCTACCGATTTGGATGAGGTCACCGGTTCGAACCAATGCGGGCGCCGTCAGTCGTTGGCGGTTGTGATAGGTGCCATTGGTCGATCCAAGATCTTCGATCACCAGCCCGTCGGGCGTCTGCTGTATCCGGGCGTGAAGCTGCGACGCATAGGTGTCATCGAGCGTCACCTCGCAGCCAAAAGCGCGTCCGATCGTGGACGTCGATGCGAGGCGAAAGCTGACCCCTGATACTTCGGGAGGTGCGATCACGACGAGACTCGTTGCGGCAACGACACGCTGGGGTGCGGCGGCAGCGGGTGCGGGCTTCGCAGCATGGCCCTTGGACCGCTTCGCAGCACCCGATCCCCGCTTACGGCGCCCAGGCGATGGCTTGGTCGATGCGCCTCTGCTCGGCGCGATCGCTCCGTACCACGTCGTCTGGAGGACGCGCATGAAGAAGAGATAGATGAGCGCCAGGAGGCACCACTGGAGGACGGTGAGAAGAGCTTCGGACACGACCGCGCCACAGTACTCAGAGTCGAGTCGTTCGTCGCGTTCATCACCTCGATGGCAGCGACGGGGTTGCCGACGAAGTCGCAGCAAACCGGGTCAATGGCAGCGAGGTCAGAGCAGGCGAAACCGAACACTGACCGTTCCGAACGTGAGCTCATCGCCGTCGGCAAGGAGCTTGCTGGTGATTGCTTGCCCGTTCACGCGGGTGCCGTTGGTCGAGTTCAGATCGATCAATCGGTAGGTGTCGCCCTCGGGCTGCAGATCGGCGTGGTGACGCGAGGCATTGGTGTCGACGAGGGTCAGCGTGCAGTCGGTGCTGCGTCCGATCGATGCCACCGAACCACCCAGTTCCAGACGGGTGCCGTTCGGCAATTCGAGATATGACGGTGCGACTGCGGCGCCCGTCGTCTCGTCGAAGGCTCCCCGCACCCGGCAGCGCCCGACGACCAGGGATGGCTCGTCGACGAGCTCGACGAAGACGCGCCCGAGAAACCGCAGCCTCTCTTCGGCGGCGTGTTCGCGAATGGTGGTCGTGAACTCGGCCGTGAGTGCATCGTTCACCGTGATGAATCGGTCATAGTCGGACGTCGCCAGTTCGACGGTGAACCGGTTCGGCGCAATGGCTGCCCCTCGGCTGTCGAAGGCTCGGTCGGCATCCACGATCTTGATGAGCCGACGCCCCACTTCGATGGGCTGAAGGCCCGATCGAAACAG
>JBBQUN010000235.1:0-7513 GCA_038212405.1 Acidimicrobiales bacterium | reverse complement strand
CCCCCGGGAAGGATGTTTTGATCTGCCTCGGGCGGACGAACCACAATCGGGTCTTGCGACGACAGCGCCGGCACCATGCGGGCGAGCGCAACGACGTCTTCGTAGCGGGTTGGCAACCACGAACCACCCCATCGTTCGGTGTGTGCCACCGGACATTCGTTGCGAAGGTCAGCCCAGATCGGGTAGGGGTCGGTGATGTACTCGGCATCGAAGATGTCGTAGTCCGACGTCCAGTCCTCGACGACCTGGCGAGGCGGTGGCCCGGTCGGGGCCTCATCGGTTTCGCTCACGAGATCAGTCCTCGGTGATCGTGATGGCGTACTCGGGGCAGTTGTCGACCGCCAAGCGAGCCTTGTCTTGGAGTTCGACCGGAACGGTGCCGTCACCCTTTTCGGTGGCATACCCATAATCGTCGACGTCGAAGAGCTCGGGGGCAATCGAGTAGCAGCGATTGTGGCCTTCGCACTTGTCGGAATCCACCTTGATGCGCATGTTGTCTCTCCTGTGTTGCGTTACGAGTTGGCGCCGAACTTAGCCCAACACCCCAGCCCATGCCATCCATCAGCCTTACACCGGAAGGCGAACGTTCGAGGTGATCACCGTAGGCTTGCCCGATGCCGATCCAGCCTCACCGCCGGGATGCCCTCGTCCTTGGGATTGCCGTCGGCGTCTTCGGCATTGCCTTCGGCGTACTGGCCACTACGAGCGGATTGTCTGTCGCGCAAGCAGTGGCCATGTCGGTGCTCGTCTTCACTGGCGCTTCGCAATTCGCCGCAGCCAGCGTGATCGGCGCTGGCGGCAGCCCCGCGACCGCCCTGGCCTCAGCCCTGCTGCTGTCGGCGCGCAACGGGTTCTACGGCATCGGCGTTGCCAAACTGATTCCGCCGGGCACGCCGTGGTGGAAGCGGCTTGTCACCGCGCAACTCACCATCGACGAGTCAACGGCGTTGGGCCTGGCCCAGGCCGATCCGGCGCAACGCTACGACGCGTTCTTGGCCGGCGGTCTTTCGGTCTTCGTCTTCTGGAACCTCGGCACCCTGTTCGGAGCCCTTGGCGGCGACGCGATTGGCGACCCCGCTGCCCTCGGGCTCGACGCAGCGTTCCCTGCGGGATTCATTGCGTTGATGATGCCGGCGCTACGCCATCGCTCGGGTCTCCTCGCCGCCGTCGCTGGAGCCGGAATCGCCGTAGCGCTGATTCCCTTCACCCGCCCCGGCATCCCGGTCTTGGCTTCGGCCATCGGTGCCGTGATTGCGTTTGTAGCGCTCGGGCCCCTCCCCGAACCCGCCGGGGAGACCGCATGAGTTGGGGGGCGTTGCTGTTGCTCGCTGCCGGCGCGTTCGCCTTCAAGGCAGCAGGAATTTTCGGCGTTGGTCGAGTGGCGGAGAGCCCCGCCGTGATCGGTCTCGGCCGACTGCTGCCTCCGGCGCTGTTGGCTGCGCTGATCATCGACGGCACGTTCAACTCCAATGGCGCGCTCGTGGTCGATGCCCGAGCCGGCGGGGTGATCGTCGGCGGCATCGCTGCCTTCCTCCGAGCCCCGTTCTGGCTGGTCGTGATCGTCGCCGCCACCACAACTGCCGGCCTCCGCCAACTCTGATCAAGCCAGGGTTCGCTGGGCTCGGCGGCGGCTAGGCGTCGAGGTAGCGCGAAACGGCGATGCCGGAGCCAACGGCGCCGATGACGGCGCCGACGATGAGCAGCACCAGTGCGACAGGGGCGAGCTGGCTCGACGTGAGGGCGAAGCTGTCGAAGAGGCGGAAATCGGTGCTGTTCAGTGCGTTGCGGATCAATCGGTTCAATCCGAACACGGCCAAGCTCGACACCCCAGCACCGAGCAAACCTTGGGCCAACCCTTCGAACATGAACGGCAACCGGATGAAGGAGTTGTTGGCACCAACCAGCCGCATCACTTCGATCTCACGGCGTCGGGCGAAGAGCGCAGTTCGAATCGAGTTGTACATCAACAAACCCGAGGCGACCGCGGCTGCCAGAGCCGCAGCGAACATGATGCGAGACGCGGCACTGGTGAAGTCATTGAGCTGTTCGATTGCTTCAGAGGCGATGTCGATCTTCTTCACCCCCGGTAGGCCCTCGAATGCCGCTCCGAGTTCGGTGACAACGGCGGGGTCGGCGATCTGGGGAACGACTCGATACGAGGTTGGCAACTGCTCCGGCGTCACCGCGTCGAGCACCTCGGGCGAGTCTTTCCAGAAGTCGTTGAACTCGACCCAGGTCTCCTCGGTGTTGACATAGCGGAAGTCCTTGACCCCGGGAGAGTCTCCCAGGGCGCGGTCGAGTGAGGCCAGCTGATCGGACGATGCTTCGGCGTCTACCCAAATGATGAACTCGACATCATCCTTGAATCGGGTGTTGAGACCTTCGACGCCCTGACGGATCACCAACGCTGCCCCGAGCAGGGAGAGCGAGACCGCGACCGTGAGAACAGTGGCGATACTCAACGATGGGTTGCGGACGAGATTCTGCGCAGTCTCGCGCATGAGATAGTCGACTCGAAGGGCCATCTGGACTCCTACTCCTTGGCGATCATTCGTAGACACCGCGCGCCTGATCGCGCACGATGTCGCCATCGGCAAGTTCGATCACTCGCCGCCGCATGGTGTCGACGATGCCACGATCGTGCGTGGCCATGAGCACGGTCGTGCCCGTCTTGTTGATTCGATCGAGCAACCGCATGATGCCGATTGCCGTCTGTGGGTCGAGGTTGCCGGTCGGCTCGTCGGCCAGAAGGATCAGCGGCCGGTTCACGAATGCTCGGGCAATCGACACTCGCTGCTGTTCACCACCGGAAAGCTGGTGAGGATACTTGTCGACCTTGTCACCGAGTCCGACCAGATCGCAGATCGCAGGCACCTGGTTCTTGATCACATGCCGCGGCCGGCCGATCACTTCGAGGGCAAAGCTGACGTTCTCGTTGACGGTCTTGTTCGGGAGCAGCTTGAAGTCTTGGAAAACACAGCCGATGTTGCGGCGCAGCATCGGGACCTTCCAGTTGGTGAGCTTTCCGATGTCCTTGCCGGCAACGAAAATGCGACCGGCGTCGGGATCTTCCTGCTTGTTGACCAGCCGGAGGAACGTCGACTTCCCCGAGCCCGACGGCCCAACGAGAAAGACGAATTCGCCCTTTGCTATGTCGGCAGAGGCAGCCCTGAGCGCGACCGTGCTGCCGGGGTACTCCTTTGTGACGTCTTCGAGCTTGATCACGCAGCGCCCTTCGCCCCATCGGCACCGGTGGCACGACGCCACCGCAGCCATGCTTCCATGAACGAGGACACATCCCCGTTCAACACACCGTCGGGATTGCCCGACACCAGACCCGACCGCTCGTCCTTGACCTGCTGGTAGGGCTGAAGGACATACGAACGGATCTGACTTCCCCACTCGACCGACTTCGATTCACCAGCCTCGGAAGCGAGTTCGTCCTCGCGCTTTCGGCGCTCGAGGTCGACGAGCTTCATGGCCAGCATCGCCATGCAGCGATCCTTGTTCTGGTGCTGGCTCCGTTCGTTCTGACACGATACGACGATGCCAGTCGGCAAATGAGTGATGCGGACTGCCGAGTCAGTGGTGTTGACATGCTGACCGCCGGCGCCCGAAGAACGGAACACGTCGACCCGTAGATCCTTGTCGTCGATATCGACCTGATTCGCTGCGCCTTCGATGAACGGCACCACACCGAAGGAGGCAAACGCCGTGTGACGCCGGGCCTGCGAATCGAACGGCGAGATTCGAACGAGCCGATGCACACCGCGTTCGGCTTGCAACATGCCGTAGGCGAAGCGGCCCTTGACCGTGAAGCCAACTGCCGAGAGACCAGCTTCCTGCCCGTCCTGATACTCGGTGACCTCGAGGGAAAATCCCCGCTTGTCGGCCCAACGCTTGTACATCTCGAACAGCATCGCTGCCCAGTCCTGAGCATCGGTACCGCCGGCCCCAGAATGGATTTCGCAAACGGCGTCACCCTCGTCGTACTGACCGGTGTACAACGCGCGCAGTTCGAGTTCGGCGAACTCGGTCTCGAGTTTGGCGATGATTCCCTCGGCCTCGGCCATCGAGTCGTCGTCGCCTTCCTCGGCGGCGAGCATCCACAGGGTTTCCGCATCGTCGATACTGGACTCCAGTCGGTCATATAGACCCAGATCATCCTTCACCTGGGTGAACTCGGTCTGGACCTCGCGAGCACTGTTGGCATCGTCCCAGAGATCGGGACGACCCATCTCGGTTTCGAGCTGGGGAAGACGTGCTCGAAGTTCGCCGACGCGCAGATAGTGGTCGGCCTCGGCGAGCTCTATTCGCAAACGAGCGATGGCGTCGGAGAGATCAGGCATGAGAGGGACTCGTGGATCGTAGGGGAAAGGACAGGGTTACTCGTATGGCTGCTGGAACGACAGCGAAAGCTGGAACGACAGCGAAAGCTGGAACGACAGCGGCTGCTGGAACGACAGCAGCCTCAACGGCCGTGGCAGACCTTGAACTTCTTGCCGCTCCCGCACGGGCACGTCTCGTTGCGGCCGGTCTTGTCCCACTCGCTCTTGACCACTGGCCTGGCGACGTCGGGTTCGTCAGCGACCTCGACCGCTGACGCCGACCTCGTGAGTTGGCGAGCATCAGCCTTTGCCGCCCGAATGTCGGTAGTGCGAACCGCCGGCTTCAACACCGGGGCCTTGGCGGGTGCCGCTGATGCGGTATTGTCGCCGCGTGCTGGGCTGGAACCGGTATTGGCGGCCTGATCCTCTGGCGCCATCGGTCCCGATGTCTGCACATCGGTGACCTCGGCTTGGCTCCCGTTGGCCACTGCTCCTGAATGTTGCACCGACCCATCGGCATTCACGACCGGGCGAGCTTGAGGCTGGAGCTGGTTCTGTGCCGGCTGCTGCACCTGCACTCGTACGTGCATCAGATAGCGGATGAAATCGGTCTTCAGTCCGATCATCATGCTCTTGAACAGCTCGAAACCTTCACGTTGCCATTCGATGAGAGGATCGCGCTGACCCATCGCCCGCAGGTTGATGCCCTCGCGTAGGTTGTCCATCTCGGCCAAATGCTCGCGCCACCGCTGGTCCACCAGCTGCAACATGATCTGACGTTCGATCTGACGCATGAGGTCGGGGGTGAGCTCTGCTTCGCGCTTGTCGTAGTAAGCGAGACCCTCGGCGTGGATCGTCTCGATCATTTCTTTGGTGTTGCGCGAGTCGGCGAGATCCTCTGGGGTGATCTCGGTCGGCCAGAAGGTGGCCAGATCGGTATGCAGACTCTCGATGTCCCAGCCGTCGTCCAGCTCGTCGACGCAGTAGGTCTGCACGATCGTTTCCGCCACCTCGCCAATGGCTTCGACTGTCTCATCTCGCAAGTCGCCCTGATCGATGACTTGACCTCGGCGCTGGTAGATCACCTTGCGTTGTTCGTTGAAGACCTCGTCGTACTTCAAAACGTTCTTGCGGATCTCGGCGTTGCGCTGTTCGACGGTGGTCTGCGCCCGCTCGACCGATTTCGAAACCATTTTCGACTCGATCGGCACGTCGTCGGGAAGCGCCTTGTCCATCACCCAGTTCATGGCGCCGGTAGCGAAGATCCGCATGAGATCGTCTTCCAGCGACAGGTAGAAGCGACTTTCGCCGGGATCGCCCTGACGACCGGAACGGCCACGCAACTGGTCGTCGATGCGTCGGCTCTCGTGACGTTCGGTGGCCAGCACGTACAAGCCTCCCGCATCTCGAACGACATCGGCGTTCTCGGCACAAATCGGCTTCCAGTAGGTGAAACGCTCTTCGAAGTAGGCCTGACCGTCTTCGTCATCGAGTTCCAAGCCCTTGGCATGGGTGTCGGCCTCTGCCAGCTTCTCGGGATTGCCCCCGAGCACGATGTCGACGCCTCGACCGGCCATGTTGGTGGCGACGGTGATTGCGCCGGAACGACCGGCCTGGGCGACGACGTCGGCCTCTCGGAAGTGCTGCTTGGCGTTGAGGACCTCGTGCTTGATGCCCTTTTTGTTCATCAGCGCCGACAACACTTCGGACTTGTCGACCGATGCGGTGCCGACGAGGACCGGCTGGCCGTTTTCGACTCGCGCCTCGATGTCTTCGATTGCTGCCTCGAACTTGGCGAGCTCGGTCTTGTAGATGTAATCGGCCTGGTCGAGGCGTTGGATCGGTCGATTGGTCGGGATCTGGACCACAGCGAGGCCATAGGTGGTTTCGAGCTCGACCGAGTCACCAAGGGCGGTACCGGTCATGCCTGCCAGCTTGTCGTACATTCGGAAGTAATTCTGCAACGTCACGGTGGCCAGCGTCTGCTGCTCTTCCTTGATGTGGACGCCTTCTTTGGCTTCGACGGCCTGGTGGAGACCGTCAGACCAGCGGCGTCCATCGAGGACGCGGCCGGTGAACTCGTCGACGATCTTCACCTCGTTGTTCGCTACGAGGTAGTCCTTGTCTCGCTTGAACAGTTCCTTCGCTCGCAGCGCCGCCGAGAGTTGGTGCACGAGATCTTGCTGCACACCGTCGTAGAGATTCTCGACGCCGAGGAGTTCTTCCACCTTGGTGATGCCCTCGTCGGTGATGGCAACTTGGCGTTTCTCTTCGTCGACGTCGTAGTGCTCGTCTCGGCGAAGCGATCTGACGACCTGAGCGAACTGCACGTAGAGGTCGGCGGCACCCTGGACCTTGCCGCTGATGATGAGCGGCGTGCGGGCCTCGTCGATGAGGATCGAGTCGACTTCGTCGACGATCGCGAACGAATGCCCGCGTTGCACCATGTCGGGCCTCGACCTCGCCATGTTGTCGCGCAGGTAGTCGAAGCCGAACTCGTTGTTCGTGCCGTAGGTGATGTCGGACGCGTACTGCGCTCGCTTGTGGGCCGAATCGTTGTTGCCCGGGATGATCAGGCCGACACTGAGACCGAGCCAGCGGTGCACCTCGCCCATCCACTCGGCGTCTCGCGATGCCAGGTAGTCGTTCACGGTGATGGCGTGGACGCCTTTGCCAGCGAGTGCATTGAGATAAATCGGAAGGGTCGACACGAGGGTCTTGCCTTCGCCGGTCTTCATCTCTGCAACCCAGCCGTTGTGGAGCGTTGCCCCACCCATCAACTGCACGTCGTAGTGGCGCTGCCCAATCACACGAAGAGCGCCCTCGCGAACAGTGGCGAACGCCTCGATCAGCAGATCGTCGAGGGAGGCACCGTTGTCGAGTCGCTGCCGGAACTCGGCGGTCTTGGCCTTGAGCTGATCATCGGAAAGCGCCTGGAAATCCGGTTCCAGCGCATTGATCGGATCGACCAGGCCTTGCACGTTCTTCAGGCGCTTGCCGTCGCCTGCTTTGAGGATTTTGTCGAGAAGCTTCATCTGGCTTGTGAGTCTAACGCCGTTAGTGCATGGCACAGGTGCACGTCAATGCCCCTGTGCCATGAACCTCGATCAACCAGCTTCGATGTGGCCGATGTCGCCATCATCACGTCGGTAGACGACCGCAGGCTGGTCGGTGTCGCGGTTGAT
>JBBQUN010000234.1:0-7567 GCA_038212405.1 Acidimicrobiales bacterium | reverse complement strand
TCGTTGTCGAGCAGCAAGTCGTACATGACCTCGCTCGCCGGTCGACCTTGGGCCTCGGCCAGGCCGGCAACAGAGTTGTCGGGTGTCGGCTCGTAGTCGGGCACATCGGCGAGCGGATACATGCGGTCATAGGCCGAGTGGATGATCCTGGCGAAGAGCTTTGGCTGGGCCGCTTCGTGCTCGGCCAGGATCTGCGCTCGGACCTCGGGCTTGGCCAACTCGGCCAGACGCTCGGCCTTGGAGAGGTCGGCCATCGCAACGTAGGTGGCGCTGAAGTTCAACGGGTTTGCCGACGCGTTGAGACCGATCAGTACACCAATCGGGCGGATGGCGACCTGCGCCTTGGCGTGAGCACCGGCCTCGTTCCATTCACCGATGGCGGTGAGCAGCTCACGGAAGCGGTTCGGCGTGTCGTCGTTCTGCTGAACGGTGAAGCTGATGGGCCGACCGGTCTCGGTGGCGAGGCGGCGAAGCAGTTCGATCTCGGCGGCGACCAGCTCGTCGTCGTCGGACTGGTACGCGTCGGAGATGAGCTGGATCACGCCACGGTCGAGCTTCGACAACGAAGCGGCGATGCCGAGTACTTCGTCGGTCGACGCCTTGAGCGTGCCGATCCGGCGGCCGGTGCTGGTGCGATGGGCGATCGTGCGAGAGGTGGTGAAACCGAGCGCCCCGGCGGCGATGGCCTCTTCACACAGCATGGCCATGGTGGCGATCTGATCGGCGTTGGCCGGGATCTCGAGGTCGGCGCCGTCGTCGCCCATCACGTAGTAGCGAAGGGCAGCGTGCGGCACCTGGGTACCGATGTCGATCGGCCATTCACGTCGCTCGAGTGCGTCGAGGAACTCGGGGAAGCTCTCCCACTCCCACTGCAAGCCCTCGGCGAGCGCAGCACCGGGGATGTCTTCGACCCCTTCGAGCAACTCGATCAGGTACTGGCGGTTGGTGGGGTGCGCCGGTGCAAAGCCGACACCGCAGTTGCCGACCACCAGCGAGGTCACGCCGTTGATCGACGATGGAGCAAGGTCGGGGTCCCACGTGAGCTGTCCGTCGTAGTGAGTGTGAATGTCGACCCAGCCCGGCGTGACGATCAACCCGGTGGCGTCGATCGTGCGATGCGCCGGGCCGAGGTCGGCTCCGATGGCGGTGATGGTGTCGGCGTTGATCGCAATGTCGGCAACGAAGCGCTCAGCGCCAGTGCCATCCACCACGGTCCCATTGGTGATGACGAGATCATGCATGGCCGCAGTCTTCCACTGTTGACGGTCGCGCAACCAACGCTCAGCAATATTGGGCAACCGATCGGGCCGGACCAGGCGGCTACGCTCGACAGATGCCAAAGGTCGAAGCCAACGGAATCACCATCGAATACCAAGAGTCGGGGCAAGGTGAACCGCTCCTGCTGGTCATGGGACTTGCAGGCCAACTCACCGACTGGTCCGACGACTTCGTCAACGAATTCGTCGAGCGGGGCTTTCGGGTCATCCGCCACGACAACCGTGATGCCGGCCTGAGTACCGCATTCGATTGGGAGCCCCCGACTCGACGAGCAACGATCGCGGCGATGGTTCGACGCAGACCAGTTCCCGCCGGTTACACCGTCGACGACATGGCAACCGACGCCGTCGGTCTCCTCGATGCGCTCGACATCGAACGAGCGCATGTGGTTGGTATCTCGATGGGCGGCATGATCGCCCAGTCGCTCGCGATCAATCACGGGCACAAGGTGGCCTCGCTCACCTCGGTCATGTCGAATACCGGCGACCGTAAGAATGGCGGTATCAACAAGAGGGTGTTGTTCAAGCTGGCCCGGCTGAAGCCGTCGACCAAGCAGACCGCAGCCGAAGACGGCACCGCGATGTATTCGCTGTGGGCCGGCTCGTCGTGGGATCGCGCTGAACACCTCGCTGGCGCAAAGCGCGGCGTCGAACGCAGCTACCGACCCGATGGAGTCGAGCGACAAACCGCCGCCATCGCCGCCAGCCCCGACCGGACCGAAGGCCTCGCCAATCTGGCAACACCAACGCTGGTCATTCACGGCCTCGAAGACAAGCTGGTGCTGCCTTCGGGCGGCATCGCTACCGCCAACGCCGTACCGGGAGCGCGGCTCCTCATGTTCCCCGACATGGGCCATGACATTCCACGGACTCGCCATACCGAGATCGCCGATGCCATTTTGCTCAACACCAAACGGGCCTCGGCACCCGCCACGGTCTGACGGCATCGTTCCGACTTCATCATTCAAGCCATCCACGAGGGGACCAACATGAGCGCACACCACGGGCACGACGACGGGCCGCTCGACCCGCCGAATCTGGTCGAAGTTGCCGAGAACGTCTACGCCTACATCCAGCCCGATGGCACCTGGTGGATCAACAACACTGGCTTCATCGTTGCGGGCGACGGTGTCACTGCGATCGACACCTGCTCGACCGAACGCCGCACGAAGGCCTTCCTCAGCACTGTTGCCGGCGTCACTGATGCACCGATCCGGGTCGTCATCAACACCCATCACCACGGTGACCACACCCACGGCAACTACCTCACCCACCCGGCAACGATCATCGGTCATGTGCGCTGTCGTGATCTCGTCATCGCTTCCGGGAAGCCGAACTTCGGCAACATCTGGGACGGCCCCGAGTGGGGCGAGATCGAGATCGCTCCCCCGTTCGTCACGTTCGATGACCACCTCACCGTTTGGACCGGTGACGTGTGCGCCGAGTTGCACTACATCAGCACCCCGGCCCACACCACCAACGACATCGTTGCCTACCTTCCCGAGCAGAAGGTCCTCTACACCGGCGACCTCGTCTTCAACGGCGGAACACCGTTCATGCTCATGGGGTCGGTGACCGGGTCGCTCCGGGCAGTCGAGCGGCTTCGCCAGTTCGATGCCGACATCATCGTTCCGGGCCACGGCCCGATCTGTGACCTCGACGCGCTGGATCAGCACGTGCGCTACTACGAGTTCGTTCTGGCAACGGCTGCCGACGCCGCGGCGAGCGGCGTCACACCACTCGAAGCCGGCCGTAGCGTCGACCTCGGCGAGTTCACCTATCTCCTCGACGCCGAGCGCATCGTCGGCAACCTCCATCGAGCGATGCACGAGCTCGCCGGCAACGAGCCGGGCTCGAGGATGGACATCGTGGCCGCCATCGGCGACATGGTCGCCTACAACGGCGGCCGACCCCTCCGCTGCCTCGCCTGATCTGGCTCGGGTTCTGTGGGGTGGGGTGAGGGGGACAGAGGTAAGGTCCGGGGATGACGCAGGGAACATCGCAAGCATCGGCAGGTTTTCGAGATCAAACGGTGGTGGGCATCGCCGAGCGAGTTCGATCCAAGCAGCAGTCGGCTCGTGAGGTCACCGAGTTGGCGCTCGCTCGGATCGAGGAGCTGAACCCGACCATCAACGCTTTTGTTGCCTGGGACGCGACGGCCGCGCTCGCTCAAGCCGACACCATCGACCAGCGCATCGCCAACGGTGAAGACGTCGGCCCGCTCGCTGGGGTGCCGATGGGCGTCAAGGATCTCGAGGCAGTGCAGGGTTTCGTGACCAGCTTCGGTTCGGCGCTGCATGTCAACGACGGGCCTGCCGCCAACGACTCGGTCCACGTCGCTCGCTACCGGGCCGCCGGCGCCGTCATCGTCGGGAAGACGAACACGCCCGAATACGGACACAAGGGCGCAACCGACAACCTCCCGTTCGGCGCGACCCGCAACCCGTGGTCGACCGAGCATTCCCCCGGTGGATCATCGGGCGGCAGCGCAGCCGCACTGGCTGCCGGCATGGTGCCGCTGGCCACCGGTTCCGACGGCGGCGGCTCCATCCGCATTCCCGCCGCCCTCTGTGGGTTCTCCGGGCTGAAGGCCACCACCGGCCGTATCCCGATCCCCGGTTCAGCAATGCCAGGGTCTGGGCTCTTGAGCGCCAACGGCCCGATGGCGCTGCGAGCATCCGATTCGGCATACGCACTCGACGTCGTCGTCGGGCCGGACCTGCGCGACCCCCTCTCGCTCCCCCACCCCGGCCAGTCGTGGGCGGCGGCGGTCGCCACCGCTGAGGCACCGGAGCGAGTGGTGTGGTCACCAACCTTCGGTTTCGCCAACGTCGACGACGAGGTCCTGGCCAAGTGCACCGCTGCGGTGAAGGCACTCGAAGCGGCCGGCACCGAGGTGATCGAACTCGAAACGATCTTCGATGCCGACCCTGTCACCAGTTGGATCGTGCTATGGGCCGTCTCTCGCTTCAAAGCCCAAGGCCACCTCATCGACACACCAGACTTCGACAAGCTCAGCGAGTCGATCAAGCCTCAGATCGTTCTCGGCTCAAGGGTCAGTGGTGTCGAACATGCAAGGGCCCAAGACGACGTCTACCGACTGAACGCGCTACTCGAAGATGCGTTCGAGCACGCACCCTTGATCCTCTCGCCAACCACCAGTGGCCGAGTCCCACGTCTGGGTCGTGACGGCACCATCAACGGGGTCGAAGAACAGGGCTGGGTGCAGTTCACCTACGGCCTCAACATGACTCGCAGTCCCGCAGGCTCGGTCTGTGTCGGACGCGATTCCGACGGGCTCCCGATTGGTTTGCAGATCGTTGGCCGGCAACGGGCCGATGCCGAGGTTCTGAGCGCCATGGCCGTCCTCGAGGACGTGATCGGGTTCGACGCACATCCGGACTGATCCTGGTCCAGATTTCTCCATGCCAGCGACGAGTGCTTGACTTGGCACCATGAGCCAGCTGACTGAATCCGTACGCCTCGAACGCGAGGGCGATGTCGCCCTCGTCATCATCGACAACCCTCCCGTGAATGCGCTCAGCCATCACGTTCGCCAGGGCATTCTCGACGGTGTCACTCAGGCGACGGCGAGCGACGCAAGAGCAATCGTGGTCATTTGCGAGGGCCGCACCTTCATCGCCGGCGCCGACATCACCGAGTTCGGTGGGGCGCCAAAGGGTCCGTCGCTTCAAGCCGTGCAAGACGCCATGGAGAACAGCCCGAAGCCCGTCGTCGCCGCCATTCATGGCACGGCCCTCGGCGGCGGCCTCGAAGTGGCGCTCTGCGCCCACTTCCGTGTCGCCGATGCCGGCGCGAAGTTCGGCCTTCCCGAGGTGAAGCTCGGCCTCCTGCCCGGAGCAGGCGGCACCCAACGCCTCCCTCGTGTCACCGGTGTGGAGAAGGCGCTGGCCATGATGACCACCGGCGATCAGATCGGTACCGACGAGGCGCTCGAATGCGGCCTCATCGACGAAGTCTGCGACGACCTCCGCGCCGGCGCAGTTGCCTTCGCCAACAAGGTGGCAAACGAAGGCACCACCCTCACCCGCATCCGCGACCGAGATGACAAGCTGGCCGCCGCCAAGGCTGACCCATCGGTGTTTGCCAACGTCCGCAAGTCCATTGCCCGCAAGACTCGCGGATTCCTCGCTCCCGAATACAACATCCAGTGCATCGAAGCAGCCGTCAATCTGCCATTCGAGGAGGGTCTTGCGGTCGAGCGTCGCCTCTTCGGCGAACTGATGAGCGATACGCAGTCAGCAGCCCAGCGCTACTACTTCTTCGCCGAACGGGCTGCCAACAAGGTGCCAGGCATCGACAAAGACACCCCCCTGGTCGACGTACAGAAGTGTGGCGTGCTCGGTGCGGGCACGATGGGTGGCGGCATTGCCATGAACTTCGCCAACGCCGGCATTGCCGTGGTCATCGTCGAACGTGACCAAGAAAGCCTCGACCGTGGCCTTGCCGTCGTGCGCAAGAACTACGAACGCTCCTCCACCAGCACGCCAGAATCGGTCAACGCCCGCATGGCGCTCATCACCGGCTCCACCGACAAGGCAGATTTCGCCGATTGCGACATGGTCATCGAAGCCGTCTTCGAAGACCTCGATCTGAAGAAGAGCATCTTCGCCGAGCTCGATCAGATCTGTAAGCCCGGTGCCATCATGGCGTCGAACACGTCGGCGCTCGATGTCAACCAGATCGCGGCCGCCACCAGCCGGCCCGAAGATGTCATCGGTCTCCACTTCTTCTCACCGGCCAACGTGATGAAACTGCTCGAGGTCGTCCGCGGCGACAAGAGCTCCGATACCACCGTCGCCACGTCGATGGCCATCGCCAAGAAGATCAACAAGATCGCCGCTCTGGTCGGCGTGTGCCACGGCTTCGTCGGCAACCGCATGCTGTTCCAGCGCGGCATCGAAGCCAACAAGATCATCCTGGAGGGAGCAACGCCGGCCCAGGTCGACCGTGTGCTCTTCGACTTCGGCTTCCCCATGGGTCCGTTTGCCATGAGCGATCTCGCCGGTCTCGACATCGGCTGGAAGGCCGAGAACTCGACGAGCTCGAACGTGCGAGAACTGATGTGTGAGAGCGGTCGCCGGGGCCAGAAAAACGGCAAGGGCTACTACACCTACGATCCCGAGACTCGGGCCTCGACCCCCGATCCCGAGGTCGAGCAGATGATCCGCGACTTCGCGGCCAGCCAGGGCATCGAGCAGCGTGAGGTCACCGACGCCGAAGTGCTCGAGCGCTGCTTGTACCCAATGGTCAACGAGGGCGCAAAGATCCTGGAAGAGAAGATCGCCATCCGCGGTAGCGACATCGACGTCGTCTGGGTCAATGGCTACGGCTGGCCGGTCTATCGCGGCGGCCCCATGTTCTGGGCCGACACCGTCGGACTGTCCGAGGTTGCCGACAAGATCGCCGACTACTCAGACCGTCTTGGCGGCGATCACTGGGTGCTGTCACCGTTGCTGCGCAAGCTTGCCGACGAGGGCGGCTCACTCCAGTCGACGATCAACAACTGATCGTCGGGTGTCTGGGTCTTTCGCCCAGATATCCCAACCGTTTTCGACTCTGCTGTCGATCCTCGAACCATGAACCTCTAGATGTCGCGCGTCATCGACTGGGCGCTGCCCCGTCGGTCGTACGACAGCAGCGATCCACTCGCTCGGCGGCGATGAATTCACGGTCCTCATCCCGTCTGCGCAGAGCACCGAAGACGTCGAGGCGCTTGCTCAGCGAGTGCTTCGAGCGTTCGAGCAACCCTTCGACCTCGACAGCAGGCTCCACCACATGACCGCCGGCATCGGCGTGGCCTGTGCCGGTGAACACGGCGAGACTGCCGCCGACCAGCCGTGCCATCCGCCGAGTTCCTCTCGTTGGCCGACCGGGGGCTTCGTTCACTCCGACGTTCTTGGTCCCGTCGATCGAAGGCCAACGCTCACAGCAGCGCCGCTACCGCGGTTCCCATGAGATCCAAGAAGTTATCGGCATAGAAACGCTGCTTGGTCGACTCGGGCACGTCCCCGAGGCTGCGTTCGAACCGTTCGAAGGGTCGGCGGCCACCCTCGACGTGGGGATAGTCGGTGTTGAACAACAGGACATTCGGACCCATCTGCTCGGTGACCCAGCCGATGTCTTCGGTGGGGTATGGCGTGACCCGGATCTGGCGTTCGATGTATTCGGTCGGGCGGAGTTCGAGTGACTGGAGCCGCTCTTCGTGGCGGAAGAACGCATCGAACGCCGACTCCATTTGCTTCGCCCAACTTGGCAACCAGATGCAT
>JBBQUN010000233.1:0-7600 GCA_038212405.1 Acidimicrobiales bacterium | reverse complement strand
GGTGACGGCGTCGGATGCCGATGGTGACTCGTTGTCGTATGTGGCGACGGGTTTGCCGTCGGGGGTGTCGATCGGTTCGTCGTCGGGTGTGATGTCGGGGACGTTGGCAGCCGATGCGAGCGTGTCGTCGCCGTATGCGGTGACGGTCACGGTGTCCGATGGTGTCGGTGGTTCGGGTACGGCGTCGTTCTCTTGGACGGTGTCGCCCATCGACGTGGAGCCGCCGCCTCCGGTGACGCCGGATCCGGCTGCGGTCCTCTCGATCCAAGCGGGTATCTCGAACATCAATGCCAGCACGTTCACTGCGGGGTCGTTCGTTCTCACGAACAACGGCACCGAGACCCTCAGCGGGGTGGACATCGACATCTCGACTTCGATCCTGCGGGACCTCGTCTTCGATCCGAACGCAACCGCAGGTGACACTCGAGGCAAGGGCTTCGTGCTCGATAGTAAGGGCGGTGTGGCGTCGGTGGTCAGCGCCTTCACCAGGCCGCTCAACGGCGTGAACGGGGCAGACGGCTACCAGGGCCTGGTGCTCACCTTCACGGGCTTCGACCCTGGCGAGACGATCACGTTCTCGATCGACGTCGACCCATCCTCGATCAAGGGCACGGCACCCCCCGGACCGAACGACTCGGGTAGCGTCTCGGGTCTGGAACTGTCCGGCCTTACCCTCCATGCATCGTTCGGCGACGGTTCGGTGTTGTCAGGGCGAAGCTTCGGCGATGGAAGCGCCGCCGGATCGGTTGCACGAATCGGAACCTCGAGCCCCGGTGTGCCGGACATCTCGTTCAACGGCGGGCGCGATCCGGTCACCGTTACCGGGGCAGCCCAGACCATCACCGTCGAAGGGCCGGCAGGGGCGACCGTCAAGTTGCTTCGTTTGGAAGCAGGGCTGTTTATCGAAGGGGGCGGCTACAACGTCGATCCGTACGAAGCGAACAGCGCCATCGCATATCAACTGCTGACAGTCACGCTCGACTCCAGCGGTAGGGCTAACGTTCCGTTGACGTTGACCAAACAGTCCAACATTGCGGGTTACAACTATCTCATGGCCCAGGTGGTCGATCCGGAAGGGATCGGCGCTGTGTCCAATATCCAGATCCTGCTCCTGTAACCGCAGTCCTCGGCATCGGCCCCCATCCCCTCGAAGTCGTTTCCGGCCAAGCCCGTCGAGTCCTGAGTACGAGTACCCATCAACATCCATGGGCATGCGTGTGCCTCGACCAGGAACGGGCCGTCCAGGCCCGTGATCTAGCTGCCGCCACACTGGTAACCGCTCGGGTTGTGGCTGCATACCGAAAAGACCCAGATCCTGGAAATCCGGCAGGAGTACAAGGCTTCGACTCTTTGGGTTCCATCATCGGATGGTGGCATCTCGGAAGCAGCGGGTCGTTGGACCTCAGCGGTTCCGAAACTTGCTGATTTCTTGGAGGATTGGATTCACCGCTGCCTTCGCAGTGCTATCGCTGCTTGCGCAGGGGGCGGTCGACGCCGAGGAGGCCGGCGACGATGTTGCGTTGGATGTCGCTCGTTCCCGAATAGGCGAGGCCACCAACGGCGTTGCGCAGGTCGGCTTCGATGCCGAGATCGAGGGTGTATCCCTCGGCGCCGTGCACATGGATAGCGTCGATCGCCGACTGCACCGCTGCCTCTGACGAGGCCAGCTTGGCCAGGGCGCCGGCCATGGTGATCGACCGGCCCGATTCGTGCAGAGCCGCCGCCTTGTAGACCAGCAGCCGAGCCGATTCGTGGCGCAGCTTCATCTCGGCAATGCGATGTGACACCGCCTGGAACTTGCCGATCTGCTGCCCCGACTGCTCACGAGTGCGGGCCCGAAGGATCGTCTTGTCGAGCGTGCGTTCCATCGCTCCGAGCTGCGCGGCATAGAGGAACGCCCGCTCGGCATCGACCGCGTTCGAAAACACACTGCCCCCGGCGCCGACCTTGCCAAGCACATCGTCGATGCCAACGACCACATCGTGCAGATGCACCTCGGCGAACGGACAGCCGGCAAGTCCGGACTTGGGGATCGCGGGACCGATCTCGACACCTGTCCGATCCGACTCGATCAGGAACGCGGTTTGGGCCCAGCGGCCCTTGCTCGGATCGGTCGTTGCGAACACGATCAACACGTCGCACTGCGGTGCGAGCGTCACCCACGTCTTGACCCCGGCCAGTGTCCAACGCTCAGCATCGCCCTCGACCGGGGTTGCCAGTGTGGTGATGCCCGCCGTGTCGGAACCGGCACCGGGTTCGGTCATGGCGAAAGACCCGATGGCCGAGCCGTCGACCAGCGACGGCATCCACCGCTCGAGCTGCTGCACCGAACCCGCACTCTCGAGCGCCCGCTGCATGGCGAACACCTGCGAAGCAATGGCGAACACGGTGCCGTGTGAATCGGTGCCGAATCCCAACCCCTCGAAGGCCAGGAGCGCCTCGACGATGGATCGGCCCTGGCCGCCGTGGGCCGGATCGACCAACAGCCCGAGGATGCCGTGCGACGCCGCAAGCGCCCAGGCATCGGCATCGAACGTGACCGTGTCGGCGGGAAGCGCGAAGCCTGCGGCCAGGTCGGCCATGGCCATCTTGATCGGATGGGTCGGATCGAGCATGGCGTCGAGCGCCGTCACCCGAGCGCTCGCTCGGGCGGTTTCACGAAGATCGATCTGGGAGTTGTCGGTGCTCTCGAGGATTGCCATAGGTGCAGACAATCATGCCCCAGCAGGCAATGCGCAACGGAGGGCGAATCTGCTCTCATGTCGCAAGGCCAGGTTTCCTACCATGAAGCAGTGATTGAAAGTCGTGTGATCCAAAGTCCTGTGATCCAAAGTCCTGTGATCCAAAGCCTGGCATCGCTCCTCGTCGAGGGGGCACGACGCAACCCGAGCGCGCCCGTACTGGTCGATCGCATCGACGACGGCACCGTCGTGAGGATCAGCTACGCAGCAGCGGAAGAGCGAACCGGCACTGTGGCCCGAATGCTCGTCGACGCCGGCGTGCAACCAGGCGACCGAGTGATGATCGCCCGTCGAAAGAGCGTCTGCTCGTTCATGGCCGTGCACGGTGCACTGCGAGCCGGTGGCATCGCCGTTCCCCTCGATCCGTTGGCCCCCGGCTCGGTGCTCCAACCGCTCGTGGTCGACGCCAACCCCACCGCCGTGATCGGCGACCCCACCGTGCTGGCAAAACTCGACCTCGACACCACCGCCCCCGGGCTTCGCATCGTGATCGAAGACGTGGCGATGGAAGCTGCCATCGCCGTTCGAGACATCGAACTCCCGACACCACCGACCGGTGACGCCCCGGCGTACATCATCTACTCGTCGGGTTCGACTGGCGAGCCGAAGGGGATCCTCCACAGTCACGCCAGCGGGCTGGCGTACGCCGCCATGTGCGCCGAGGAGTACCGCCTCGCCTCGAGCGACGTGCTCGCAGCGATGACGCCACTCCATTTCGACATGTCGACGCTCGAGCTCTACGCCATGCCCTACGTCGGAGGCGCATCGGCCATCTTCTCCGAGGCCGAACTCCGGTTCCCCGCCACCTTCACCGACCGCGTCTCGGCTGCGGCCTGCACCATCTGGTACGGCGTCCCGTACATGCTTCAGCAGATCGTCGAACGGGGCTTGCTCGACGAGCGCGATCTGTCGACGCTGCACACGATCGCCTATGGCGGCGAGGTCTACCCGATCGAGGGACTGCGCAGGCTGATGGGCCGGTTCCCCGGCGTCCTCATCACCAATGTGTACGGTCCGGCCGAGGTCAACGCCATCACCCACCACCACCTCCGCGAAGCGCCACGACCCGAGGTTGGTGAGACACCGATTGGCCATCCCGCAACCGGGGTCGACATCATGATCGTCGGCGAAGACCGTTCGACGCCGGTGCCTGACGGCGACGTTGGCGAGCTGGTCGTCTCGGCCCCCACCCGGATGCTGCGCTACTGGCAGCGACCCGAACTCGACGCCGCCCTCTCGATGCCACGCGACGACGGACCCGATTGGTATCGCACCGGTGACCTCGTTCGCCTCGATCCTGACGGCTCGCTTCGCTTCTACGGGCGCCGTGACCACCAAGTCAAGGTCCGCGGCGTGCGACTCGAACTGGAATCGATCGAAGCCGTCGTTGCCGCCGCACCCGGCGTGCTGCACGCAGTAGTGGGACCCAACGAGGCCTCCGACGAATTGCTGTCGGCCGTTGTCATGCGCGACGGTGAAATCTTCGACGAGCGCGCGCTCCGTCGCTGGGTCGCCACACGAGTCTCGGCCGCCGCACTGCCGAGTTCGTTCGTTGAACGCGCATCCATGCCCACCACTTCCAGCGGAAAGATCGACGGGCGCCAGGTGCGGTCCGAGCTACGGCTGCCCCCGCAGGCGTCGGCTGGAGCAGCGACTCCTACGGCGAACGAGACACACACCGAAGGGTCAGAGGGCCAAGCATGAACGCAGATCTGAGCAATGAGCTCCTTGGCCTCATCAACGACGAGATCACCCTCGACCCGTCGATCGTCGTAGTCGGCGACACCGATCTCCTCCTCACCGGACTCGTCGATTCGCTCGGCGTCGTCCAGATCGTCGAATGGCTCGAAGATCGTCTCGGTATCGAGATCGACCCGGGCGACGTGATCCTCGAGCATTTCCAGACCGTCGACCTGATGGTGGCGTTCGTCGATCGGATGGCGGCAAACCAAAGCGACCCAAACCATGACGACCGAACCGTGACGACCTAACCATGACCGATCCCTCCGTCACCCCCGTCCGGCTGGGCACGCAGCTCACCCCCATGCAGCGGGGCCTGCTTGCGTCGCAGCGGCGCCACCCCAACGCGCCGCATCAAAACATGGCGCTGGTGTCCCACCTCGACGGTCCGGTCGACCCCGAGCGCTTGTCGAAGGCGTTCGCGAACGTCGTCGCTCGATTCGACGCGCTGCGAACCAGGATCGACGACGTCGACGGCATCGCCGTCGCCCAGGTGTCACCGGCAACCGCCGACGCGCTCCCTCGTACCGACGTGATCGACCTCGACCGAGCGGCGGTGAACGACTGGGCGGCCAAACGGGCCAGCACGCCGATCGACCTGTCGGTGGGGCCGGCCGATTCGGTCCTGCTCCGCCACGGCGACGGGACCAGCTCGTGGTACCTGGCCTTTCACCACGTCGCCATCGACGCCACCTCCTCGGCCAAGGTCTTCGCCAACGTTGGCGAGGAGTATCAGACGCTGCTGCATGAGGAGGCGCTCGCCGAAGGGCTGTCGTCTGAGGAGACGGCACCTGCTGGGGACGGCGCTGCTCCATCGAGCTACTACCAGTGGTATCGACAACAGGCCCGGCGCGAGCCGTCGACCCGGTCGGCCAAGATCGACCACTTCTGGGCGACTCGTGTTGATGCCCCGAAGATCGGTCGGCTGTACCAGGCGGTTACGACGCCGACCCCGCTGAGCCGTCGAGTCGAGGTCGACCCCGGCGATCGGCTGAGCGTTGCCGAGGAGCGACTCGGCAACGATCTGCGCATGTTGAGCGTCGAACTCGGCTGGACCACCCTCATGATGTCGACGGCGGCGCTGTACCTTCATCGCCTCACCGGCAGCGACCGCTTCTCGATCGGCATGCCGGTGCACAACCGTTCGACACCGCAGGCACGTGCCGTCATCGGCCCGGTGATGGACGTCTTCGGTGTCGACATCGTCATCGAACCCAATGACACGGCCCGCTCACTCCACAAGCGCATCGGCCGTTCCGTCCTCACCACGCTACGAAACGCCGACGTCGGTCGCACTGCGCCTGCCGACTTCGAGACCGTCGTCAACGTCATTCCCAACATGGGTTACGGCGACTTTGGTCCGATCCCTTCCACCACCAGGTGGATCCATCCCGGGGCGACCGACCCGTCGCATCTGCTGCGAGTGCAACTCACCGGCTACGGCTCTGCCGTTGGAGGCGCGGCCTCTGCCGTTGGAGGCGCGGCCTCTGCCGTCGGAGGCGCGGCCTCTGGCAATGACACCGCGCCGGGGCTCCAGTTGGCACTCGATCTGAACGAGGCGGCGGTTGGTCCCGAGCATGCGGTTGCCGCCCCGCACCATTTCCTCGCCGCGTTCGACGTGTTCCTTGGCGACCTCGATGCGCCGCTTGGCGAACGTTCGCTCCTCACCCCCGAAGAAGCACAGCGAATCGTTGCCTGGGGGAGCGGACCGGAAGCGGCCGACCCTCGTGGCCCGGTGATCGAGCAACTACGTAGCGCCGTGAGTCAACGCACCGACACCGTCATCGAGTCGTGCGACGGTGGCGAGCAACTCACCGGTGTCGAACTGTGGAAGCGGGTCGATGCCCGTGCCGCTGCGCTGGCGGCGCTCGGCGTGCGACGTGGCGATCGGGTGGCGATCGAACAGGGCCGGACGGTGTCGACGGTGATCGACATCTACGCGGTCATGACGATCGGTGCCTCCTCTGTCCCGCTCGATCCGTTGCAACCGCGAGCCCGCCTCGATTCGCTGATCGACCGAGCAGGCACGGTGCTCACCCTGACCTCTGAGGGAGCGACCGGCCCCCTCATCGATTCGAGCGGAGCAGTCCCGTTCGAAGCAGTCCCGTTCGAACCAGTGCCGTTCGAACGAGTCCCGTTCGAACGAGTGCCGTTCGAACGATTGCCAATCGATCCAAACGACGAGGCCTACCTGTTGTTCACCTCGGGTTCGACCGGTGAGCCAAAGGGCGTGCCGATCAGCCAGTGGGGACTGGCCGGCTACGTCGACTTCGCCCGAACGTCGTATTTCGAAACACCACCGGTCGCGGCCCTGTTCACCGCCCTCACCTTCGACCTGACCGTTACCGCCCTGTTCGCACCGCTCCTGGCCGGCGGACGGGTCGTGGTGATCGAGGCCGATGGGCCGGCAGCGGTGCGCGCCATCGCCGATCGAGCCGACATCACCTGGGCAAAAGCGACACCGTCGCACCTCGACCTCTTGCTTCGCTGGATCCCAGTCGACCATGGATTGCGCACCCTCGTGGTCGGCGGTGAAGCGTTCACCAGTCGCCTCGCCCGCCGCCTATGGGAGTGGCGTGGCGATCTGGTGTTGTTCAACGAGTACGGACCGACCGAAGCCGTTGTCGGCTGCATGATCCACCGCGCCGATCCGGCGATGCTGGGCGCTGACGCCGTGACACCCGAGCGCGGTGAACCGCTGGCCGACGTGCCGATCGGTGTTCCCGCCCCCGGTGTTCGATTGGCCGTCCTCGACACCTACCGACAGCCGGTGCCGATTGGTGCGGTTGGCGAGCTGTACATCAGCCATGCTGGTGTCACGTCGGGCTACCTCGTTGGTGATCAGACCGGTGCCGATCAGACCAGTGCCGATCCGTTCGTCGAGATGGGTGGTCGGCGTTGGTATCGCTCCGGCGACCTCGTCCGCCTGGTCGGTGATCCGCTCACGCTCGTCTACCTGGGCCGGGCCGACGAACAGCTGAAGATCGGCGGGATTCGCCTCGACCCGAGCGAGGTCGAGCAAGCGCTGTCATCCCACCCCGCCATTTCGGTTGCTGCCGTTCGAGTGTGGTCGCCGACCGACGCGGTGACGGCGATCGACGTCAGGTATTGCGTCCGTT
>JBBQUN010000232.1:0-7603 GCA_038212405.1 Acidimicrobiales bacterium | reverse complement strand
CATCAACACGGTGGCCTTCAACAGGGTCTCCGGCGGCACCGACCGGCGACCCGACGCCGCGTACATGGCGTCGAACTCGTCATCGAGACCGGCCAGCACCTCGTCGACCACGACCCGGATCCGACGGATCGGATGATCCGCCGGGATCAGATCCTCCGTCGACAACGACGACAACATCGACAACTGCCGCTCAGACGTTCCACGCATACACCCATTCTTTTCGATCCAAGCGCCGAACGCGAGCACCCCAACCGAATTTCCGCACCCTGTTAGATGCTGGTCCACTCATCGGCACAAATGACGAACTTGTCCTCGTCGGATCGCGTTGTCACGCACCCGCTAGATGGGATCGGTGATTACGGCACCACGCCTCCTGACAGCGACACGTCCCCCGGGAGGCTGCCCCTTCCACTCAGCCCAACCTAAACCTGCGTAACTCCGCAATCGACCGATAGTGATGATGCAGCCCAGTGGTATTGTCTCATCGATACTGCTGGGACCAGGCTTCGAGCCGCCACGGCGAGAGCACCCAGCAACCGAATCAGGAGTATGGACATGGGTTTGCTCGACGGACGAGTGGCGATCCTCACCGGAGCCGGCCGGGGTCTCCGCCGTGAACACACCCTGGCAATGGCAGCGGTGGGCGCGTCCATTGTGGTCACCGACCTGGGCGGTGCCCTTGGCGGCACTGGCTCGGATGCAGGGCCGGCGGCTGAGGTGGTTGCTGAGATCGAGGCCATGGGTGGTCAGGCGACAGCCAACAGCGATTCGGTCACCGACCGTTGGGGCTTTTCGACTGCTGGTCGATGGCGTCGGAGACCTTTTGATCACCGACGGCAGGTGGACACCAAAGGGTCTGCAGGAGCATGCCGCCCCGCCTGCTCGAGGGCCGACCCGGAGTGGCCTCTGCCGCGTTCGGCCTCAACGGCATCTTCCGTGGATTCGGTGCCGGGAATCGAACCTCTGAACTTCTTCACCGACGAGAGCGAGTAAATCCTGTGGACTTCGCGCTGAGCAACGAACAGCAACTATTACAGAACACGGCACGTGCCTTTGTGGCCCGGACATGTCCGCCCGAAGTGGCCAAACAATGGGACGACGAAAGCCACTTCCCGCCGGAGTTGTTCGAGGGCATGGCCAAGCTCGACTGGTTGGCTCTGGCGTTCGACCCGGCTGATGGTGGCGCCGATGGCGGGGCCATGGAGATGGCGATCATCGCCGAAGAACTTGGACGAGCCAGCTTCGATGTGGCCATGTGTTATATCGCGAGCCTGATCGCTGCGCTGTCGGTCTATCGCTTCGCTACTCCCCGCCAACGGGCCGAACTCGTGCCTGACCTCGTCTCGGGCACCACGCGGTTTGCCGTGTCGATCTCTGAGCCCGATGCCGGTAGCGACGTGGCGTCCATTCGCACGCACGCCGCCGACCATGGCGATCACTTCGTCGTGAACGGCGAGAAGATGTGGTGCACCGGCGCCGGACTGCCGAACACCCTGCTCGCCATGTATGTCCGCACCGACCGTGACGCCGCAGCCCGGCAAGGTATCAGCCTACTCATCATCGATCCGACGACGCCGGGAGTCGAGATTCGCCGAATCCCGACGCTGGCTCGCCACATCCTCGGCACGAACTCGGTGTCACTCACTGATGTCGTCGTGCCGAAGGACAATCTGGTCGGTGGCCTGAACGACGGTTGGACCGTGCTGCTGTCAGGGCTCGAACTGGAGCGAGTATTGCTGGCGGGCGGGTATGTCGGTGCCGCCCAGGCGACCATCGACGACGCACTGGCCTACGCCAAGCAACGACAACAATTCGGCAAACGAATCGGAGATTTCCAAGCGCTCGCCCACTGTCTGGCCAACCTCCAAACCGACGTGGACGCCGCCCGGTTACTCGGCCACCGGGCTGCCTGGATGCTGGACAACGGCCTGCCCTGCACGGCCGAGGGATCGATGGCGAAGCTGTTCGGATCCGAGCTCTACGTCAGAGCGGCGCGAGAAGGCATGCAGATCTGGGGCGGCTACGGGTTTTCAACCGAAAGTGTCATGAGCTTTCGGTACCGAGAGTCAATCGTGGCCACCATCTCGGGCGGCACCAGCCAGATCCAACGCAACGCCATCGCCCGCAGCCTCGGACTCAAGCCCTGAGGTAGCGAGCCGGCGCACGTGGGATTCTCAGTCCATGACGAACCCGGCGTATCCGTCTGCGGCTGCCTCTTCCAACCACTGCCGATACCGCGGGGCACCGCCGTTGTAGATGATGTGACGGATCTTGTCGTGGCCCTCGACATTGGAGTTGTAGCCATTGAACCAGCTGCGGGCAGTGCTCATCAACGAAATGCCGGACATCTCCCGGACGTGCTCGGTCCACTCCGCCTCGGCCTCGGGTGTTGGTTCGACTCGGGTGATGTCGTTCGCCAGGACGTGTTTCACCAGATCCGTGGCCCAGTCGACACCGGTTTCGATGCCGCGGGGAAAGTTGGTCGACACCGAGCCGGCCGTTGGGCCCGCCAGGGTGAACAGATTCGGGAAGCCACCGACTTGTAGCCCGAGGTAGGTGACAGGTCCATCGGCCCACTTGTCTCGGAGTTTCCGGCCTTCGCTTCCGATGAAATCGATGCGGTCAAAGGAACCCGTCACCGCATCGAACCCAGTGGCATAGATGATCAGGTCAAAATCGTAGGTGCGCTCGCTCGTCTCGATACCGGTCGGGGTGATGCGCTCGATGGGTGTGTCGTTGAGGTCGACCAAATGCACGTTGTCGCGGTTGTAGGCCTCGTAATAACGGGTCTCCAGGGGGACCCGTCGGGTTCCAAATCCGTGGTCGACGGGGATAAGCTTTTCCGCGAGCACTGGATCATCGACCCGATCCCTAATCTTGTTGGCGATGAACTCGGAGAACTCGGCATTTGCTCTCGCATCCATCAGCACCTCACGGAAGTTCCCGAGCCAGACGCCGAATCCCGGTGAGGCATAGAGCTCTTCCCAGAACGCCAGTCGTTCCTCTGTTGGCACCTCGAACATTTTTCGCCCATCGGGTCCATGAATGAATCCACCAGGGGTTTGAGCACAGCGCTCGAAAATTTCGTCGTAGGAAGCCTTGATCCTCGATTGCTCTTCGTCGGTGATCGGCCCGTTGTGCAGCGGTGCACACCAGTTCGGGCGGCGCTGGAAAACGGTGAGGTCGTCGACTTTGTCGGCGATCTCGGCGATGATCTGCACGCCGGTGGCACCGGTGCCGATCACCGCCACTCGTTTGCCGGCGAGCTCAACCGGTTCCTTGGGCCAGTAGTAGGTGTGGAATGACTGCCCCAGGAACGATTCGACGCCTTCGATTTTGGGCATCGTGGCCGCTGACAACAGACCGAGGGCTGTCATCAAGAACCGGCATCGAAGCGAACGTCCGTCCGCGGTTTCGACCTTCCATGTCCGAGTCTGGTCGTCATAGATCGCTCGTTCCACCTTGCACCCGAACTGCATGTGCGGACGGAGGTCGAACTTGTCGACGACGTGGTTGAGGTATCGGAGTGTCTCGGGCTGGGAGGCGAAGCGCTCGCTCCAGTCCCACTCTTGCAGGAGCTCGTCGGAGAACGAATAGCCGTAGGTGTAGCTCTCGGAGTCGAATCTGGCGCCGGGATACCGATTCCAATACCAGGTTCCACCTGGCCCCGATCCGGCCTCCAACACCGTTACGTCCAGGTCGAGCTCGAGGAGCCGATGGAGCTGATAGATGCCGCACACACCAGCACCGATGATGATCACATCGTGCTCCGCGTCGGGGGCGCCGGTCTGCGCCTTGCGTGCGTCGGTTTGGTCGATCGTCATGTTCTTCGTTCTCCAGTCTGACTTCGGCCCGAATTGCGGGACCGGTGGGACACGGTTGATAGCCGCCGCGATGCGGTCAGTGGTCAGTGGTCAGTGGTCAGTGGTCAGTGGTCAGCGTGGTTTCGAAGAACACCGCATCACCTCGCGCGGGGTCATCGATTCTACGATACAGGGTTCCACACATGTCTCAATATGGAGCGTTCTGGGAACTTGATCCGAACAGACCAGTCGTCCGAGCGAATGCGGGTGGATGTGACAGTCTTGGAACTCGCGCCTCGTCGATTGGTAGTCTCATCACGCACGCAAAACATCGCTCACCGGGGGTACCACAAATGGATTTGGCACTTACAGGCCGTTCGGTCGTGGTCACCGGCGCCGGCTCGAACATCGGGCGAGCCATCGCCCTGGCCTTCGCGAACGAGGGAGCGAGCCTGACGCTCGGTGACATCGACGCAACCCAGACCGAGCAGGTGGTATCAGCAGCCAGGAACGTCGGCGCCACTGATGCCCACTATGTCCCCACCGATGTGACCGACCTGGCGCAGGCCCAAGCGCTCCTGGCCGCCGCGGTCGAAGCTCATGGCGGCGTCGATGTCCTGGTCAACTGTGTTGGCTGGGATCAGCTCATGTTCTTCACGGACACCACGCCGGACTTCTGGAAGAAGGTGATCGAGATCAACTACCTCGGGGTGATCAACTGCACGAGCGCTGCCTTGAGTCACATGGTTCCGCAGAAGCGGGGCTCAATCGTCTCGATCTCGTCAGATGCCAGTCGACAAGGGGAGGCTCGTGAGGCCGTCTATGGCGGAGCGAAGGCAGCGGTCAACTCGTTCATGAAGACGATCGCGAAGGAGAACGGCAGGGCAGGCATCCGTTGCAACATTGTCTGTCCCGGCGTGACGATTCCCGAGGAGCCAGAGGAGGTCGGGGCCGAGAGCATGTGGCGCAACAAGGACGACATGTTCACGCCCGACCAGCTCGAGAAAGTGGCTCGGTCTCTGCCCCTGCGCAAACTCGGCCGACCACGTGATGTTGCCAACGCCGTCCTATTCCTCGCTTCGGATGCCGTTGCCGGACACATCACCGGCCAGGTCCTGTCGGTGTCCGGTGGCTACAGCATGATCGGCTGATGGTGTCAGCCGAGAATTCATACAACTCGGTATTCAAAGACGGGTTGTTCGAAGGTCGTACGCTCGTCGTGACCGGTGGCGGCACGGGCATCGGGCGCTGCATCGCCCACGAGTTGGCGGCGCTCGGGGCATCGGTGGTGCTGTGGGGCCGCCGAATCGAACCACTCGAGGCGACGGTCAGCGAGATCGTCGAGGATGGCGGGTCGGCCAGCTACGTCACCGGCGACATCCGTGACGAGCAGGCCGTGGTTGGTGCGGTCGAGAAGGTGATCGCCAGGTGCGGTCGAATCGACGGCCTGGTTAACAACGCCGGAGGTCAGTTCAGCTCACTGGCCGCCGGCATCTCGGCCAACGGGTTCGATGCCGTCGTGCGGAACAACCTGCTCGGAGGATTCAACGTTTCACGGGCCTGTTACCACGCCTCGTTCAAGAACCACGGTGGCGCCGTCGTGAGCATCACCGCCGATCACGGGAAAGGCATTCCCCTGATGAGCCACTCGAGCGCAGCCCGGGCGGCGATGGCCAACCTGACCAAAACCCTGGCCGTTGAGTGGGCCTCGTCCGGTGTCCGCGTGAACGCCGTGGCCCCCGGGTTCATCTCCTCCAGCGGCTACGACACCTATGAGGGGGAGCCGTTCCACGAGCGATTGTCCTTGCTGCCAAGGCTGACGCTGGCTCAACGCAACGGGACCGAGGCCGAGGTCTCGGCCGCCGTCGTGTTTTTGCTGTCCGAGGCGGCTGCCTACGTCACTGGTCAGGAGTGGTTGATCGCTGGCGGAAGCGATCTCATGAACGGCCTGATCGACATCGAGCACCATGATCGTTTGGCCCCATACGAGGGCTTTCATCGCCGCATCGCTCCAGCCGTGCTGTCGGCACACGACCAACAGGAAGAGTCATGATGAGAACAATCGCGAGGAGAGAAACCCGATGAGTGTGAGCATGGACGAGCTCGAGGACATCACCTACGAGGTAGACGACGGCCTGGCGTGGATCACGATCAATCGGCCCGAGCGGTACAACGCGTTCCGGGGCCGCACCGTCGATGAACTCATTCGTGCCTTCAAAGCGGCCTGGGCCGATAAGGCGGTTGGTGTGGTTTGTCTCACCGGTGCAGGCGAGAAGGCTTTTTGCACCGGCGGCGATCAGAAACAGCGGGGCGAAACGGGCGACTACGGACCCACCGAGACCGGCTTGTTCGAAGTCGAGGCGTTGCATCGACTCATTCGCGATCTCCCCAAGCCGGTGATCGCTGCTGTGAACGGCTTCGCCATCGGCGGCGGTCACGTACTGCATGTGACGTGCGACATCACCATCGCCGCCGATCACGCCAAATTCGGACAGACCGGCCCCCGGGTCGGATCGTTCGATGCCGGCTTCGGGTCGGCCTATTTGGCCCGAATCATCGGACAGAAACGGGCCAGGGAAATCTGGATGTTCTGCCGTCAATACGATGCCGAGACGGCCGAACGGTGGGGCCTGGTGAACGCGGTCGTTCCGATGTCCGAGCTTCGCTCAACGGTTCGCTCATGGGCCGACGAGGCCCTGGCTCTGTCGCCGACCGCGCTGAAGGTGTTGAAACATTCGTTCAATGCCGAGACCGAACACATCGCCGGCGTCGGTGCCATGGCGTTCAACACCCTCGAGCTTTTCGTCGAAACCGACGAAGCGGCGGAGGGCGTTGCCGCCTTCAACGAGCGGCGGACTCCCGATTTCGGTCAGTTCCGGTGACGGATACGAGGCACCCCGTCGTTGGTATTCGACGCCAATCCGGCGTGGCCACGATCACTCTGACCAACGGGCCGGCCAATGCCCTCAGCAACGACGTCATTGCCGCCCTCGACGCCGCCCTCGATGAGGTTACGGCTGATGGTGCCGTGAGGGCCATCGTGTTCGCGTCAGCGGTCGACGGCTTCTTCGCCGCCGGAGCTGACCTCAAGCTGTTGGTCTCGGTCGACGGCGCCGGATTCACCGACTACCTCACTCGCCTCCGGGCGGTTATCGAGCGCATCGGCAGCCATCCTTGTGTCTCGATAGCAGCCATCGAGGGCCAGGCCCTCGGCGGCGGACTCGAGCTGGCGCTGGCCTGCACCTTTCGGGTGGCCAGCTCGACAGCGAAACTCGGGGTGCCAGAGATCAGGCTCGGGCTGCTGCCGGGCGCAGGTGGCACACAGCGCCTGCCGCATCTGATCGGCCGCGGGCCAGCGCTGGAGCTCTTATTAAGCGGCCGCAGCGTTTCTGGTGAAGAAGCGGCGGCTCTTGGCTTGGTCGACAGGGTGGTCGCTCCCGACAGCGCCGGCTCGGCCGCGACGACATTGGCAGAGTCGTTCGCCGCCGGTCCCCGACAAGCTCTAGCAGGATGCGGAAAAGCGGGGCCTGTGGTGTGGGGTGAGTCTCGGCCGATCTGATCGGCTGTTTCGGGGCGGTGTCTGGGGTGGGGCAGGTCTTGGTGGCCCCACCAGGGGCGGGTGATTGTCCCGGCGTGGCCCGGTTCAGGCGGTAGCGGCGTCGAGGGCGCAGATCCGGATCAGGTTGTAGACCGCGGCTTCCATTTTGAACCAGGCCCGGTTTCGTTCCTGACCGATGTAGCGGACCTTGCGCCCAGCCCCGACGGTCTTGATCCATCCGAAGGGTTCCTCGACCCGTTTA